>JAJRTW010000024.1 GCA_024278075.1 Bacteroidota bacterium | reverse complement strand
TTACAGCTCTTCCTTCGTCATTCAGAGCCAAACGAAGTGCGGCGAAGAATCCAGAAAGCATGTTCAAAGCGCATATTACTGGATTCATCGCTTTGCTCTGAATGACAAGTCATTTATATTGTTTAATTACAGCTCTTATTTCGTCATTCAGAGCCAAACGAAGTGCGGCGAAGAATCCAGAAAGCATGTTCAAAGCGCATATTACTGGATTCATCGCTTTGCTCTGAATGACAAGTCATTTATATTGTTTAATTACAGCTCTTCCTATAGAATTTACAGCTCTTGCGGAAGAAATAGTGGCTTTAACACGAGTAGAATAGGCTTTCATAGAAGATTTATCAGCTCTTGCGGAAGAATTGAATCATTATTTAGTAGATTTGAAGTCTTTAATAGCAGATACCTTCATGAGAAATGATTCCGTTGTGTGGAAATCACGGAGCAATGGCCATAGCCAAATATTAAGATTGATTTTATTATTTGATTCTACTATTTAAAAGTTATTGGGAGCCAGAAAGTTTATAATAGACAAGTATCAGTGGCTCCGTTTATTTGCATATCCTTGTCCATTTAGCTATATTGAATTAATTGAATCTCTACCAACATTCAGGAAGGCTTGCCAATGCCACCGGCTAAAATTAGAAACAGTCAGCCCAAGAGAAATTTTCTGGCCAGCACGGCCGCCCTTGTGATAATTATAGCCGGCATGAAAGTAGCGGCGCCCATAGTTGTGCCGTTTTTGCTATCGATATTCATAGCAATAGTCTGTCTGTCGCCATATTCGTGGCTTCAAAGGAAGGGTCTGCCTTCCGCACTAAGTTTGATAATTGTAATAGTGGCAGCATTAGGATTTGGTTTCCTTGTTTCGATGATAGTCAGCAGTTCCATCAGCGATTTCTCCGAATCTTTGCCCGTCTACCAAGAGAAACTCCAGCAACATGCGATCGGCATTATAACGTGGCTGAAGGGATTTGGTGTAATAATACCGGATGAATTCGTATCCGACACGTTAAAGCCGGGCGAGATAATGAAATTTGCCGGCGGAATATTAACCGGCCTGGGCAGCGTATTCAGCAATTTCATTCTGATATTCTTCACTGTGATATTTATTCTACTCGAGGCCTCCGGCATTCCGGCCAAGATCAAAATGGCCGCCGGCAATCCCGAGGCCGCCGAAGAGCAGTTAAGCAAAATCATAAATAAAATAAACCGATATGTTGCGATTAAAACATTGATCAGCCTGATTACCGGTATAGTCATATCGATTGCCCTTGCCATTATCGGAGTGGATTATCCTTTGCTGTGGGGATTGCTTGCTTTCATGCTGAATTATATTCCGAACATTGGTTCTTTTATAGCTGCTGTGCCGCCAATATTATTATCTTACATTCAGCTTGGCGGTGTCAGCGCTATATTAACGGCAGTTGTTTTTACGATTGTTAATTTTATGACCGGTAATATTATCGAACCGAAGGTAATGGGCCGGGGGTTAGGTTTGTCGACATTAGTAGTATTTTTGTCATTGGTATTTTGGGGCTGGGTGCTTGGGCCGGTTGGCATGTTATTGTCCGTACCGCTCACAATGGCAGTGAAGATAGCGTTGGACAACCGCGAGGATATGACATTGATAGCTGCAATAATGAGTTCGGGCAAACAGTGAAAAAAAATCCACATAACCTTCTTTTCATTATGTGGATTGTTCTTCAATTGTAATTTGTCAGTGGCCTAATCAGCAATAACCGCACCCAATCCTTTCAATCTGTAATAGGTCTCGGAGCCGTGGCTGCATCCGCTTTTCTTTTCGTCGTGAGCTTTGCCGTCGTGGCTGTGGCTGTCGGCGACGATTTTCTCCACTTCGCCTTCGACCATAACCTTCTTGCCTTTGGCAGACACCGGGAAAACGATAACCCCATCGTCAACTTTTACTTTAATTTTTTGGAATTCCTTATCACCAGCCACTTCAATCCAGCATCCGCGCTTTTTGCATACACCAACGATAGTGCCTTCAACTAAAACTTTTTTTCCAACATAGCTTTCCGGCTTGTCGAGTATCTGAGAAATTTTGGTGGTCTTCTTCAGAGTAATCTCTTTGCCCAGCTTTTTCGCTTCCGTTGTGGATACGGCCGAAATCAGCACAACAATTATTATCATCATAAAGTATTTCATAATTCGTACCTCTTTATAAGTAAATATGCCATTTTATTAATTACATAATTTAGCTTTTCCAAGTTATTCATTCAAATACATATTTCCAAATGTAACCATCGTGTTATTATTTAATCCTTTTTCCGGGGATCGATGTTTATTGATTAAGATATATTTCTTAATTTTGTTCTTCTTAAATAAAGAATAATATTCAATCCCGCGATGTGGGTTAATTCCTCCGCGGGGTCGCTGCAATTATTTGATTCTGTTTAATTGCAATTATTTGATTCTGTTTAATTGCAATTATTTGATTCTGTTTAATTGCAATTATTTGATTCTGTTTAATTGCGAATTTTTGATTAATATTGATAATCCACTTCATGCTTATGGTGAAGTTTAAATAAAGAATTTTAGGTAATTTTGAGACCTTTTTGGCCTTAATGTTTTATTATAAATAATTAGAATGAGGAATTCGATGAGAAATAGAACTCTTGCAATTATCAAACCCGACGCAGTTAGCAAAAATGTAATCGGCGAAATAGTATCGATGATAACACAAGCCGGATTCAAAATATCAGGGATGAAATTAATAAAAATATCCCGCCAGCAAGCCGGCGTATTTTATGAAATTCATAAGGACAGGCCGTTTTATGAAGAACTACTTGACTATATGAGCTCCGGCCCAATCGTGCCGATTGCTATTGAAAAAGAAAATGCAGTGGAGGACTACCGCAAATTAATCGGGGCAACCGACCCGCAAAAAGCCGCCGAAGGCACAGTACGGAAATTATATGGCCAGTCCCTGGCTTTCAATGCCGTCCATGGCTCCGATTCCGACGAGAACGCCGCCATTGAGACTGCTTTCTTCTTCAGCCATAGCGAATTGGTAGATAATATACGTTAATCTTAGTATTATTTCAGAGGTGCCCGTCACCCTGACAGCGCCGGGCCTTCGCATGGCTTTTAGATTAGAAAACAAGTTTTGAGTGGCAATCTCTTAGCCTTTTATTTCAGTCTCTTGATATGCAATAACCGTCCTAAAAGGCCCGAAACAAATATTCGATTAATTATTCAACCGGCAATGATAAAGCAATTAAAAACATTGACATCAGTTGTTAAGTACAGGAATCCTTACTGGGAATATAAATTCGACACCTATACGTTGCCGGACGGCACTGCCGGGGAATACCATTACGTTTCTACTCCCGGTTCGGTAATGATTGTGCCAAAGGCCGGAATTGATGAATTCGTCCTTATTAAACAATTCAGGGTGCTGAACGGCCGCGAAAGCATAGAATTCCCCGGCGGAGGCATGAAACCCGGGAGCAGCCCCGGGGAAAATGCAGAAAATGAACTAATAGAGGAGGCCGGATACAGGCCCGGGAAGATGACTTTGCTGGGGCAGCACAACCCCTGCAACGGCCTTACCAATGAAATTTGCAATGTGTTCCTTGCAGAGAATTTGGCTAAAACCTCAAGCCGGCCGGACCCAGAGGAAGAATTTGAAGAAATTATTATGAGCGTAAAAGAAATTATTAATAACATAAACAAAGGTGTGATATGGGATGGAATGACAATCGCCGCATGGGGAATGTATTGTTTTTCGCATCGTTCAAAAATATTTCGATAGCTTTTATTCTATTCGGGTTTACTTTCTCGAATTATGCTAATGCACAGAATGAAAAGCAATCGGACTTATCAAACGATACGACCAAAAAAGAAGTCTTAAGGTTTCACTTGAAGGCTAAGTACCCTATACTTGTAACTCATAAACTAAGAGTAACGGAAGAAACTAAAGTTCGCCGGATATTCTCTGATAGCGTAATTAAAGAGTACGAAAGGTATTTAACATATTGGTTCTCTTTGCAAATGCCCGATGAGCCAGTGGACGGATTCGTAAAGCTCGATGTAACCGTTGATTCCATGGAATATAGATACATTCAGGATGGCAAAACGTTTGACTATAATTCCGGCTATGGTGCAGTGCCTGCCAATACGAAAGAATTTATCCGCAAGATGATTGTATTAAGCAAGGATTTCAGGATAACGTATTCTCCTTATGGCGAGATAGTGAAAATTGAGGGCACAATGCTTGATGAGGAGAGACAATACATAACCGATGAGGAAAAAGGAATCAAAAATCCTTTCAGGCGGGAAACCTGGATAAGGGCTTTGTCTGATGAACATCTCGGATTCCTGTTCGATATGCAGAAGAATATCGTTCCCGGAGTCATGGTTCCAATCGACAGCACATGGGCCTCTGAGTTTCATGCTGAGATTGATGACATCAGATTCAGCGGCAAGGCCGATACGAAGCTTACTGCGTACAAAAATGGTTATTTATATTTGGAAACCAATCTGGACAGCCTGAAAGCCATTCCGGAGCCTTTAATTATTAATGATATTGGGAAATTCGTTGAACCTATAGAAAGTGAAGCCAAAGGGTTTTATAAACTTCAGATTGGCCCACGCGGATTGCTGGACTATAGTGATATGTATATGAAGACTAAAGTTAAATGCTTGTATGGCAGAATTGAGTTCGTTCAGGAAACCGAAACAAGGTACGCATGGGAACTATTAAGCCGTTATTCGTGGGGTGGCAGTGGCGAATAGCCAAATGATTTAACAGGACAAACCGCCTTGACAAGAACGGAATTATTCAGGGGTTCTTCTGTCCGGCTTCGAAAAAGCGAAGATGTCCGACATTTTGAAAGTGTTGGACATTTTTGTTTGAGTATATCGAAATTCCACACCTGAATGCGAGTTGCTGTTATTCATCAATCCTCAATAAAAAAAGAAACTTATCATTACTGTAACTTATTTTGTATTTGAATCGTCTTTGGATAAACTGCTTTACCACAAGTGCAATGTGTCAATTTAAAGCAGAAATATAAAACCCGGAAATATGACGGGAATTAAGCCCACATTGGGGATTAAAACAGCGAAAATGTATTCGCAGTGGAGTTGAATTGAGATATATTATTCAGAACAAATTGATTTTATTACTGTTGATTATTATCACGGGGTTAAATTCCTTAGAAGCACAACTAACGTTTCAGGTCTACCAAAATTCGGTAGATGTAGCCAAAGTGCCATCGTTTTCCTTTAGAATAAAAGCCCAATTGAATGGCCAGGAGATTTCGCTAAACAGGGATAATATTGTAATAATCGAGCGCCTGAATTCTAATGGCAATTTCAACCAGGCCTCTGTTCCGCGCTCGGTATCGGCACCCGCAGCCGGATGGCAAACAGTCAAATGGATTGCCAAACAGGAGTACTTCTCATTTCATATGGAAGACCCAATATTGAATTCCGATACAATCGTGGTAACATATGAAAATAATATAGCGAAAATTGGGATTACCATGAGCAAGCCGGATGCACCTTTGATGATAATCAAAGAATTATTTAGCGGTGAACTGGCCGAGAGTATTTATTTTGGGAATGTAAGGCCGGGCGGAGCCAAGAGAGTAGAGATAATCGCTTCATTGCTTATCGGTTTTCATGATGATAAAGGAAGAGAAATTCCTGCAAATATTGACTCGATAACTACGAATAATCCTGTGTTCTCGTATTATTGGATTGGGCATGATGTTAATAGAAACCCTCCGCCGACAAGCCTGAACCCCGGATTTAGCTATTTAGTGGATATTTTTTTCGACTCGCCGGATGAGAATTATTACCAGGGAGTGATGACTTTCCATTATGCCAACGGAATGAAAAGGTATTTGAATTTATATGGTAATTCCTTCAAGATTGACCGCGAAACCTCTTTACTGCTTATTCGTCCCAATGGCAATGAAAAGCTCACGCCCTGCCAGAAATACCAGATTAAGTGGAAGGGGCATTCCAAAAGCCTACCCGTTAAAATCCATGTAAGCTATGATAATGGCAGCAGTTGGGAAACAATTGCAGCAGTTGTCGATTCGGTATATATGTGGGCTGTTCCCGGCACTATATCGGATTATGTGAAAATTAAAGTATCGCAGGATTTTGTGAAAACCAAAGAAAGATTGCTCTTTGAAGATTCACGTTCGGTCTATGCGATAAAATTCAATGGAAATGGCTCAAGATTGCTTGCTGCAAGTGATAACGGACAAATACGCGAATGGGACCTTACTTCTTATGACATCCTGAAGAGATATAATGCTTCTTTGCGAAGGGGCAATGACGAAATGTACTGCTTCGGGCTTGAATATGTGAATGATTATAACAATATAGCAGCGGCGTATAATAATATGTCTGTGGCCGGAGCAAAGCGTGATACTATCGCATTTTTTGATAGCGAAAATTCTTTGCCAATTCGGAAAGCTGAGGTATCCTGGGATTTCAAATCCAAGGAGATGCTGTCGGACCAGAAAGGAAGATTCCTTGCAATGGCACCTGAATTCGGGAATCAATTGCTACTTCTGTCAGTGGAGGACGGCAGTACCCTGAGAACCGTCGATTTCCCGTCTCCGGTCAATTCAGCTTCTTTCGACAGAGCCGGCGGCATGGCTGCGGTATCGCTGTTGAACGGCGAGATTTGGCTGATGGCTTTGCCGGATTTTAGTTTAATTGAGAAATTCACTTTGCCCAATGTGGCTATAATTCTCGAGATTGCCATGGCGCCAAATGGCAAATTCATAGCCATGGCAACTAAAGCTGACGGAAACGGCGGGAAAAGTGCAATAAATGTTCTGGATATTTCAAGTAAAATGATTGTCAGGTCTTTCTACATAGCATCAAGCGATCCCGTTGGACTGGAGTTTAATTCCACATCCTCGTTGCTGGTTGTCGGCTCCAAGGCCAATCCGAAAATTGCCTTGATGGACCTGCCGTCTGACCAGTTTGCCGGAGGACTGAGTGCTAATTTCGGAGAGATGACCGATTTCGAATTTTCTCCCGAAGGCAATGCTTTTGCCACTTCGGCGGCAAATGCAGAAAATCTCTTATACCAAACATTTAACTATCCCGAAGAAGATCTGAGCGATAATAATTTAAGAATTATCCAGCCCATGGCCACTATAACCGGTATTGATATTGAACCTGCCTATCTTGGCCAAACAAGCCTGCATTCTTTTAATTCCACATTTTGCAATTCCGGCGAAGTGCCGGTATTTCTTAATAATGCTGAAATGAAATTTGGCGATTATTTCAAAATGACTAATTCGCTTGTGCCGGACACTCTGTATCCTGGCGAATGCCTAAATATCGGCCTTGAATACACACCTTTGGATACGGGCAGAATCGTCGATACTTTGATAATATCTTACTGCAATGATGAATTCTATCAGCCGGTTGAAAGTTACGGGATACCACGGGACATCCAATTCTTCGGCGAGCCTTTCGATTTTGGTGAAGCCTGCGTTGGCGATAGTATCATAAAGGAAATCAGGCTGCTGAGGAATAACGACCCTGTTCCGCTATTTATAAATTCCATTAAAGTAACCGACCCATTCTCTTCGCCATTCAGATTGATGATGATTTATGCTGATACACTACTGGCTCCGGGCGGGGAAATAAGTATTGATGCAGGTTTTTTCCCTGACGAATTGGGCGAGGCCGAAGGAATGATCTTAGTATCGCATTCCAACCAATTTAAATTTATTGCTGAATTTAATGTCAAAGCGCGGGGCATCGGAACTTTTATAGAGCTAAGCCACGAAGAGCTGCTATTTATTCCCGAAATACTGACAAGGAAACTATTTATAAAGAATATCGGCGGCGATGATTTATATATTAATGATTTAATCCCCGATACGCCCGGAATATTCACAATAGTTAGCACCTTGCCAATGCTTATTCCGGCCGGCGAGGAGCGGGCAATCGAAATCGCATGGAACGGCAGCCCGGCCGGCGATATTAATATCGATATAGACGCAAGCCCCTGCGTGGTGAACTTGCCGTTAAAGTTCGGAGAATATAGTGCTTCATCGCAGGTGTCGATTCCAAAAGTAACAGCCGACCCGCGGAATGAGGTTGAAATACCGCTTAATTTCACGAACAATGAAAGGACTGCCTATAATGGCCCGAGGTTCTTCGAAGCGGAAATAACAATTAACCCAAGGCTATTTTTGCCCTATGGCGTTATAAGCGATTACGGCGAAGGCCAATTGGTTCGCAATGAAATTGTAAACGACTTAAGAATTATAGGAATCAGGATAGACGGTGATTTCCCGGCCGATGGAACAGTTGCGAAAATCAAAGGCTATGCCGGACTGGCCGAAGTTGCGTCCTCGCCGATAGGATTTACAGGCAATCTCCAACACTGGGGCAGTGCGGTAGCAAACAGCGTTTCGCCCGGGGTTTTCGAATTAACCAAAATCGGCAATAACAGATTGATAAAGCACTATGCGGCTAATGTTGAAATTGAATCTATCAAGCCAAATCCCACCGGCGGGGATATTACGATTAAGATTAGCAGGCGGGCAGCCGGAGATGATAGCAAAGAGTCGGCTCGCAGTGATGTAATTGTATTCGAAATTATTGATAACCTGGGCAATGTTGTTATGTCGGCAGAGCCGGCAGAGTTAGGAACCGGAGCAAACGAAATTCGCCTGAATGTTTCGTATTTGCCAACCGGTACTTATACGGTTATCGTGAAATCGGGCAATTCACTTTCTTCCGGTATATTGGTTGTTATACATTAAGTTTAATTAAAATTCCGCATGAATTCAAATAATAGATTTCTCATATATATTTTAATTTCTTTATGCTTTATTAATATTAGTCTGCTGTCGTCCCGCGGCGAAGGGTATACTAATTTTGTCATTAAGGGCAGTGCATATATCAACGGCAATCATTATCTGTCCGATTTCAAGCAACTGCCGGGCATCACCAGTGAGTCACCCGGGTTCACATCTGCCTTCGGCCCGGGTGCGAGTATTGGTATCGGTGCCGAGTATATTTTTGATGAGAAGTTATTCGGGTCGGATTTCCGGTATTGCTTTCAGGTGCTTTATACTAATTTGTCTGCAAACTTTGCAGTGGAAGAGAAGATCGGGAACCGAATAGTGGGGAACTCATTAGGCGAGCCTTATTTCGTGGAGCATAGGCTGGAGCCATCGATTTCGGCAATATTAACCGAGCATATTATTGCAGTCAGTCCGATTGCCGGCACTCCGGTTTCATTTCTCGGCGGTTTTCAGGCCGGCTTTCCGATAATCAATCAATATTCGCAAGAACAGGAGCTAACCAAACCGGCGGGTGCTGAATTCCTCGAAGGCGGGACAATCCGATACCGAAGCAGCGGTGAAATTCCGGAAGCCAGTTCTTTTTATTTTGCCGTATTGATTGGCGCCAGATATGAAGGCTATAGAATCGGGGATATTAGTTTCAATCCCGAATTGACTTATGCCTACGGCCTGACAAACATGGTGTCATCGCTGGACTGGAAAGCCGGCGGGCTCAGGCTGGGCATTTCCGTGCAGTACAATGTGCCGAAAGCTGTGATACCACCACCATTGCCGGCGCCGCTGCCTGAACTGCCGATGCCCGAATTGCCTCCGAAGCCCAGGCCAGCTTTGCTCGAACTGTCTATCGGCATTAGGCATAATAATACGGATATTGCCGACGGCGGGAGCGTGAGTTATGTGGTTAATGTTGAAGAATATTACGAAAATTTTCAGTTCGATCCCGTGCTGTATTACAAGAAAGACGCAACGATTCCGGCCGAAGTGCCGCCGGCTATTAGTAATATTTTAGGTATGAGCAATAGAATTGATATACTGGAAGAAGCAATTCAATATCTCAAGGAAAACGAAAAAATTGATTTGAATATAATCCCGTATCTTCCCGAGGGAGAAGATGAGAATGCAGTATCCGGCAGGATAGAATTCATTGCCGGCCGGCTCGATTCAGCCGGGTTGGGCGATAGGATTAGCGTCCGAAAAACGATAATAGTAAATAATACATTTACTTATGAAGAATTAAGGGACGAAAGCAGAAAAATTGAGTTAGTGTTTTCAGGCGGCTCGAAGACGATCAGTTATAAATCTTACAATCAGAAAAGATATGTACCGGAAAATCTTGAGCTGATATTATACGCCGATATACTGGCAGAAGCAAAGCCCTACATATACGAAGCCAATGTGCGGCTGCCCGGCAGGCCTGTTGAGACGTTTGGTGAAGAAGTGCATACATTAAACATCCTGCCCAATGAACTGCTTATAATGTCCGGCAATGAAAAAAATCCCATCGTATTTAATGCGAAAATTGAAGATGCCGAATCCAAGAAAATAGATAGGAGCATTTCGGCAAATCTGATTGCCAGCGAGCAAACCGTTGCAAGTTATCATAATATAAACGATAAGGCTCTTGCTGAGTCCGGCAATAGCTATGAACAATTCATATTGGGATATTGCCGGTTCGACAGGTCGTCTTTCTATTATGTAGATAAAAATGTTGTTGGTGTGGCGAGGCAGGCATTGCAAGATGGGAAAAAGGTTCAGCTTATGGCATTGACCGACAATCTCGGAACCGACGAGCACAACAGCTCATTGGCATTAAAAAGAGTGAAAAATGCTTTGAGCGAATTAATGATTTCCGAACAGGATATTGAAGTGCTTATTCCCGGCAGCCCGCTGTTCCCCAACGCCAGCGCCTATGGCCGCATGCTCAACAGGTCTGTGATAGTGAGGATATTGCAATAGAACATTTTTTATCCCTACTAATATCAATACTTTGTTAGGATTGCATTATTCCCTAATTTTGAACTTTGGCTTAGCAATTATTTAAAATTATAGGTGATGAGTTGCACGAGTTTTTGATTCAACCGCACGGAGGCAAGCTGGCCAGCCTGATTGTTACAAATGATTCCGAGTATGATGATTTAAAGAAACGTACAATGTCAATGCCAACCTGGGTGATGACACAAAGGCAGCAATTCGACCTTGAACTGCTTATGAACGGGGCTTTTTAGCCTTTGACGGGATTTATGAAGAAGGATGAGTACGACTCGGTATGCAGAGATATGCGGCTTCCCGGAGGAACACTATGGCCGATGCCGGTCGTGCTGGATGTGCCGGAAAGTTTCCGGGAGAGTCTATCCATTAAAGATCAAATCGTATTACGCGATGAAGAAGGATTCCCGCTGGCTGTTTTAGATGTGGAGGACATTTGGGCACCAGATAAAAAGGCAGAGGCAAATTTGGTTTTCAACACCGATGATGAACTACATCCCGGAGTTGATTATCTACTTAATAAAACGAATCAATATTATATTGGCGGAAAGATAGCCGGCCTGGAACTGCCCCGCCACTACGATTCGAGAAAATATCGATTAACTCCCGAAGAAACCCGCCACCAGTTCGCAAAGCTCGGCTGGAGCAAAATAGTTGCATTCCAAACTCGCAACCCGATGCACCGGGCGCATGTGTAAATCACCCGGCGAGCAGCCGACAAACTTAGCGCCAACCTTCTTATCCATCCCGTTGCCGGCCCGACAAGATATGGCGATATAGATTATTTCACACGAGTTAGATGCTACGAAAAAGTAATCGACAAATATACGAAAGGCACTGCGATGCTTGCCCTGCTGCCACTTGCAATGAGAATGGGCGGCCCTCGGGAGGCTCTGCTCCATGCCATCATCAGGAAGAACTACGGATGCAATTACTTCATCGTCGGGCGCGACCATGCCGGCCCGGGTAACGACTCCAACGGCAAGCCCTTCTATGGCCCCTACCAGGCCCAGGAATTGATCGAGGGGTTCAGCGATGAAATAGGAATTAAAATGGTTCCGTTCAATATGATGGCCTATGTATCCGAGCATTGCAAATATATGCCAATCGACCAGGTGCCGGAGGGTTCAACGGTATTGACAATTTCCGGTACCGAACTTCGCAGCAGGCTGGAGAAAGGCCTTGAAATACCGGAATGGTTCTCTTATAGTGAAGTAACCGAGGAATTAAGACGCGGCAAGCCTCCGCTGTCGGAGCGCGGATTCACTGTCTTTTTTACAGGGTTGTCGGGTTCGGGGAAATCTACACTCGCCAAGGGGCTGCTATCGAAATTCATGCAGACGGGCAAACGCCCCGTTACTCTTCTTGACGGTGATGTGGTAAGAAAAAACTTATCGAGCGAGCTGGGGTGCTCGAAGAAAGACCGTTCGATTAACGTGCAGCGCATAGGGTATGTCGCCAGCGAAATTACAAAGAACCGCGGTATTGCTATTTGCGCCCCCATTGCTCCGTACAAAGAGGACCGCGACTATAACCGCAAGATGATCTCGCCCTACGGCGGGTATATCGAGGTATATGTGAATACATCGCTGGAGACTTGTGAAAGCCGGGATGTTAAGGGGCTGTACGCTAAGGCCAGAAAGGGAATAATCAAGGATTTCACTGGTATTGACGATCCGTACGAGGCGCCTGAGAACCCCGAAATAGTAATTGACGCTTCCGATACCGAGCCTGAAGTGCTGATTCAGGAAATATTAATTAAAATCAGGCAATTGGGATATGTTTAGGTGGATAGGTTGTGCAAGGGGAAGGCAGCAGGACGGGAAGTCCTGACGCCACAATACCTACGACACCTACGATACTTACTATACCTATAATAAATATAGATGCTAAAGTCACTTTTCATAAAGAATTTCGCAATAATTGATAATCTTGAAATCGAATTCTCGCCGAATTTGAATATTATCACAGGCGAAACCGGAGCCGGCAAATCAATAATGATCGATGCCTTAATGGTGCTGCTTGGCGAAAGGGCATCGTCAGGATTTGTGCGTTCGGGCCGGAAAAAGGCGGTTGTCGAGGGCGTATTCTCATTCCCGCCCGGCCATAAGGTATTTCGGTTATTGGACGAGGCCGGATTTGATTATGATGACAATGAATTAGATAGAACTGATGAAATCATAGAAAATAATGAAATCATAGAAAACAATGAGATCATTGTCCGGCGGGAAATTAACATCAAAGGTTCTTCGCGGTCGTTTCTGAATGATACGCCTATCCGCACTTCGCTGTTAAAGAGAATTGGCGATATGGTTGTTGACTTCCACGGCCAGCACGATCACCAATCCCTTCTGCGTCCCGAAATTCATATTGAACTGCTCGACAGCACCGGAAGCTATGATCGGGAGTTAAATGATTATTTAACGCAGTATAAGCAATTAGAGAGTGCAATTGTCGAATATAATGAATTAAGCAGAAAAGAGAAAAGCCTGAAAGAGAAGAGCGGCCTTCTTAAATTCCGTTTGGACGAAATCACCAAAATATCCCCCAAAGCCAATGAAGATACCGAACTTGAAAAAGAATTAAAACTCCTTCAGCATTCCGAAGAGCTGCATACGCTATGCACCGAGCTGTCCGGCAGCCTTTATTCCGGCGAGAACTCCGCTGGGGATATTCTTGCAAGCTCAGAGAAAATTCTCAGCCGGCTCTCCGATATTGACAAACGGTTCGGTGATTATCGTGATGAATTCGAATCTGCAATAATTTCAATCACAGAAATTGCAAAATTCTCTTCGGAGTATTTATCAAATATTCAATTCAATCCCGGACGTATCGAGGAAATAAGGATGCGTTTGCTCAAGCTGAAAGGCCTGATTAAGCAGTATGGCAGTGTGAACCAGGCTCTGGAGGCACAGTTGCAACTTAGCAAAGAACTTGGCATGGTGGACAATATCGATTCCGAACTCGAGAGCCTCAGGTCGCAAATTGACAGTCGGATGAAAGCTGCCGGAGACCGGGCTGCCATTCTCTCCGAAACCCGGAAAAAGTGGGCCGCCGAATTGGAAGCAGCTATTGTTATTTCATTGAATAGCCTTGGTATAGAAAACGCAGATTTTATAGTGAATTTCCAACAATCCGAAGTCGAAGCTGATACTATATGGGAGTCAACTCCTTTGTCGGATTATAATTCTAAGATGGCGTCCAGGATTTGCGTTCTTATCGGCGGGAAATATCTCGTTGCCACTCCGGCGGGTTGCGACAATGCGGAATTCCATATATCCACGAATAAAGGCGAGGCGCCGAAACCGCTGTCGAATGTGGCATCCGGCGGGGAGATATCGCGCGTGATGCTGGCCATCAAGGCGCTGCTGGCCGATTCCGAAGAGCTGCCGATATTGATATTTGATGAAATTGACACGGGCATAAGCGGCAGAGTGGCCCGCAAAGTGGGGACAGCTATGAAAGAAATTGCCAAAAAACATCAGGTGATAGCAATCACTCATCTGCCGCAAATAGCAGCATTCGGCGATATGAATATCTCGGTCAGCAAGACTGAAGTCGGCGGCAGAACCAGTGCAGATGCGGTAATTCTTGATAATAGCGAAAAAGTTATAGAGATAGCTAAATTAATAAGCGGCGAGGAAATCACTGAAGCCGCTCTTAAATCAGCAAAGGAACTTGTAGGGTAATGAAATATTGAATGTTAGGTGTTGAATATTGAATGTTAGGTGTTGAATGTAAACCCTAATAATTCGGGGCAAGTGCAGCATCGCATGTATTTCATCGCATGTATTAATGATAACATATTTGAAAGCTCAATCAATATATGCGTAGGGGCAGGTTTTACAACCTTTGCCCGAATACCTGAAACACTTATTCTTTGATTATTTTTTCATTGCTTATATGTGGCTGTTTTTGTGTGTGGAATCCGGTGTTGATATATGGTAAGTCTTGATGCTTTGGGGAAAAGAGAAAACCCTCTAAATCTCCCTTTGAAAAAGGGAGACTTTGAAAAAGGGAGGCTTTGACTATTGTCGTGTCAAGCATACTATGTCATTCCGGGCTTGATCCGGAATCCATCCTAATATAGCCATATAACCCGTGAATACTGGATTCTGAAACAAGCTCCGCAATGACAGCCAATAAATAATTCGTCAAAGTATACATGGTACGTCACTGGTAATAATTTCTTTTGAATGGTATGCTTTTGAATAATATAAGGTAAAATCGCAAGGCCAATTATGAAAATCGGAATAATCGGAGCGGGAAATGTGGGCAGCGCTCTCGGAAAGCGATTGGCCAAACTTGGCCATAACGTTACTTTTGCAATCCGCGACCCGAACAGCCCAAAAGTCCGGAAACTGCTTGAGGAATGCCCCGGAGAATTTGAAATTACTATCCTGTCCGGCGAGATTCGGAATAATGATGTAATCGTTTTAGCAACACCCTGGGATACAGTTCCGGCCGTTATCGAATCCTGCGGCGACTTAAGCGATAAAATTCTTATCGACTGCACTAATCCTTTGTCCGGCCTAAGTTTAGACACCGGCCAGGGCATATCCGGCGGAGAGCAGGTGGCAGCTTTGGCATTTGGAGCCAAAGTGGTTAAGGCATTTAACATGACGGGGTCGAAAAATATGGCCAATCCAAATTTCGGCAACAACAAGGCTGCAATGATTATTTGCGGCAACCACGAAGAGGCCAATAATTTAGTCAAAGGCCTCGCCGGCGAACTTGGCTTTGATACTACAATTGCCGGGCCTTTAGAGAACGCAAGGCTATTGGAACACCTCGCCATGTTGTGGATTAATCTTGCTTATGTACAGGGGCTTGGCCCCGATATTGCCTTCGGATTATTGAAACGATGATACGAACATCCAACATTCAGGTTATAAAACTTTTAATATACTTTGTTTTATTTCTAAGTTTTCACAATATATATTTTTAGGGATTGCAAATAATTGGGATTACGAATAATTGCAACTGTCCGGTAAAAAATGAGAGCTGTTCTTAACTTATATCTGATTACTGTCATCCCTCTTAATCTCCCTTCGAAGGGAGAACTATTATTAGAATTACTATAATACGAATTTGTATTTAAGACAGCATTATATAAGGCAAAATGCAGAGTACAACAGCAATTAATAAGCATTTACCGTATGTTAGCCGGACACTTGTATATCAATATTAGGCAATAAAATATTAATGTTTCATTAGTTATACGGAGTGGTTAATGATAGGAATTGTAGGGTTTGGTGCTTATGTTCCTGCTTACCGGATTAAGTCGCGAACGATAGCCGAGCAGTGGGGAGATGACGCCGGGACGATCGAACGAGGGCTGTTGATGCAGGAGAAAACCGTTCCCGGAAGGGACGAAGATACGATTACTATTTCGGTGGCAGCGGCAAAGAATGCACTTAAAAGAGCCGGGATCGACCCGCAGAAAATTGGTGCCGTATATATTGGCTCCGAATCGCACCCCTATGCAGTGAAGCCATCGGGTACGGTGGTGATTGATGCACTCGGGATAGGGCCTCACGTCCATGTGGCCGACCTTGAGTTTGCCTGCAAAGCGGGAGCCGAAAGCATGTATATTTGCTATAGCCATATCAAATCCGGCGAAATGGATTACGCCATGGGCATTGGAGCGGACACTTCCCAGGGTGCCCCGGGCGATGCGCTTGAGTATTCCGCCTCGGCCGGAGGCGCGGCTTTTATTTTTGGACGCGAGAATGTGGTAGCCGAGGTGATGTACACGCATTCCTTCACCAGCGACACACCTGATTTTTGGCGGCGTGAATACGAACATTACCCTCGCCACGGCGGCAGGTTCACCGGCGAGCCGGCTTATTTCAAGCATGTTTTGGGCTGCGCAAAGGCATTATTAGAAAAGTCGAATATGAAGGCCGAAGATTTTGCCCATGCCGTTTTCCACATGCCGAATGGTAAATTCCCATTGAAAGCAGGGAAGATACTTGGATTCAAGCAAGAGCAAATGGACCAGGGCTGGGTTGTTAATTTAATGGGCAATACCTACTCGGGTTCATCGCCAACCGGCATGGCTGCTATCCTCGACGTCCTGAAGCCGGGCGAGAAGGCCTTTATGATTTCCTTCGGCTCGGGCGCCGGCAGCGATGGGTTCATTTTCGAGGCAACAGACAGAATTACAGAAGTTCAGGGCTTGGCTCCGACGACAAGGGGAATTCTCGAAGGCAAGCGTATCTTTCTGGATTATGGCAAGTACGCCGCCTACAGAAGAAAGATCAGGTTTGACAATTGACCCGGCATATCGGGTTTTTTATTCATCAGATTAGTATCTATTGGGAGTATAATATTACCGCAAATCGCTGTTTTGCAAACAAATAAGCGGTATAAATAACCAAGTGGGATTCTGATAATAATTTCATTAACATAACAAGCTTTATTAGTGAATAGTTACACTAACTCCTTATATATAAATAGATAATAAATAAATAAAGCAATTAATTAATTTAAAAATTGGAGGTAATATGCGCGACGTTGCCATTATCGGCGTTGGCATGACAAGCTTTGGCGAACTCTGGAACCAGGGTATCCGGGACATATTCGCCGAAGCGGCATTAAACGCCATGAAAGACGCTGGCGTCACCAAACTTGATTCGATGTATGTGGGTGCTATGTCGAGCGGCCTGTACGCTGGCCAGGAACACATAGCATCGGTTATGGCTGACTATATCGGCCAGCGGGGAGTCCCGAGCACGAGAGTCGAATCGGCCTGCGCCTCGGGCGGCCTTGCGGTTAAATCGGCTTTTATTGAAGTAGCATCGGGCATGAGCGATATAGTGCTTGCCGGCGGTGTGGAGAAAATGTGGGATGCCGATGACGGTTCGGCTATTCTTGCCACGGCATCCGACCAGGAATGGGAAGCCTACCACGGCGTCACTTTCCCCGGATTGTATGCCATGATGGCAAGGGTATATATGGACAGATACGGCCTGACTCGCGAAGAGCTTGCCCGAATTCCGGTCAAAGCTCACCGCCATGCAATAAATAATCCGAATGCTCAATACCCGCATCCGATGACCATCGAGACTGTATTGAAATCCTCCATGGTTGCCGACCCGCTGCGGTTGATGGACTGCTCCCCTATCACCGACGGAGCCGCTTGCGTGATTCTTTGCCCACTCGACCGGGCCGGCGAATTCACAAAGAATCCGGTGAAGATTAAAGCCATTGGTGCCGCCACAGGCCCGATAGCCCTGCATGACCACAAGGATTTAACAAGGCTCGATGCTGTTCATAGTTCAGCCCAAAGAGCCTATAATATGGCGGGCGTCGGCCCGGGTGATATTGATTTTGTTGAAGTTCACGATTGCTTCTCAATTGCCGAGATACTGGTTGCCGAGGTATTGGGCTTCTTTGAATACGGCACCGGCGGGAAGGCAATCGCAGAGGGCCAGGCCACCTACGGCGGCAAAATCGTAATCAACCCCAGCGGCGGGCTGAAGGCCAAAGGCCATCCGGTTGGTGCCACAGGCGTTGCCCAGATAATCGAAGCAACCGAGCAGTTGCAGCATCGCGCCGGCAAAAGGCAAATTGAAAATGCAAAATTAGGTTTGACCCAAAATATGGGCGGTTCAGGCGGAAGTTCGATTGTACATATTCTGGAGGCGGTATAATGGCTAATTCTCAAAGATACACACGCGAAATACCTCGGCGATACAGGCTGGAAGGCCAAAGGTTCGTAAGCGGCAACGTATATCTGCCGATGAGATATATCGACCCGGAAACGGGCGAACGCAAATTCGACCCCATAAGATTATCTGGCAAAGGAACAATATTGTCATTCACCGAAATTCATATTCCGGCTGATACCTATGCCCGGGAAGCTCCCTTTGCCGTGGCGATTATCGAAACCGACGAAGGTGCAAGATTGACCGCTCAGGTAGTCGACTGCAATTTCGAGGACATTAAAATCGGCTCCAAGGTTGAATTGATTTTCCGCAAAATAATGGAAGAGGGCAATTCCGGTATCCTTAATTATGGATATAAAGCAATTTTGGTTTAGGGAGCGTTAGTGTTAATAGGTGATGGAATAGGTGATGGTTCATAACTGTTCCGGTTTTTACTCATTCCCAAATTCCGGTTTGGGAATGCAATTTTCCCGAAAACCTGTGATAGCCGTCAGGACGGGAAGGCCTGACACCACAATAGTATAATAGTTCAGAAATTTTATTTTTCTTCTAAATGTATTTTAATTATTAATTCGAGAGGCTGTCATGTTAAGCCAAGCCATTCAGGATTACTTAAAAGCAATCTATAATCTGCAAAAAGATAATGACACAGTATCAACTACGGCAATTGCCAGGGAGTTAGGCATCTCCGGAGCTTCTGTTACCGGTATGCTTAAACGCCTATCGACTATGCGATTGGTGAAGTATCACTCTTACAAAGGGGTGAAGCTATCGAAATCCGGAAGGAAATTCGCACTCGAAATAATCAGGAACCACAGGCTGATGGAGCTTTTCCTGAAAGAGCACATGGGATTCTCGCTCGAAAAAGTACACGAGGAGGCCTGCAGGCTTGAGCATTATATTTCCAATGATTTCCTGGAACGGGTTGACAAGCTATTGGGATATCCAAAATTCGATCCCCACGGCCATCCGATCCCGAACAAGGACGGCACTCTGCCGCTTACTTCCGAAATTCCGTTGAGCGACATAGACCCGGGGCAGGATGTTACAATTAGCAGGTTGTCCGATTCTGATTTTGAAATGTTAGCCTATTTCGAAAAGCTCGGATTAATGCCAAATGTTAATGTTTCCGTTATCGAAAAAGCTCCGTTCAACGGGCCAATAACAATTAATTATGGCAGCGATAACCAGATTATTGGCAACGAAATTGCCAAGAATATTTTTGTTGATATGAAAGATTAGCACGTATTATTCGTTGATGCTATAAAACGTTATAATCCTATGGCCGGTCATAATCATTCGCACAGTGTTAACAATAGTGATAATAGTGAACAAAGGGAAAAGAAGCTTCTAATCACAGTTGTCTTGAATTTCGTTATCACTATTGCCGAGATAGTTGGCGGTTTCCTATCCAACAGCCTCGCCCTGCTGTCCGATGCACTCCACAATCTAAGCGATGCCGTTGCACTGCTTATTGCCTATATTGCGATAAAAGTCAGCAAGAGAGAATCCAACCATCGTAAAACATTCGGCTATAAACGGGTTGAAATCCTTTCGGCCCTATTCAATGCCGTTGCCCTTATTGCCATTTGCTTTTTTCTGTTCGTGGAGGCCTACGAGCGGTTGCTGTCGCCAGAGCCGATTAAAGGCATGCTCATGCTGATTGTGGCAACAATCGGGCTGCTGGCCAATCTGATTAGCGTTGTGATTCTTCATAAGGACAAATCGCATAATATCAATATCAAGGCTGCTTATCTCCACCTGATTGGCGATACTTTGTCCTCGGTGGCGGTCATTGCCGGAGGATTGTTGATCGTATTCTTCGAGGCCTATTGGGTTGACCCGCTGATTACTTTTATGGTCGGCATTTATATCATCAAAGAGACTTACCAGATACTGAAGGAAACGATTAATATACTGATGCAGGCCACACCGCAGAATATTGATATTGATGAAATAAAAGGCGAATTAGAGAATTTGCCGGAAATCGATAACATCCACCACGTCCATATCTGGAACCTGAGCGATTCGGAAACTCACTTCGAATGCCACATCGACCTCGAGAAGGATATGTCTGTGAGCCGGACGGATTCACTTCGCCGGCAGATAGATGAAATCCTGGCTGATAGATTTAATATCTCGCATACCACCGTCCAGATCGAGTTTAATTGCTGCAACGACAAAGGCGTGATAAATAAGGCCGGTGAGGGGTAGTGATATTACGAGAGGAACCTTTGCTATATAACGATATTATTAGTATTTCCGAAGAATTATTTGGTTAAATCCTCTGCTATATTAAGACTGGCACACAGGACGGACGTTAAATAAAATAAAATAAAATAGAAAATCGTTTATTATATTTGTAAATTGTTAAGTTGTAACTTAATTTTATGCCAAAATACGAATTAAAAAGAATTGGCGAAATTATTGGGAAATGTTCATTTTATACATTGGTTATTAATGGTGTAAATGTTTACGAAGAATTTTTTGAAAAGCACAAGGGCTTATATCTTAATGAGTTGAAAAGAGTAACCGGCAGAATGAAGCTTGTTGCCGAAGGCAAAAGGCTGCCAAAAAAAATGGCAAGGCCTATCGATAGCAGTAAAGATTATAAACTGTTAGAAATAAAATCTAAAAACTTAAGAATATATACTTTTCATCAAGATAAAACCGGAAAAGTAATAATACATTGCGGACATAAAAGCACGCAAAAGAAGGACATACCAAAATTCCAAAAAATAGTTGAAGATTATGTAAAACAATCTCAAGGTTGAACATGTTTACTCATGAAGAAATAATGAAATCTAAGGAATACTGGTTTGATGATATTCGTATCAAACTTTACAATATGCTTGATGATTTTTTGAAAGCCAATAAAATGAAGCAAAATAAATTCGCAAAAAAATTGGGGTTCTCCCCAAGTTATATAAACCAAATTCTTAATGGAGAAAGCGATCACAAACTTTCAAAAATAGTGGAGTTGTCTTTAGCAGTAGGCAAAGCTCCCATAGTTAGCTTTGTTCCGCTTGGTGATGTCATAGAAAAGGATAAATTAGAATACAAAAATATTTCAAGCTATATCAAACCGGATGGCTCATTGATTTTAGATTTGCCTGAGTCCGAAATTACTTCAGAGAGTAATAATAAATCATCATTAGAGAAAAAAATTGGTATGTCAACAATCGGTAGATCAAAAAGAGAAATTGCATGAAAGAAAAATCAATTAACTTCAAACTCCACAGAATTATTCAGTTAAGTTACAGCTTTTCGACATTAACTAAGATTAAATCTGTGTTGAAAGATGAAGAACTCAAATTTTCTATTAGCACTTCAAATCCAATATTCCCGAAAGATAAGAGGATTGGAATAGGCCTTAAAATCGAATATTTATATATGAATGAAAAGAAAGAAGAATCAAAAATTGTACAATTTGAGAATCTAACACTATTCGATATTGAAAATTATAACGAAATAGTAATTATTGATAATGGCCATACTGCTATACCAAATCCTGTTTTGCATACTCTCTTTTCGATTGCTTACTCAACTGCCCGTGGAATATTGGCTGAAAAGTTAGCCGGGACATATTTAGGCAAACATTATTTGCCTCTTATTGACCCATCATATTTTTACCCGCTTGGACCAAACTCCAAATCAATGGAAAAGGAAGAATAGATGTTTATTTGAATATTCGTAAAAAGGAAAAGTAGTAGATATGAGTAACCAGTGAGTAACCAAATGAAACGTAATAGGGACAAGAAGAGACGGGTGAGCGATAATTTATCAAGATTCCGAATGTCTTAGAAAGATATGAGGGTAATAAGGAGATGCAGTGTACATCGAACATTTGAAGGATTAGCAAGGTGAAGTATACTCCCAAGCCAACATAGCTCAGATGGTAGAGCAATTCACTCGTAATGAATAGGCCAGCGGTTCGAGTCCGCTTGTTGGCTCATATTAATTTGAATTCTAAACCCTCGAATATCCGATGAATACTATATTGTCATCCTTATCTGTTGCCTAAGCCGGATTGTCCCGGATGTATTACCAACATATAGCGGTATATTTATCTCGAACATTTCGGGTCTTTTTTTCTTTGACTTTCGTATCTAATTGGAGATATATAGGTTATGCAAATAGAACGGTAATTATTTCTATCTCGAAATGGAGCTTCCAATAAAGCCAATTACCCTTGGCCTATCAAGAATATCGATGATTCTATGAATAATGCGCGCGAATTGATTGATTTATCGCCTGGCTCTACCGGCATCAGACCGAAAAGCTATAGAAATTCCCATGAATCATTAGTAACTTATATAATTCTGCAATGTTCATTTAATTAAAACCATTCATTACTTTGGAAGTTGATTAAACAAGTAATACATATAATCCTGTTATTTATCTTTTCTGCCTATGTTTCCGCCGGGCAGACCATCACTATTTTTGATTACGATTTCACTGCTTATCCTTCCGTAAAGGCTCAATTTCATGCTTCCGGCCAGGACGGGAAAGTATTAAATGGATACATACCACCGGATTTCATCTTATACGAAAACGGCTTGCAAAGAACTGTGAACTATATTAGCAATTGCACCGACAGTATATTTCCGCTCGGAACCTCTATAGTCATAACCGTCGATGTTTCAAAGTCCATGAGCGGCGAAAATCTGCTGATAGCAAAATCGGCGGCGGTGCGACTTGTTAATTTATTATATGAGGCCAACTCCGAAGTAGCCCTGACAAGCTTCGCTGCTAATTCTGACATCAACCTGGATTTCACTAATAATAAATCTTCACTCAATGAAGCTATCGGCAGCCTGGAAACGAAATCCGGGTCCAATCTTGATTCCGCTATGCTGGGATACCAAACCGGTGCAATATCTGTTGCTGCGGAAGGCCGGCACGATAAGGCAATTATTATTATTACAGATGACATCGATTTCCCCGCGTATCAGGGCGCAATTCAAAAGGCAAATGAAATATCTGCAAAAATCTATGCCCTGGTTATTGACTCGAAAGCATCGCCAAGCATAACCGAAGCCGTCGAATTGACCGGCGGAAAAAGCTACGATATTATCTCCACCCGGCAGCAAGCCCAAAAGGCAATGGCCATAATAGTCAGAGAACTGCAAGGCTTGCAGCCCTGCTCTATTCGATGGACAAGCGACGGGTGTGACTTATTTAGAGCTATCGAGGTGGATATAAAGCGAGACGGCATTACACTTTTGTCAGATTATTCTTTGTCACCACTTGATCTCCCCTACCTTGAGTTTTCTCCTTATAATATTATCGAATTCGGCTACGTTGCCCCGGGAAGTTCGCTGGAGAAATATATATCCATTACCGCCCGAAACGGAGATATTGAAATTCGCAACATCACAAGCGCAAATCCCAAATTCAAAATATCCGATTACGGCGATTCCACTCTTGTCTTTACTCTTAAAAAGGATTCGATCTGGACGATTAAGATAAAATATAAGGCCTACGATACGCTATATAATTATGGATATTTTGATTTTATTACCACTGATACATGCAATAGAACAAGGTTCTTCGTCGCCGGGGGGGCATACAACGGAACCGCAGGCCGCAGCACATTAGTTGTGAACAAGCCAAACGGCGGGGAAGTCTATGCAGCCGGAGCAGATACGGCGATTGTGTGGGACGGGATACTGCCTTCGGATACCGTTAATATTGAACTAAGCACCGATAGCGGCAAATCATGGATGATGGTAACCGACACTGCAACTGCGTTAGGCTTCAACTGGCGGGTGCCGCTTGCCGACAGTTCGAATTGCCTTGTAAGAATCAATCAGCTCTCGAAAGTAAATCATAGAAACAAGGTGCAATTCCTTCTTGGCCACAGCGGAGCCATTACGGGTTTGACCTGGAGCCCTGGCGATAAAAGAATTGCAAGTTCAAGCACGGACGATTCGCTGAAAAGTTGGAAACTTGAAACCGGGGAACAAATACTGAACATCCACGAATCTGCAATTTCTTTCTATGATATTGACTGGGGGCCGGACCCCAGTAATTACATACTAAGTGCTAACTTAAAGATTTATGCTATCGTTTGGAACAGCGATCGCAAGGATATACTGCCCGCAAATGAAAACAAAGGCAGCATCACAACCGTTAACTGGAGCCCGATTAAAAAGGGAGATACGCTGTTTGCGGCGGCGGGGACAAAAAACGGGAAAGTGTTAATATGGGCTTATCTTGGATTTGTGGCCGAACCTGTACTAAAGCATATACTATCGGGGCATGGCAGCGATGTGAACACGGTTGAATGGAACCACACCGGCAACAAACTTGCCTCGGGCGGCAACGACGGCAAGCTGTTAATTTGGGAGCCAAACAACGGCGGTTTGTCAGATTCCTTGTTTGACTACGATTATAGCATTAACTCAATATCATGGAGCCCCGATAGCAAGAAATTGGCCGTAGCCGGAAACAGCAATCGAATTGATATATGGGATGTCGAAAATAGCACAATCGCAGATTCCGTATTCCTCGAGCAACCGATTGTTCATGCAGTGGCTTGGGGGCCAAAGGATGACTTCATTGCAGCTGCGGCCGGGCGGAGGGTGTTTCTATGGAATGCTGCCGATTATTCCGATTATTACACCTACAGGCTTCACGGCAACACCGTGCGCAGGCTTGCATGGAATCACGAGGGTTCTACAATTGCATCCGGAGATTTAAAAGGTGAAATTCATATATGGAATCCATTGGAAAAACCTTTTGACCGCTCAGTTATTCAATCTGATGTTTCCGATGACTTTTTCGCTATTGTCACGCCAAAGTCTAAAACTCACAATCTTGTTCTGAAGCCAACTGTAATCGGCAACTCAAGGGATTCGGTATTTGCAGGCTTTTTCGAAAATAACAGCGGTTTCAGAATAAGAATTGATTCGATCCGGCTGGCAGGCAATTCGAATGATAATTATAAACTTAAGCCGATAAATTATCCCATATATGTAGAACCGCAAGGGGAATTCGCCCTGGAAATTAATTTCCGGCCCTCAATTCCGATGATAATCCGGGATACTATTCTAACATACTCCCAGACAGGGCTTATCAAAAACACACTCCGGGGAAGAGGTGTCGAGCCAAATTTGATAATGCTGCTGCCGGTTATTAACTTCGGCAAAGTGAATATCGGCAAGGATTCTGTTTTCGACGGGGCCATTTTTCAGAATGTGAGTATCGATTCAACCCGGATTAATTCAATTTCCATTATAGGCCCGGGCAGCAATTACTTTGAATGGATGGGGCCTGCGGGCGGTTTCATGGTCGGGCCGAATGTTGAATATAGCAATAAGATTAAATTCAGTCCGGCAAAAACCGGCAGAGTCACATCCGATCTTCTTATCAGATATAATCGAATTGATTCGGTTGCATTAATTAAACTATATGGCGAGGGTGTGGCGCCCCAAATATTGAATTCCGAAGTTTCATTGCCAACCCTTGCCTGCCCGAATGGCCGGAAAGACACTTCGATTGTCATTAGAAATATCGGCAAAGGCACTTTGGCTATCGACACTGTCGTATTGAATCCGGATAGCAGCCCGGACTTTGAATTGAAACAGCCATATCTTTCCGGCAAAATCCCACCCGGAGAATCGGGCAGTGTTAATATATCCTTCAAGCCGGAATATGCAGGCATAAAAACCATTGAATTAATATTGAAACATAATATTGATGAGCTGGAGCAAGACAGCACAGCCATACGGATTTCAGGCATGGCCGACAGCGTTGCATTTGATTTGTCCTCCGATACGGTGCATTTCCAAGGCCTTGGGCCAATGGTCGAAGCATACGGTTCGATTTATATATATAATACGGGAACTGTGCCGTTGCATTGGGACACACCTTTGGAATTTGACAAATTTGCTATCTTATCAATTATTCCGGAAGTGACACCACCCGGGGATTCATCAGTAGTCAGAATTAAATTCAAAGGCGGCAAGGAGAATGAAGTTTATGATACCACCCACATCTTCTACGATATATGCGGGAACAGCGCCGAGCTAAAGATGATAGCAGAAATCGGGAAGAATGATGCGAAAATAATTGCGGTGGAAGCCATTGAATTCCCCGTTGTGGTTTGCGATGAAGTGGCAATAGACACTACAATATACATAGAGAACAGCGGAAGCACCCCTTTGGCTGTGGGCAATATCTTATTTGACGGCAAAAGTAAAGATGAATTTTCGCTTTGCAATTCTTTTGTTGAATATATAGTTCCCGCCGGAGAAACCGATTCTATTACAATTTGCTACTCCCCCGCCGCGAAAGAGCGGAAAGAAGCCCGGATGATTATCCAAACCAATGCGGTGAACCTGCCGAACGGAATTAAGGTAATCGATCTGAGCGGCCTTAAGGAAATCTCATCTTTCTGGCTTAGCCATCAAAAGCAGTATTTCCCAAATGTTCCGGCGTACTCCGAGATGACTGCTCCTATCAAAATCTATAATGCCGGCTCGGTTCCGATAACCTGGAAAATGAAACTGCCATTGGTTATTGGCAAATTCGAAATAGTGAGTATAGCGCCGCCTACCACTCTTCCCAATGGCGACAGTTCTGAAGTTACGATTAAGTTTGTCGGCGGCGAGCCAGATGGTTCTTATACGGAATCGTATTTATTTATTGACAGCTGCAATAATGCCAGAAGATTTACTTTCCAGGCATCCGTGCGAGGTTAGAACTTTGTTGAGATAAGCGTCGGCACTATTTCAGCCGAACCCGGTGAGATTGTCGACATACCTGTTTATATCACTAATCCGAAGAACATTGATCTATCGGCAACTGCCGGTTTTGAAACCACATTGTCGTTTAACGGCACACTCTTGGTACCTGTTGAAGAGTCCGAAATGGGGGTGCTTGATAACGAAACGAGGGTGGTAAAACTAACAGTATTCAAGCCTGAGACGGGTTTATTAACTTCAGTGCGATGCCGCGTGTCATTGGGTTCGAGCGATAGTACGCTTATTATGCTTAAGGATTCGGAACCTATTGATGACAATCGATATTACATGAAGGAAGAGTCAGGTTTGTTCACATTGTCGGGAGTTTGCAGGCAAAATGGCAGCCGCTTGATAGGCAATTCCGGCATTCTACGATTAAAACAGAATTCACCGAATCCGGCAGATAGGGTCACAACCATATCATTCACAGTAATTGAAAAAGAATTATGTGAATTGGAATTATATAATATTTACGGCCGGAAGATGGCTGTGCTTTTTAGTGAATTTGTCGAGCCGAAGGAGTATAGTGTCACATTTGATACGGCAGATTTACCGATTGGCCATTACTTCTACGTACTCAGAACCAAATCGCAAACCGTTCTGAAGAAAATGCTTATCCATAGATAATAAATCATTTATGGATTTATATTTTTCTTTTATTAAGTTCAGCAATAATGTTATTTTTGAATGTTCCTTGCGGTGGGATTTATATTTAGCCAGCCCTGAAAAAATGACTAACATCATTTCCTACTTGAAATCACCATCAACCATACCCTTTAGGGTATGGATTAGTCAAGAGTTATATAAATTATTCATTTCAATTCAATTGGGAAATGATATAACATG
>JAJRTW010000023.1 GCA_024278075.1 Bacteroidota bacterium | reverse complement strand
ATTTTCTCGCTTTTTTGACCTATCTTGTTCATGAGGTTCCTCTCGGTTAATTGAAAAATTTTGTAGTTTTAAATTTAACTATTTTGTGAGGAACCTCCTTTTTGTTTTTTTCAATTTTCAACTAACTTTAAGATAACACCTACAATAAAATTTCATAATCTCTAAATTATTTTGCGATCCTCAATATTGCACTCAACTTCTAAATATACACACAACATTTTGAACTGTCATTCCGAGGGAAGCGAAGAATCCGTATTCATGGGGTCTTAATTAAACTCACAGCTTATGGTTCGACTCCGCTCACCATGACCGGTAATACTATAAAAAAAAGCATTGAATGAAAAGACATCCAAAACAGCATCATATAGGGTATAATGTATAGCATAACTTCGATTAGCAATTAATCACTGCATTATCACCGGTCACTACTCTACCTTCAGAAGTTCAATTTCAAATATTAGTGTGGAGCCGGCCGGAATTTTTCCGGTTGATCTGTCGCCATATCCCAAACGTGCGGGTATTATTAATCTTCTCTTGCCGCCGGCTTTCATAGTAGCCAGGCCCTCCTCAAATCCTTTTATCATAGGGGTTTGTATGTATTGGAAAATCATCGGGTTGCCGCGTTCGTATGAGCTGTCAAATACGGTTCCGTCTTCGAGAGTGCCTTTGTAATGAACAGTTAGTGTATTGCCTTTGGCCGGGGATTTGCCTTCGCCGGCCGTTAAGTCTATGTATTGCAGGCCGGAGGGAAGTTTGGTGTATTTTGGCCCTGTTTTTTGGGTATCTTTAGAGCTTGCGCAGCCAATAATAAAAATGGCTAATAAAATAGTTAATATTGCAGAAATATATCTCATGTCAACTCCGGTGAAAAGTACGACAAAACTATTCGATATTTCTTTTTTTGTTGAATGCGATAGCTGCCTTGATAAAACTAATGAACAACGGATGGCCGGTAACAGCCCTGGATTTCAATTCGGGATGGAATTGCACACCCACAAACCAGGGATGATCGGCCAGTTCAATGATCTCAACCAGCTTTCTGTCCGGCGAAAGCCCGCTTAGTTTCATGCCGTTTTCTCCGAGCAAATCCCTGTATGAATTATTCAGTTCATAGCGGTGCCTGTGGCGTTCGGAAATATTTTCCCGTCCATAAGCCGAGGCCGCAATCGAATGGTTCGAGATAACGCAAGGATATGCCCCCAAACGCATGGTCCCGCCTTTGTCTTTGATTGATTTTTGGTCGTCCATCATATCGATTACATTATTTTTAGTTTTAGAGTCAAATTCAGCAGAGTGTGCGTCCTTAAGACCGCATACGTTTCGGGCAAATTCAATTACCGCACACTTAAGCCCAAGGCATATACCAAAGAATGGAACTTGGTTTTGCCGCAAGTATTTAATTGTACTAATCTTACCTTCAATTCCCCTGGTGCCAAATCCCGGGCCAACCAGCACGGCGTCAAATTCATTCAACCTAACAGCAGAATTCTCATCAGTTATTTCCTCCGAATTCAACAACCTTACGTTTACTTTCGTATTATTAATAGAGCCTGCATGAACAAATGCTTCCAGTATACTTTTATACGAATCATGGTATTTGGTGTACTTGCCAACTAAAGCAATACTAACTTCTTTTTTCGGATTTTTAATTCTATTTACGAATTTCACCCAAGTGTCCATATCAAGTTTCTTGGCCGGCAGTTCCAGCTTTTTGAGTATGATCTCAGCCAGCCCTTTATTTGCGAACATTATCGGCACTTCATAGATGGTGGTGCTAACGTCCATTGCTTCGAAAACCGATTGTTCTTCCACGTTGCAGAACAGTGCAATTTTCGCCCTGATTTCTTTGGATAATCTCTGCTCGGTGCGGCATAGCAGTATGTCGGGCCTGATGCCGAATTCCATCAATGCTTTAACCGAGTGCTGCGTCGGTTTGGTTTTCAGTTCATGGGCAGCCTTGATGAACGGGACATAGGTAAGGTGGATATTCAATACATTGCTCGAACCAAGCTGGTGCCATAGCTGTCTTTGGGATTCCAAAAATGGCAGTGATTCAATATCGCCCACAGTGCCGCCAATTTCGCAAAGTACAAAATCATATTCACCGTCAAAAACCTTAACCCTTCGTTTAATTTCATTAGTAATATGAGGGATAACCTGAACGGTTTTACCAAGATACTGCCCTTTTCTTTCCTTCGAAATCACTTCAAAATATACCTGCCCTGCCGTAGTGTTATTCTCACGCGATAGAGATGAGCTGATGAATCTTTCGTAATGCCCCAGGTCGAGGTCTGTTTCGGCGCCGTCATCGGTAACATAAACCTCGCCATGCTGGAATGGATTCATAGTCCCTGGATCGACGTTAATATAGGGGTCCAGCTTCATTATCGTCACCGAAAAGCCTCTTTGTTTAAGCAGCAGGCCGATTGAAGCCGATGCAATACCCTTGCCCAAGGACGACAAAACGCCGCCGGTTATGAAAATATATTTCGTTGATTTGTTTGGTTTGGAAAGGGCGCTCATATACTCTCTTTTAAATTAAAATTAATGAGGATGAAATATAATACAAAATACCGATTATTAATCTAATGGACAATTTATTAATCAATAGAATGACATTGAAATCCAAACCGTAGGGGCAGGTTCGCAACCTGCCCAAAAGCTGTAGTGTTATTTATACGGAACGGTTTGGAACCGTCCCCTACAAATTAAATTACTACTATTGGAAGCGGTTGAATGATTATTCTCGAATCCAAACCGTAGGGGCAGGTTCGCAACCTGCCCGCGATACAGCTCCTGACTTCCGCACTGGGACACCCGGCACTCATTATAAAAAATCGATTGTTGTAAGTTCTTTATTTACAGAATGATTTGTCTTGCCTGATATTTTCTGCGGAAAACAGGAGCTAATTTTAATATTAAAGTGTGTCATTCCGGACTTGATCCGGAATCCATCTTTGATATAGCAAATAGCCATAAATACTGGATTCCCGCTGGAGTTTATCCTGAGTCCTTCGACTTCGCTCAGGATAGACTGCCGAAGGGCATGAATGACACGTGATAGTTATTAAGGGTATATTCATCAAGATTTTCTTTTTCTTTGCCGGGTATTACTTACTCGTGGCTATTTATCTTTATATCGATTTCTTATTTAGATTGCCCTCAAAAAGTACCAACTGTTTATTGTTATAGTAATTACGAAAACTATTCAATTAGAAAGTGCAAGGCAATGGATTTATTATGCCCTTATGCCTTGCAGATTGTAGGACAACCCCCTGCTCGCTTTGCTCACTTCCCCCTTTTTTAAGGGGGAAT
>JAJRTW010000022.1 GCA_024278075.1 Bacteroidota bacterium | reverse complement strand
TTTCTATGCTCTTTGCTCTTTTTTTCTTATTTTTCTTCATCGGAAAGGTGACTTTTTATTTGTTGTTATTCTTTGTTTAACTAATTGCAATATAACAAATTGGAGTCACTTCTCCGTATTTTACTCTGGGAATTTAGGTATCAAATCAATAAATCTTGTTATTTAGGAATAAAGTTCATAAATTGTAAAACTAATTCGGGGTGTAGCGCAGCCCGGCAGCGCGCTTCGTTCGGGACGAAGAGGTCGGAGGTTCAAATCCTCTCACCCCGACTATCGTTATAAATCAATGGCTTACTCTAATATTAAGCCTGTAATTCTCTCGCAGTTCAAGCCTGTGTTTGGCTGTGGAACAAGCATTCCCCAATCGTAGAAACTGTGTGAAAAGTCTAAAAAGTGTCATTCTGAACTTGTTTCAGAATCTATAAGCCATTATTCATGTTGTATTTGCATCCTTCGACTCCGCTCAGGATGACTTAACTTGGATGTTTTCGAACAACATTCGAATTTAGGAATCAGGTTGCAAATTCTTTGCATTTCTTTTGCTTGTGATACGCATTTTCAGCGAATCGGCTCCTTTTTTCCAATCCCGGAATTATTAAATAATGAAGCCAAACAAAAAAAATAATCCAAAAAATAAAAGTGACAATGCTTCCAGGAAATTCATTATTATCCGCTTCCTCAGTGTTTTCGCAATTCTAATTAGTTTATATTATCTAAGCGTTTCCTCCGGCTGGTTCGATTCGGCAATAATGGCTTACGCACATTCGGCGGCTAAAGCTTCAAGCTGGATTCTATTGGTGCTTGGCGAGGATGCTTCCTCCAAGGCGGAAATATTGACGTCCTCGCGATATTCATTGGTTGTGGGAGTCGGGTGCGAGGGCAGCGAACCGATGGCCATGTTCTTGAGCGCTTTGATAGCCTTTCCTTTTGCCTGGAGGCTTAAGCTCCGCGGTATTCTTGTCGGAGCGGCAGTTCTTTATTTCCTTAATTTATTCAGAATCGTCGGCCTTTATTATTCTGGCATCTATTATCCCGATATTTTCAATATGCTGCATACGGAAATATTCCCCATCGTTTTTATTTTTATTGCGATGATTCTCTGGATTATATGGCTGCAATGGGCGTCCGGGAAAATTAAGGCGCAAGCGGTTTGATTAATATTTCTGCCATATTGAAATTCACCTTGGCATTTGTCCTTGCCTTTATATGCCTGTATCTCGCCATATCACAGCTTAACCCTTCGCTTAGCAAGGCTTATCATTATACAACCAATGAAGCTTTTCGGATTTATTATGAGAGCCACCGCAAGGAGAACCGTGCGGCATTTTGCATTATCGATACTTCGGAGAATAAGCAGAACCTGACTTTCAAAGTGGCTAACCTTGCGATTAAGATGCCGAACGGCTATTGGCTGGCCCGCGATATCAGTATCAATAACACTACTTTCTTCATATTGCCAATGTCGTTTTTGCTGTCGCTTATAATCGCCTCGCCGGTCAGGTTAAAGCAGAAACTCATAGCCATTTTGCTGGGATTCATTGTTTTGCAATTATTTATTTATCTGAAGTTTGCCTTTACCGTCCTGGCATACCCGGAAGATAGGTTTGCTTTTATATTGCTGCCGGGTTTTATTCGATCGGTAATTAATCTCGGTTCGGATGTGTTTGTGCATAAAATGGAGGCAGGGTCGAACCTGATTATGAGTGTTTTCATCTGGCTGGCGGTAACTTTCAGGAAGAAGGACTATTCGCAGTTTCTATCGGGCATCCCGACACTATCAAAATAAAAAAAGCCGCTATCATTTTACAACAGCGGCTAAATATTTTGAAAGAAAATACTAATTTATGTGAATTAGCTTCAGCATTTCTGTTTTGCCGTTGATTCTAATACGAGCAAAGAATAATCCTCCATATAGTTCGCTTCCGTCAATCAAATATGTGTAAGTGCCAACATCATAAGGGCCACTGGCAACGTGCTGAATCATTCTGCCCGATATATCAAGTATGTCAATTGAAACATCTGACGCTGTGCTTAGTTTCAATTTAATTGTAATGGCTTCGGAGAATGGATTTGGGTAATTCTCAATGAAAATCCCATTTTTTTCGAAATCAACTGATGCACCTTTGTCAGGTTCTACCTTTGCAATAGCCCATTGGCTGAGTTGAGTCACACGTTGAGCTGTTATCACCAGGTTCTCTCCATTAAATTCCGATGGATAATGCGGCATCCATGATGAGTTGGCGTCCATCCTGTAAATTAATCCTATATCGCCTTTCCCGTCCGGTATATCATCCCAGATATCGTTAACCCTAAAATCAATTTCACATTCGAAAGGCCCCGGGTTGTTAGTAATATCCAAATCCCATAACCTGTTTTTTGAAGCATAATATATATTCTCTTCGTTCGGCTCGGAGAACAAATCAGGCCCCCTAAACAAAGTACCCCTCAAATAGTGCATTCCATCAGGGACAGTAGAAAACCGGAACCTCAAATCCATGTCATCAAAATTAATATTGGAAGCCTTTTCGGTAGATGTACTCCTATGATTGAATATTTGCGGGTCATAGTCGTTGATGTGCGCCCCATTTTCAATCAATGGATTTCTTGATTGTATCCATTCGGCTGCTTCGGTCATCGAAGTTTTTCCATCACCGTTCCTGTCCGCCTCTAAATCACCGAAACAAGTGGCAAAAGAACTTGTATAAGCCCCCACACCAGTCTCAAGAGTACCGCCGCCTTCCAATGGAACGTCGATATGCCGTAGGGCAGAGGTAGTGTCTTTACTGGATGATGTTATAATTGTGATGTTGTGTTTCTTCCAGCCATCGATTTGCTGGATTTCATCAACTGCTGCGCCTGAATAGCAACAATCAATCAAAAAGTTAACATCAGGTATATTCTGATCAAAAATAGTATTGAACAAATCGAAATAGCCCAAAAAATCACCCCGCAGAACCATGCCGTTTTCTTTGTCTCCATGGCCGACGTAGTAAAAATAAAGTTTATCACAGCTGTCCTTCAGCTTGGCTATTTCATTATAAAGCTCTTCGCCAGTGGGGGCATTCAGTTCCACGAATTGATCTGCAGAGAGTTGGGGGCCTCTTTTCTCCTTCATCAACTCTTTTTTAATTGCTCTTGCACTTGTTGCAAAAGCACTGCTGTCACGAGCATTTTGGCCTTTGCCGCGAACTATGATAACACAAGTTCTAATATTTTTGGCAGGTTCGTTGGATATGTTGATTATCCATGTTTCAGGGTCAAAAGCATCAAAGGCTGGCATCTCACCATAAGTCAAATCATTTTTCTCCTGATCGGCATTCGGATAAGCAACGCCGTCAATAGCTGGCCACCAAGTGGTTTTTAAAGACTCGAATTCGCCTGTTACCGCATCAATCAATACCACACTCGATTGATGGGAATACATGGAATATTTTTCGAAATTTACATAACTGAGCCAATAGGCTTTGTCAGTAGTGATTGAATTACTTACGTCAAAATTTAAATCAATTTTCGTATTTTCAGGTGTAACGTTCTGAGGTATAAAAGCAGTAAAATAATCCAGTTCGAGTGCCGAGTGATTATTTATTAAATAATTATTTGTAATACCAATCGCATCATCCCTCGATATATAATTGGATCCGACTTCAAATTCAAAATCTAATGTATTATCCGATGGGTCCTCGTCGAAATCGGCAGTGAATTCAAGGCTGAGCCTGTATGACAGTCCGATTTGAAGTTTATCCCATTTCAGAGGTCCGTAGTTGATACTAAAATCAGTATTAGGCTTTACTTCATCAAGTTCTTCCAACTGCTCGTAAACCAGGAAATTATCGTTCAGCCTCCACATGCTGAGTTTGGCCTTAATTCCGGTTACAGAATAAGTTGAGTTGATATTTTTTCCCTCAACTTCCACATCGGTTTCATCGCCCCAATCCACATTGCTAATAGGCCATTTCAACCCTAATCCACTTAGGTTTCCTGCCTGCAATTCCGTAAAAGGAATCGTTAAAAACACTATCGCACATAGCGCGGAAATAATAGTGCTAACTAATCTTGTATCGGTTTTTGGCATAATATCCTCCGGAAAATTCATAAAATGAACATTATTAAGCAAAGCTAAAAATATGAAATTAATATCATAATTAAAAAAATAAATGGAATCCGGATGTGGATATGACGAATTGCCTCACAATTAATGTAACCGAAATGAAAAACGGGAACAGTCATTGCCTCATAATAAATGTAACCGAAAATACATTTAGGAGAGGCTATGGAAAAAAGCACAACAAAATCATATTTAAATGGTATTAAAAGCAG
>JAJRTW010000021.1 GCA_024278075.1 Bacteroidota bacterium | reverse complement strand
TTTTTCTTATTTTTCTTCATCGGAAAGGTGACTTTTTATTTGTTGTTATTCTTTGTTTAACTAATTGCAATATAACAAATTGGAGTCACTTCTCCGTATTTTACTCTGGGAATTTAGGTATAATAATAAATATAGTTTATTGAGTAGCACAATATCCAATATAACAAAAAAGGCGGAAGAAAACCTCCGCCTTTTACTATTCATATTAATTATGAAAAATTCAAATTAATTAAAATTGCCGCTCCATTATCGGATTACTTAGCAATCACCAATTTCTTCGAATCGGCAAACGGCCCCGAGCTTAGGCGTATACTGTAGACGCCGGAAGCGATGCCATCGGTCGGGATGCTGGCGCGGTAGTGCCCTTTGCGAATTGTTTGGCTCAGCGGAGTTTTGATTATTTCGCCGGCCGAATTGATAATCTCAATGGTAGTATGGCCGTCCAGGCCGACAGCATATTCGAATACAATCATATCGCCCGATACCGGGTTTGGCGCCACCTCGTTCATTGAGTACTCCACATCCGAGAGTAGTACCTTGCGGATTGGCTGGGCGCAAAGCTGGGTGGTAATCATACCCGGAGAGTCGCCGATAATTACACATTGATTGCGGTTATAAAAAGTAATTTCTCCGAATTCCGGTTTGAGAGTATCTTCGATCGAGAGCAATATCCTGAACATAGGATAGAATAATATGCCGCTTTCATTTATAGTCGAACCGTTATTGCTTCTGCCCTCTATTACTACTTTCTTGTCCAGATACGGCCGGCTTGGATCGTTGTTTGGCTCTTCGCGGATTTCTAAATTCCATGAATTATCCAGTGCTTCGCCTTTGCGAATTTGGGCATCGAGATTGCCTTTTCTAAGTTCCATCCAGCTTTTATTATATGCGATTTCAATATAAAAGGCATCTATATCGGCAACATCCCAGTCCGCTGGGGTTGCAGTTGCATCTACCCAGAAACGGGGATCAGCACCATCTTCGTTTAAATAAAAGCCCGGTTGGAAATCCCTGACCGTTGGCATCGACAAGTCTACATTGCCAATGTCAATAGTGCCGGTTATTGTGCCGATGAGCGTGTCGGCACTGCTCGTTACCTCTATAAAAGCACTATAGGTTCGGTCTTCCTTGGGCGTGGCCTCAGTCTTGAAACGGTAATGTACTTCTATTGTGCCGCCTTTATCTAAATACGGTGGAATGTCGGAATCCGGTGTAATGCGCACGAACATATCCTTATCCGGGCCTTGCAGCGGGCCGATTGCTATATCGGTTATTCTGCTGTTATTGCTCGTGCCTGTATTGGTAATGGTAAAGTAATCCGTCGGATTGTCGCACCTTACTATTGTGCCGTAGTCAATTTGATCAATGCCAATTGCTATGTCGTAAGCAATGCCAGATAACAAGGTATCCCGAATCGGATACCACACCAAGTTACCTGTATATATGTCGGAAAGTACTTCAACAAAAGCAATCCTGTCGTCGACGGCAGTAGGCCGAAATGTTACGGGCAGCACCAATGATTCGCCCATGCGTATTGTGTCGCCAGGCACTGTGAAGTCCACCGTAAAGTCCTGATAGTCGCCCGGGTTGGTTGAGTGCCATCTTACTTCTTTGATATATAAGTCGGCAGTTGTGCTGGTCGATTTTATCGTAACCGCTCCGGTAATTGGGTGGAGCGTATTTACTATAACCGGCGGCTCGAACCGGTAGCCAGTAATTTCAATCGCCGGCATATAGCCGAAGCCATCCAGAATACCAAATGGTATTTCAATATCAGGGTCGGTTGAGACAGGTTCAATCTTAGCTATATGGGACCCCTCTGTTAACGGAAGAAATTTGACGGGTACGGTTATCACAGTGTCCGGCAATCCGGATGTAAAAGGATGAAGGGTACGCGGCGATTTTAAACTTGGCTGGATTCCATCAAAATCTATTATAAAGTTCGGATTAGGTTCTTGCAGCCTTACATTCTCAACAACAATTGGTGTTGTGCCGTCATTTTTTATTTCAATGATTGCCGTCGAGTCCGTTAAAATTCGGCGTCGTTGCCAGTCATGGCCTGTGATAGTCAATCCGGGATCGCCGGCTTCTCCCTTCCATTCCGAATATCCTTTTTGCCCGTTGGCATTGCTTTGGAAATATACGGTGTCGAGGTATTTTCCGGTTACGGTGGGGACAAAACAAATATCCTGAAGATATACTTCACCGCCCGGCTCAATGGTAATCGGGAATTCGGGTATGGTCGGATCTTTTAGTTCGAATCCATCCGGGGCACCGTCACGCCCTGTAATTTCAAGTGTCATAGTGCCGGGATTGCGAATCAATAATCCATCATCTTGCATATTGGCAACCTGGCACCTACGGCTGTCAACGCGAACAAAACCCGCATCGAAGTTAGCTATCCAAATCTGCGGCTCGACGCCTTTGCCGATCACCGGGAATACGTATCGCAAGCACTCGGTCTCCACAATCAATGAATCTATGTCCATTTCTTCGATGAGTTCGGGCCATTCCTGCTTTGGTTTGTAATTGATCTTAATGTTATGGCTGCTGCGGGATTCAAGCTCGAATTCCGGCGGGGCACCGCCTTCCAGTATCGAGAACACCTCGCCCTTTTGCATCCGGATGCTAACTATTTTGATTGTCGAGTCGGACTCGCTTTTAAGCGTTACGTCCAATTCTTTACTATTGTTCACGCGGACTTCACCGAAGTCGACAATTTCCGGGTCGAGCACCAGCGAATCGGTTTCATATCGTATACTGTCGATGCCGACATTTCCATAGCGGTCAAAAACAGCAAATACTGCAAAGGCATCTGCATATTTATCGATCACACTCATTGTAAACGTATATTCCTCAGGCTGATACGATGGCGGCCAGCCCTGCCAATCCTCTGGCAATTTGGGCTTGTCAAAATTATAGCTGTAGGCATTATTGATCTCGTCCATCAAAAGCTCCGGGTGCTCGCTTATGCCCTGGTCCACCTGCCGGGGGTCATCGTCTATACCGCCGTCGCGCAGCTCCCAGGCATTGATAATGTATTCGCCGCACAGGCCGTCGATTGCAATCAATGGCGGCAAAGTGTCGACTTCGTCGAGTTTGCGGATTGCCATTGCCGCAGGCCAGCCATAGGTGTCATAGCTACTAAAGCCATAAATATATCCGCCGAACTTAGTGTCGCCTTTCACAGCATGAGCTCCCGGATCGACCATTATCTTAGCCCAGAACAGGTTGGTTTCTGGAATTTGATTATATGGGAACGATTGTTCGATCGTCCATATTTTCTTGCCGTCTATCGTAATGGATTTTAGGTCTGCCCTGGTGGGGTCGCTTGTATCGCCAACGGCAATAATATTGAAATAATTTTCAAGGAATTCATCACTCGATGGAGTCTGAAAGACGGTTGATTTGGTAAATTGTTCAACCGGTACTACTAAAATCATAAACGGGTCGTAGTTCCCGCCGGCTCTGTCCCAATATGCGGAGTAATCATATTGCATTACCAAAGCTGGCTTGTCAAATTCGAATACAGACATCCCTCTTATTGATTCCAATTCGTGCGGCCACTGCGCAGATGTTTCAAGGAACTCCATCCAGTCGCCTGCTTTATTAAGCTTTCCCGATCGCTGCGAAATTAGCCTGCTATCTTTTAAATCATACCATTTTATCGTATATCTAGTATTTGGTTGGGAAGCTAAAATTCGAAAGTAATCGCCTTTGTCCTTCTTTCTGTCATATTCCACGGTAGAATATTTTTTCCCCCAGGCCGTGACCGGAGGCATCATTTCTATGAGATGATCTCGCCCATTATTTACTTCAAATACTGGTATCATGCAACGTTCGTGATGTGACAGCAAACCAATTGGTTTGTCGGCAATAATGCTCGACCCGGTCATATCAAATTGCCCGCGGGTTTTTCCGTCGCCCTGAACCATGTAAATTTGTCCCTTATTTAGCGTTACCGACCAGCTATCGCCAATATCACGCCCACCCTTTGTAGTGGCATAACCCTGTCCATACCCTTTTAATCGAATCCTTACTCTTGTGTTATCATATCCGGCAATGATAGTGAATCCGGTTGCCCACGGCCTTTCCTTGTTATAATCATAGAAAGAGCAATGGATATAGTCCGTCCCCCAGGCCGACACCGGAATTGCCAGATATCCTTCCGAAGTAAATGTCTTGGAGTTCAGCACATAGACTGATATTGGGTCCGGCGATTCTAAAGTAAAACCAAGCCACAAAGGCACTTCGGTTCGCCGTATTTCCCAGCCCCAGTTCGTTTCGCCGTTCCGGTCTGAAAAGGTTGTTATACCCATGGCTGTTACATTCTTGGTAATTTGCACACCCATCGAGTTATTTGTAAGAGTTACTGTCGTATTTCTTGAGGAAGTCACATAGATTTCCAAGGCCCTAAACCTGCCATAATTCTGTGTTTCATTCGGTGGGAAGGCAATGATAAATTTCCTGCCCTGAGAATTGGCACTCATAACATGATTTTTGAGAAACTTCTTCTTAATTTCATCGTTATTTCCTTTGGCGGTTGCTTCAATGGGTAGCATTGATAACAATAAAACCGCCAGGATAGTTAGTATTTTTCCTTGCATGGGGTACTCCTGGATGTTTGTAGTAATAAATATTTATATTAATTAATTGATAATCTTAAATCTATAGACAATTCATTCGGCTTAAAATCACATTTTATCGAAATAAAATTTCATTTTCTTCAAATCGATTTAAAAATACTATCTTATATTATTTCAACACTTCGGACATTTTTTAAAATGACTTAAAAAATAAAGCGATTACGAAATGTCATTCCGAGCCCTTCGGCAGTCTATCCTGAGCCCTTCGGCTTCGCTCAGGATAAACTCCGCGAAGAATTTATAATTCTATACATTTTAAGTGTTTATAGATTCTTCACTACGCTCCGCCACAAGTGGCTCCGCTCCATTCAGAATGACAAAAATGTCCGATCTGTTGTTATCTAAATAGAGACAATAAATTTTCTTCATGTTATGGTATCAGCTAATAAATCCGGGAAGATAGTATATTTGCTGTCAATATAAGGTGAATCTCCAATAATTATCAAATAAATTATCAGCCGAAAAATGACGCTGAAATTCATCCTAATGATTTCCCTACTTGCAAGGTGGGGAACTAAAGGGTCACAATTATTATATCGATGGAATTATGCTTGACACAACATTATTGGTTTAATATAACCTGCTAATTATTCCCGAATCAATCAATGTAGAATAATTAATCTATTTACACAAGTGTCCGGTCAAAAAGCAGTAAATAACTGGTAATCACAGTTATAGCCAGTATTATGCCCTATATTGTGTTATTATGAAAGCATTTTCAAATAAAACGAAAATTGTGGTTAAAGATTGTCATTCCGGACTCGATCCGGAATCCATCTTAATACTGTCATATAGCCCATGAATACTGGATTCTGAAGCAAGTTCTGCAATGACAGGTCATTATATTCAGGTACATATTATGAGTGCTTCTCATTTTTTACCGGACACTTGTAATCTATTTATATTAACCTTCAATTACCAAACGTACATATTCATAAATCATTTCAATTTAGTCAATTATTATAATATTTACAATAATTATTTAATTGCGTGGCTTTGTTCTTGGTATGAGTAAATTAGGCAGGCTTATCCAACAACCAAATTTTGGAGTTGTGCGAAAATAAAAGTGCTGTTTCTTTTTCCACGAGCTAAAGCACGTGGCTATTGAATAACTAGTGCATCATCTCATAAACAATTGATAACTATTTGTTGTAGTTCATGCAATGTATGTGTAGTGGCAGGTTCGTAACCTGCCTGTATTTATGTTCTGCCAGTTGTAACAACTGGCGAAAGCAAAAGTGTAACAAAGCCGGGGCTTAGATACAAGGGTTTACATTGCAATTATTTATGAGATGATGCACCAGTGGCGAGTCAACTAAACTATGTCATTCCCGCGCAAGGCGGGAATCCATCTTGATATGACCATGCGATATAAGGGGGGACTGGATACCTACTGAAGTTCATCCTGAGCGAAGCCGAAGGGCCGGAATGACAGATCAAATGATCCCTCATAGTATGCCTGACACGTCACCAGAAAGGCCGGACATATCTGATAGAGGCGGCTTAAGGCTGAAATTAAGGTTATAAAAGCCTATAATATGCTCATCAGTTTGTCCAAAGATGCCTTCACTTTGCAGTCGGTAACAATGTAATTCTCGATAGTCTGGCAAGAGTGAAGAACGGTCGAGTGGTCGCGGTTGCTGAAGTGCGAGCCAATACTCTTCAGCGAAAGGTTGGTTAATTGCTTAGCAATATACATCGACATTTGCCTTGCAAGGGCAATTTCATGCTTTCTTGATTTCGATTCGATCAGTTCAACGGGTAATTTATAATAATCCGAAACTGTTCGTTTAATATCATCAATAGTTAACGGCCTTGGCTCTTTAAATGCAGCGCCGTGGACAACTTCTTTTGCAAGATCGAGCGACATTTCCCTGGAGTCGAGTGTGGTTTTAGCAATCAGGCTGATCAACGTACCTTCGAGTTCCCTGACGCTTGTGGTTACATGGCGGGCAAGATATTCGATAATCTCATCGCTTAGCTCAATGCCCTCGTCGGAGCTTTTTCTTCTTAAGATAGCAATTCTCGTTTCCAGTGCCGGCTTTTGAATGTCAACGGTAAGGCCCCATTGAAAGCGCGAGATAAGCCTTTCGTCCACACCTGACAATTCCTTTGGCGGCCGGTCGCTTGTCAAAACCAGCTGTTTGCCGGCCTGGTGCAGGGCGTTAAAAGTATGGAAGAAATTATCCTGTGTTTTTTCTTTGCCGGAGAAGAACTGAATATCATCGACAATCAGCACATCAATATCCCGATAATAACTAATGAATTTGCTTTGCGTATTATTTTGGATTGCATTAATAAAATCCATTGTGAATTGTTCGCTATCGGTATAAAGCACGCTTATTTTTGGGTTCGTCCTGACTATTTCATTGCCAATGGCCTGGGCCAGATGCGTTTTCCCCAGCCCCGTATCCCCATATACAACCAATGGGTTATACCTGGTGCCGCCAGGGTTCTTGCTGACCGCCATTCCGGCCGAGCTGGCCAACTGGTTATTATCGCCCGTAATAAAATTATCAAAGGAATATCTCGGATTCAGAGCTGACGGAACCTGCTTTCTGGCCTGGGAAATTTTCCCAAACGGCAGGGCGTTCTGCGATCCTGCGGGCGGGAATTTCAGCGCAGGCAGTTTAATAGTTCTTTGTTCAAGCGTCTCTTTGCTTTCGTCCACAACTATCTCATATTGTAGCTTAGCTTTCTCGCCAAGCACCCGTAGCAAGGTTTCCTGCATCAAATGATAATAATGCTCCTCTATCCATTCGCAGAAGAACTGGCTTGGCACCTGAACCGTTAGTTGATTGCCGCTCCAGGCAAGAGCTTGAATTGGCTCGAACCAGGTTTCGAACACTTTCGTCGAAATATTATCTTTAATAATATGCAGGCATTTTTTCCAATAAGCTTGTGCAATTTTATCTAAGGGCGAACTTGCTTTCGGCTCTCTCTTTGTTGACTCTTTGGTTTCGATTGTTTGAGGAAATAAAGGCAATGTTACAGCTGAATTATTTACCACTGAATCAATTCCTATTAAAAAAAGGGTTGTAAATAAAAGTTAGTTAAAGACCTAAATTTTGAAATTTAAGTCAGTCATGTTCGTATGAGTAAAGTAAGGATAATAAACAACCAAATTCGATAATTTCCATATATTCTTTTGGCCATTTTCGAATTCATATTTCGAAAAAAAACTATTTGGTTTTTTCGGTTGAATTGCAGGAACAAAATGTAATATTTCCAAGTAAAAGGCAAGGAATTAATTTTAGTTTTATTTATTTATTCTCTTGCATTATTCAAAAGTTAAGAGCCATAAGGATTTAGGAAAATGATTTAATTTAAAAAAACTTCATTTATCATTAGTTTTTATATCAATGAACTTCGATTGCCATTAAAAACGCTCTAAGTCCTTTATTTATCAATGATATTTTATATAGTATTGATAATCTTAACACTTAGGCTAATTCATAACATATTCATCATATTTTAATGTTGTATTCATATTTAGTGCTGTGTTTTCTTTGCGAAAAAGCTGAGCAACGAAATTTTATATTAAGAAACTTCAAATTTTAGGCTTAGCTTAATCAAACAGTATTTATTTATGCCATTTGCCGGAAAATCAATGAATTTTATAGCCAAATTCATAGCTGAACTAAAATATTTTAGAAGCCTTATTATCAAATTATTGCTCTTCCGATTTATTGTTGTTTTTCTTGTATTCGTTTGCTTTGGCAGTGCTCACTCGCAATGGGAAAAAATTGCTTTGCCGGACACTTTGGAAAACAGTTTTCTGCTTGATGTTCAATTCCTTAAATCTAATCCTGATTATGGATGGGCCTGCGGATATAAAGGGGTTGTTTTGCGTACGATTGACAGAGGAAATAACTGGATTGACGCCAGCGTACCTAATCCATATATGCAATTGGAGAGCATTCAGTTTCTGGACGAAAATGTTGGATATACTTCCGGAACAGGCTTGATTGGCCAGGGGAAGATATATAAATCTGTGGATGGCGGAAATACCTGGACGGATGTGACACCAAACTTGTTTTATGGCTCTGCTTATCCAAGATTATTATGGGGCTGCTATTTTTTGAATGAAAACCTCGGTGTGGATCTCGGGGGTGATTGTAATGACCAGTATATATACAAAACCACTAACGGGGGCACAAGCTGGACGAGAAAGGCTTACAAAGAATATGATACAAAATTTTCCGATGCTCTCCTCTATGATGATGGCTCGGGCTGGGCTGTCAGCAGTGGACTTCTGTGGGCAACTTTTGATTATGGCGATAATTGGGAAACATACGCCGCCACAGGCGAGCGGGACTGGCAGGAGGAATTGGCCTATCTGGACGGTTCGTTCCTGCTGCCCTACGACCTGAATTGCGACGGTTCTCAGAATGATGCCGGCGGTGCAAGATTTATTTATGACGATAATTTAATCGAGGCTGAATTCGGCAAAGCTATGTATGGAGCGCTTCTGCTGAGTAAGGAATCAGGCTGGGTATGTGGTTCCGAAGGATATATCTTTTTTACATCCGATGCGGGCAACACCTGGGAATTAACCGATTGCGGAATAGAAGGCCAAGGCCATTTGGACGATATCTGGTTTATTGATGATACTTTGGGTTTCGTTGTTGGGCAGGGTATCTACCGTACTGCAAGGCTCGACATCCCAAAACCGGAAATTGTGGCTAATACTAACGAAATTCTATGCACCGGGGAGGAGGTTGAATTGTCCACTCATAAAGATTATTCATATTATGAATGGTCTACAGGAGAAAAGCAGCGAAGCATTAAGGTTGATACGACTGGTTTTTATTCGGTTTTTGCGTATAATTCCAAATGCGACAGCGGTACCGTTGAGATTTATGTTGAGTTTTTAGAACTGCCGGAATTCGAATTATCAGCGGAGGTGTCCGGGCCATATTGCGAAGGCGATACGGTTATATTAACAGTCGAACCCGATTCGCTTGATTACGTTTGGTCAAACCGGAGCACTTCAAAATCTATCTCTGTAACAACTTCAGGCAAGTATGAGGTGACGGGAACCAAAAGCAACGGGTGCGGACTAACCAAATCCTTCGATGCGAACTTCAATCCGACGCCAAAACCAACCATTGAAGCCTCAAAAACTACTTCTTTCTGCATCGGCGATTCGGTTTACCTCGAAACCATTGATGGAATGGCCGAATATCGATGGTATAAAGAAGATTCCAATGAATTAGTGGCGACCGGACGGGCAATCAACGTCAAAGACTCGGGTTCTTACTTCGTAGAAGTTGTATCTGACTCCGGTTGCACGGCATTGTCAGGCAGTATCCTAATTAATGTACGGCGGGATACCAACCAATTACAGTTTTCTTATAATTATCCGGAGAATGTATTCGACTTTGGCTCGGTTCTATTCCCGGAAATGCTGTGTAATACAATAGAAATCACAAATATCAGCCGTCGGACAGCTCGGATTGATAATCTGATACTGGATTGGAACATGGCGTTCTCGATTCCGCCGTCCCAGTTCCCGGTTCTGCTGATGCCGGACGAAACTATTCCAATAGAAATATGCTATACTCCTCGAAAGATTGACACGGAGAGAGATACGTTGACGCTGCCGGACAATTGCTGGCCGCATTTGCTGCCGCTGGCCGCCGTTGGCAAAGGCAAGACGATGGCGGGCAATTAGGAATGCGACGTTTATGTTATTATGAACACCGTCGGGCTCGGCGGGAAGAAGTTTTATTATGTTTCGCCGCCCTTTCCGAATCCGGCAAATGAATTTCTGCTCGTTTCATTCGTTGTTTTCGATAAAAAGAATGAAGATCCTGTTCTAAAATCATCGATATATGATGTCTATGGCGCATTAATTCTAAATGGAACACTGGAGTCGAATAATATTAAAGAGCAAAATGATGGCAGGCTGTCGGAAGGAGAGATTTCCTTTGACGTTGCCGGCTTTTTGCCTGGCATTTACTTCGTTATTATCACCTCGTACCATAGATCATACTCATTTCCGGTAGTCATATCAAGATAAAACCTTATGAAATAAACGATGCATTATAATCTTTCCTTATTGATGAATACCTATATTATACCTTTTCATTTGCCATGTTCGGTTTGCAATATTATTAAAGAATATCTTAAATATATAAGGCGATTGCCTGTTATTAAGAGGGAATATCTTCTGAATAAGAAGGAATAATTTTAGTGTTATAAAGCGATTCATCAGTATTTGAAAGCGTTTTACCAGTATTTGAAAGCGTTTTACCAGTGTTTGAAAGCGTTTTACAAGTGTTTGAAAGCGTTTTACCAGTATATGAAAGCGTTTTACCAGTATATGAAAGCGTTTTACCAGTATATGAAAGCGTTTTACCAGTATATGAAAGCGTTTTACCAGTATATGAGAGAGATAAATTAGTATATGAGAGAGATAAATTAGTATATGAGAGAGATAAATTAGTATATGAGAGAGATAAATTAGTATATGAGAGAGATAAATTAGTATATGAGAGAGATAAATTAGTATATGAGAGAG
>JAJRTW010000020.1 GCA_024278075.1 Bacteroidota bacterium | reverse complement strand
CACGTCAGGTGTAACACCTGACTTGGCAATGAAGATAAATCTATTTCAAAATTGCATCCAAAACAGCGCAATACAGGGCAAAATTGAGCTTATTACTACGATTATCACTAATTGGCTGCTTTTTATCCGGACACTACTGAGATTATATATTAATCTGAATGTTCTTATGTTTCTGAATAATAAATCAATATTTAAACGGTTGATCTCCTTAACAAAAAGCAAGGAGAAAAGATGGTTGCCTTATCTATATTCCAGGCAAATAGTTAATAAGGCGTATTATTCATTAAAGAGAATATTTGAATACTTGCTTTACAGCAACAAATCCGGAAGGAAAATTGACCTGGACAACCAGTTCCATACTTATTACGGCCGGCACAGAAGCGGCTGGGCGTATGCTTTGAGTGGGCTTAAGAAACTGCACAACCCAAATGCGGTTTTATTCGACTCGTTTATTGAAAGGACATTCTGCTGGCACCCAAGCGGGATAAAACCCATCCGCAGGCCCTGGGTGGGGGTTGTTCATTCTCCGCCCAATATGGTCAAATGGTTCAGATATGAACAATCGAATGATATTATCTTCAAATCGGAAGTCTGGAAAGAAAGCCTGCCGCATTGCCTGGGGCTTTTTACTTTGTCTTCGAGCCATAAGGAAAATCTGCAAAAAAAGTTCGATTTCCCGGTTGTGAACCTGCTCCATCCCACTCAAACTCCGACAATAAAATGGGAGCCTGAAAAATTTCTGGCCAATCCGAATAAGAAGATAATTCAGGTCGGCTGGTGGCTCAGGAAATTACATTCTATATTCCTATTAAAAGCAGAGGAATATGAGAAGATATTCCTCAGAGTTTCATACTGCGATCTGGATGAATTATTTGCACTCGAGAGAAAACATGAATTAAATGGTATGTTTGATGATTCGTTATATGATTCAACCCGGTTTGTTGATTTTGTGAATAACCGATTATATGATAAACTACTTTCGGAGAATATCATATTCATCGACCTATACGATTCAAGCGCCAACAACGTTGTTATTGAGTGCATTGTAAGGAATACGCCGCTTTTGGTAAACCCGCTTCCTGCCGTAACGGAGTATTTGGGCAAGGAATATCCGTTTTACTTTAACTCACTGGAGGAGGCAGCTGAAAAAGTTCAAGATATGGATTTGATTATGAAAACATATCATTACCTTTTGGATTACCCGGTTAAGCATAAATTAACAAGGGAGTATTTTATGGAGAGTGTAATGAATTCTGCAATCTATAAGGCATTGTGAAATACATGATCTTCATATATATACAAAAAGGGAATTTATTTATTAGCCCTTGACTAGTGTCGTGTCAACCTTATAATGACGTATCGCTTGAATTGTCATTCCCGCGAAAGCGGGAATCCATCTTGATATGGCCAAGCGATATAAGGGGAACTGGATTCTTCATGGAGTTTATCCTGAGCCAGGCCGATCGTATCTATAGTTCGACTCCGCTCACTATGACACTAAAATAGTTACCCTGAGCGGAGTCGAAGGGTTCAGAATGACAAACTTTTATCTATTTTCTTTGCCAGTTTTTATGAAAATGACAATTCCACTATTTTTCCGAAGTTCCTATTATTATATTGTATTTTAGACAACATGTATTTGATTGTTTAACCAAAGTCAGTTCGCCATGAAATTATACAACATCAAGATAAGGAACCGGTTGCTGATCGGTTTCTCTATTATTGAATTGATATTTATCGTAACCGGCCTGCTTGCTCTTCGTGAATATAACGAATTAGCCCTCCTGACAAATAATATTTACGAGCAACCATTGGCCGTTGGCAACGCCGTCCTGGATATTAATGCCAATATATTGGCCATGAACCGGACAATGGAAAATGCCGTTTCGGCCGGCAACAAAGATAGAATCGAAGCTGCCCGCAATATTGTTGATGAATATGAAAAGCGGGTAAATCACGAGTTCGAATCAGTTAGCCAACGATTTTCCGGCGACAAGGCGTATGTGCGGAAGGCCAAGAAAGCTTTTTCAGACTGGAAGCCCATCCGCTATGAAGTTTTCAACTTAGTTGAGGCGGGCAAATGGAACGATGCTGCCGGGACTATCAGAAGCAGGGGATTGGAACATATTAAGTATATGAATAATAAAAATCAAGCTATAATAGATTTTGCCAGCCAACAAGCCGGCGGCTATCTGCTTGAAATCAAGAGATCGTCAGATGCTGCCATGATGAAAATTATTAGCCTGATTGTTCTTGCCGTTGCAATCGGTTTAATTATTTCCATATTATTAACCGGCAGTATAGTAACCCCATTGAAAGCTATTATTGAAAAAATTAAAGAAATATCGCAAGGCGATCTTGCAACAAAACTGACTTTCCGGAGCAAGGATGAGATTGGCGAGTTGGCCGAATATTTCAGGAATATGCAAAGAAACTTGTGGGAAGCAATTGTTGAGATAAAGCACAATGAAAAGAAATATCGCTCTATAACCGAAACAGCGACCTATGCAATAATTACAATTGTTAGAAGCAAGATAGTCCAGTGGAATCGTGCTGCCGAGCTAAGTTTTGGGTATAAGGCCAAGGAAATAATTGGCAAGCCTGTTTCAATAATTATTCCAAATGGGTATTTGGACGGCTATAAATCAGAGCTGGATAAATTAAAAGAAACCAACAAACACAGCACTGCCGGATTGACTATAGAAGCCAAAGCAATGAGAAAAGACGGCTCCGAGTTCCCCATCAATCTTTCCGTTGCCTTGTGGGAGTCCGACGGAGAGACTTTTATTACGGCAATAATAAGGGACACAACCGAAAGCAAGAAAGCCGAAGAAGCGCTCAGGGATAACGAAAATATTCTGATAAAAGCCGAGGAAATTGCAAAATTAGGCCATTGGAGATTGAATCTGAAGACTTCTGCTTTGCAATGGTCAAAGGAGTTGTTTAGGATTTTTGGTATTAAGGAAGAAGAGTTTGGAGCAACTTATGAAGCTTTTATCGAGACAATTCATCCCGATGACCGCGAATTTGTCAATAATAAATATCTGGATTCCTTGAAGAGCAGGACGGAATTAGATATCGTACATAGAATAATTCTGGAAAATGGCATGGTGAAATATATAAATCAGAAATGCCAAACCGAATATGATACCGATGGCGTTCCCGTTCGGTCGATCGGCACGGCCCAGGATATATCTGCGAGGACTATGGCCGACAACGCTTTAAGGATCAGCGACGAAAGATTCCGAAATTCGTTCGAGCATGCCGGCATTGGAATGACAATAATTCAGATTGACGATTCTTTTATCAAGGTTAATAATTCGTTCTGCAAATTATTAGGCTATAGCAATCAGGAATTGCTAACCAAAAAAGTTGCTGACATTACGCATCCCGATGATTCGGAACAAGATAGAGTCAATACTAATAAATTGATTTCCAATGAAATATCCTCGTTCAGAATAATGAAGCGGTTTATTAGCAAACAAGGGCAAGTCGTATATGTTGTTGTTGTTGCCTCCGCCGTTAGAGACAGAAACAACGAGCCATTATATTTGCTTGAGCAAATCCAGGACATTACAGACCTGAAGCTTACCGAAGAGGCGCTGACCTCTACGCTCGAAGAAGTGGAAAATCTTAAAAACCGCCTGCAAGAGGAAAATGTCTATCTGCAGGAGGAAATCAAGACTGAATATAATTTTGAGCAAATTATTGGCAAGGGCAGGCAAATCAAAAAGGTACTTCGCCAGGTCGAACAAGTAGCACCAATACCATCGACGGTTCTGATACTCGGCAAAACCGGCACCGGCAAAGAGCTAATCGCCAGGGCTATTCACAATTTAAGCCCGCGAAAAGACCGCCCCTTGGTTAAAGTGAACTGCTCCGCTCTGCCGGCAAATCTGATTGAAAGTGAAATGTTTGGCCATAAGAGAGGTGCTTTTACAAGTGCTTTCTCTGAAAAAATCGGACGGTTTGAATTGGCCGATGGCGGGTCGCTGTTCTTAGATGAGATTGGCGATTTGCCGATTGACCTTCAGCCAAAATTATTAAGGGTCCTGCAGGAGGGGGAATTCGAGCGGCTTGGTGATTCTAAAACTATTAAAGTGGACGTAAGGCTTATCGCTGCTACAAACAAAAATTTAGAAAAATTGATTGCCGAAGGTAAATTCAGGAAGGACTTATACTTTCGGCTGAACATTTTTCCAATTATTTGCCCTACTTTGAAAGAACGAATTGAAGATATACCGCTGCTTGTAAATCATTTCGTAGAGAAGCATAGCAATAATACGGGGAAAGTAATCGATAAGATTTAGATAAAAACAATGGATACTTTAATGAATTATCATTGGCCGGGGAATGTTCGCGAACTGGAAAATATTATTGAAAGGGCAATGATTATCAGCAATAATAATGTTCTTCAGCTTGGCGACTGGTTTGCAAAAGATATAGCGCCGGACTTGAATAATCGCCCGATGAAACTAAATGAATTGGAACGGGAGCATATCCTGGTTGTTTTAGGGCTGACAAAATGGCGTATACGAGGCGATGGAGGAGCGGCTGAAATTCTGGGATTGAAGCCAACAACTCTTGAAGCTAAAATGAAAAAGCTGGATATTTCACGTAATTAACCCTCCAATATTTTGGAGTTTGTCGGCTATATTGTAGACTGTACTAACAATTCGCTAACCAAATATCTTTTTACCAATGCGTTAAGTCGATTATAAACAGCTGGTTGCAGTTGCTATTAATCGACTTTTGCTTTATGGCACAGGCTTTGCTGTTGAATAAGGCTGACTTGATATGGCAATGGTGAAGAACAGGGCCTATCCATTAATAAATTGCGATGAAATAGAGATGTAAATATGAAGATAAATAATGTAATAGCAAAAAAGAGAATATTTGTAGTTGAAGAATCGGACAATCCTACGGAATCGCTTGTTGTGTTGCTCCGCGATATTAGGGAATATGAAATAATAGGTTTTACGAATAACAAAACCGATGCCCTTAACATAATTATTGAAGAGAAGCCCGACGTTGTGATATTTAATATAAGAATGTCCGGAGGAAAAAACTTACACTTCATTTATAAGGTTAGAGAAACCAATGAGAATGCCAAGATAATTATTCTTGCCGAGCATACTGACGGGCATTACCGAAAGGCAAGTGAAATGCTAAACGTAGATGATTTCCTCGATAAAACTCGGGACATTGGCAAGCTATATGGAATTTTATCAGATTATTCCAGCAGGCATAGTGGTTAGGATGGTTAAATCATACTCCTAAAAGTATAGAGAATCTTAGGAAAAAGCTATTCACAAGTAAATTACTGGAGGAAAGAAAATGGGATCGGAGATGAATTACGGGAATAAAGGCGGCAACGCAAAGAAAGGGAAGATATTACAGCTTGTCAGTTTTAATTTAGGCAATGAAGAATTCGCTGTGGATATCCTGATTGTACAGGAAATCAACCGTATGATAGAAGTGACGAAAGTCCCCAATGCACCGGATTTTATTGAGGGAATAATCGATCTAAGGGGAAAGGTCATACCCATTGTAGACCTGCGGAGCAGGCTCGGCATGCCACAAAAGGAGTATGACGTCCATACCCGAATAATCGTAGTCGAAATTGACTCCAATATTATTGGCTTCATTGTTGATAGTGTTAGTGAAGTATTGAGGATAGATGAGAGTATTACCGAGCCTCCTCCGTCGGCAGTGGCGGGAATTGATTCCGATTTTATTACTGCTGTCGGGAAATTGGATGGCAGGCTGTTGATTCTGCTCGATTTGGGAAGAATCCTTTCGGACAAGGAGACCGAGGCTCTAAAGGACGTAGCCGCATAGTTAGCTTTGAAATATAAAAAGGCCGTAAAGCGGCAACTATTGTTCTATTAATATGAGATTGTCATACCATATTATATATGATGCCGCACCGCCGCCTATCCTGATTATGCAGGAGATTGCGGAGAATCTGCCGAAGGATGCGAATCACATCGATTCACAGAGTACGATTTCAATCTGGACAATGTATTATTTCGAATGATTTATCACATTAGTAATTACTAACATAAAAAATATATGCTTTATATCAATAAACAAAGGGATTCAATTATGTTGAGAAACATCAGAACATACACAGAACTAATGGGCAGCCCGGAAATTGCCGGACTTATTCCGATATGATTATGGCCGTGCTTCTTATAAGGAATTCGAGCACAATGATTTGAGGTTTGCTGGTGATTCACTTAATAGTTAGAAAGCACTATAATAAAATAGAAAACAATTCGTTATATAATTTGAATAAATTTAAGGTGTAGCATGAAAAATATTTTCAATTTCAAAAAGATTAAGACATCTTTTTTAATCTTACTTGTAGTCCCCATATTGGCGATTATTTATTTCTCTTATAATTATCTTGAACGGCCAATCGAGCTATCGGGCAAAATGGAATCTATCAAGGAGCTGTCCGAGCTTGCGGTTAAATCGAGCGCATTGGTGCACGAGCTTCAAAAGGAACGCGGAAGAAGCTCAGGATTTTTCAATAGCCGAGGCAAGAAATTTGCGAAAGAATTGCCGGAACAAAGAAAACTGTCCGATACTAAATTACAAGACTTTATGAACTTTCTGGATAAATTTGATACCGAAAGCCATGGAGAGGAGTTCAGCAGCAATATCCGGAATATTAAAAACAGACTCAGCAAATTAGAAAGCAACAGAGGAACTATTGACAGATTTGAATCTACAGCTCCTCAGGTTCTCGGGTACTATACCCAAACGATTTCGGCCATGCTCGACAATGTAAACTTGATAGCTGTTTTGTCGAGTGTTGATTCTGACTTATTCAATACTCTGCTAACTTATAAGAACCTACTGGAGTTTAAGGAACGAAACGGGATTTTGCGTGCAGTATTTGCCGGAATTTTTAGTGCTGATAGCTTTACAGAATTTTTCTATAAAAAAGCTATTGAGCTTAAAGCCGAGGCTGGTTTATTTTATCAAAACTTCCAAAGATATGCTACTCAGGCCCAGAAAGATGCTTTTGTACAAACCGTGCAAGGTAAAGATGTCAGCGAAGTTGCCCGTATGGAAAATTATGCGATCGACAATCATAATGCCGAAACTTTGGGCATAGATGCGTCATATTGGTTTAGCACAATTACAAGTAAGATTAACTTAATTAAGAATGTTGAAGACAAGATAGCAGATAATATCCTTCAAACAAGCAGCCGACTGCATGGCAAAGCACAAAATACGGTTATTATAAACATTGCAGCAGTAGTCTTGATCTTCTCGATAATATTGGTATTAAGTGTTGTAATCATCAAAGGGATATCTAATCCGATAAATCAGGCAAAGGAAGCAGCCGAAAATATTGCCCGTGGCAATCTGGATGTAAATCTGGAAACTTATAAAAAGGATGAAATCGGCCAGCTGATTTTTGCAATGAAAGCAATGTCTGATAATATAGCAAGCCTTTCGAATGAATCTGATTCATTGATATTATCAATACAGAACGGCAATCTGGACATGAGAGGGGATTCGGAAAAATATGAGGGCAGGTGGAAAGACATGGTCGTCGGTATCAATAATTTGATTGATGCTTTCGTAGCACCGATCAATATGACCGCCGAATATATCGACAGAATCAGCAAGGGCGACATTCCTCCGAAGATTACAGATGAATACAAGGGAGATTTCAACGAAATTAAAAGCAATTTGAATCATTGTATTGATGCACTAAATGGCCTGGAGGAAACAGCAAATATATTAGACAAAGTGGCTGCGGGCGATTCCGAGGCAAGAGTTGATGTTGAATTAGTTGGAATTTATCAAAATATTGTAGAAAATACGAATAAAGTAGGCGGAGCAATTAATTTTATTGTTAATGACTTGAAGCAGCTTACGGAAGCAGCGGTTGCAGGAATGCTTGACACAAGAGCCGATGCAATGAAGCATGAAGGAGATTACAGAGCTATCGTTGATGGCTTTAACAATACTTTGGACAACATTATCGAACCTCTGAACATAGCAGCCGGAGTGCTGTCAGAATTAGCTTCCGGCGATCTAACGTCAAGGATGTCCGGTGAGTATTCCGGCAAATTCGATACATATAAGAATAATATCAATACGCTTGGCGATTCCCTTACCGATGTAATCAGCCAGGTTATCATATCCGCCGAATCGGTTGCCACTTCGTCCAACCAGATTACTGCTCTCTCCGGTACGTTGGCATCGTCGTCGGAAGAGCAAAGCGTTCAATCCGAAGAAGTTGCCTCGGCTGTTGAAGAAATGGCAAGGACTATTAGCGAAAATGCCCAGAATGCAACTGCCACATCCGAAGTTGCCGACAAGAACAGAAGTGTTGCCAATCAGGGCGGCGAAGTGGTTAAGCAAACTGTGAATAAAATGCGCGACATTGCAGAATTTGTTAGCAATTCGGCCGTGAGCATAGAGAAGCTTGGCGAACGAAGCACTGAGATTGGCGAGATTGTTTCTGTTATTGATGAAATTGCCGACCAAACGAATCTTTTGGCACTTAACGCCGCAATCGAAGCTGCCCGCGCTGGCGAGCAAGGGCGCGGCTTTGCCGTTGTTGCCGATGAAGTTCGCAAGTTGGCCGAAAGGACCACCGACGCTACCAAGCAGATAGCAACAATGATCAAAGGTGTTCAGAAAGAGACTCAAGACGCAGTTGCGATAATGAAAAAGGGCAACGATGAAGTTAACGAAGGAATCGCTTTGGCAGACAAGGCAGGCGAGGCTCTCGAGGAAGTTGTCACCAGCTCTAACGAAGTAAAGGACATGATTAACAGCATTGCTGCCGCCAGCGAAGAGCAGTCTTCTACAAGCGAATTAATGGCTAAAAACGTAGAAGCTATTTCTCAGGTTGCAAACGAAAGTGCAAGGCAAATAACAGAAATCTCGACAGCTTCTGAAAAAATGGGTGAATTGACTCATAGATTACTGTCCTTGGTAGATAGTTTCAAAATTAGTGGCCATGAAGAATTAAATAAAGGGGATGACCCCGACGAAATGGCAAGGTTGCAATATAGGAATCAGGACGACTACAGTTTAGTTGCCGCCGAGCGGAATGAGTATTAGAATTATTCCCGGGAGTTAGAACTCATGGTATTTTATGCAATTAGTACACTATTATTAACTCGTTATCAAACCCCGGTCTGGCCTGCGTCCCGATGTAGACAGGCTGGGGCTTGATAGTTTTATATTTAGGAGACTTCTGAATAATTCGAATCATGCTGTCATTGTATACAATAATTTGCAAGAAAAATTATCATCGGAACGTGACAAAATGAAAAGAAGAATCCATAATACTGTAGCATTCCGGCAAATTGATACCGAAATAAATTGATGATGAATTTGTTTTGATGTTTTCACACAGCCTCGAAAGCTGGAATCCGATTTTAGCTGGCCGTTGACTATATTAGTGAGATGGATAACGGCTTACCGAAGGCGGGATTCATAAGTCCGGCAAACCAGGAATTACATGCTTTAAAAACAATTGCTGTTAAATAATGAACTACTCCGCCGCAAGCAGCGGGGTATCGATTTGGATTATCGTTATTAAAAAGCGTTGCAAGCCACGGGGAATTAAACCCACGAGTGGGATTAAATCGCATCCAAAGCAACAAAATATAGGGAACAACTCGGGATATTACTATGATTAAGGCTTTTGGTTGTTTTTGTTAAGCGGAGACTACGGACATCAATATATACATTTTCTTGTAGGAATGGCAATAGAATATAACAAGGTGCAAGCTAAATGGAAACGTACGGAAATAAAGGATTGGCAACGGAAGACTCCGTGGATGGAACTATGTTCGATGCGGAGTCTTTTTTTGATGCGGCAATTATGTTGAAAAATGATAGAATTCAGCACATAAACCACGTTGCCGTTATGCTTTTTGGATATGAATCCGATGAATTAAAAGGAAAACATGTTTCGATAATTGTGCCCGAAATAATTGAAATAATGAGAAATACTGAAGGCCCAAAGCTGGAATCCGAAGCTTTCGCTGGCGAAGGCCGCAAGTCGAACGCATCGCATGGCATTCGAAAAGACGGAAGCAAATTCCCGGTTAAATTTACAATTTCTTCATGGGTGGACAAGAAAAAAACAAATTCAATTATTATTATTCGCGACATTTCTAAACTGAAAACAGTGGGCGAAGAGATACAGGCAAAGAACAAATTCTTTAATGATGTTTTCGAATCGATTATTAGTCCGTTTTACGTAATAAATGTCAATGATTATTCAATTGAATATGCGAATAAAACTGCAAGAGGGAATAATTTCAGAGCAGGTATTAAATGTTACGAATTAATTCACAATCGTACAACTCCATGCGATGAAGGCGTAAAAACATGCCCCATCAACATGATAAAAGAAACTAACGGACCTGCGGTAATCAATAGAGCTCACACAGATAAGAATGGCTGCGAAAAGATATTCGAAGTCCATGCTCAACCGTTATTTGATTTTAATGGCAGCCTAAAGCAGGTCACTAAATATTCTTTTGATATAACAGACCGGATCAAAACAGAGAGTGAATTGCAGAAATGGGCCGACATAGTGAAAATGAACCCATCGCCGGTCATTCAATTCGATACTGAAGGAAAAGTACTGCTACTGAATCCTGCCGGAATGGATTTCTTCAGACTCTCATCGGACGAGGATGTATGCCTGAATAAATTGTTCCCTGATATTAATATTAATACTTTCACTGAAAATATTGTAGCCGGCAGTTCTTCTTCTTTCGAGCATAGTGTGGCCCATCGGGATTTTCAATTTATGATAAAGGGAGTTCCGGAATACGGTATTGGACTTATCTACAGCCTTGATATTACAAAGCGAAAGAAAGCTGAAATAGAATTGAAGAAATTGGAGAAGGCCGTATTGAATGCAATGATGTCCGTGGTAATTACCGATGCCGACGGAATTATTGAATTTGCCAATCCTTGTTTTACCAAGATCACGGGTTACTCGGTGGAAGAGGTGATCGGGAAAAATCCGAAATTTCTCAAATCGGGTAAACATTCCAGGAAATATTACAAGAAATTATGGAACAATCTGAAATCAGGCAATACATGGGAGGGTAATTTTTATAATAAAAAGAAGAACGGTGAATATTATTGGCAGTTCTCGCACATTGCTCCGATTATGAATGACAAAGGTGAAATTACTCATTTTGTGGATGTTAGTGAAGACATAACCGAAAAGAAAAATGCAAGGGATGAACTGATAAAGCTAAACCAAAGATTACAAAAATCGGAACTGGAAGTTTTGAGAGAAGCTCGAACTTTGGCGAAAACTAACGAAAAATTATTCGAATCCGAAATTAAACTGAAGCAAATAAATGACTCGAAGGATAAGTTCTTCTCGATTATTGCTCACGACCTCCGGGGGCCGTTTTCAGGTTTTATCGGATTGTCGGAGCTTATGGAAAAGGAATATAACAATTTGGATTCCGAGGCGATTGCCCGAATATCAAAATCCATGAGCAAATCCGCTAAGCAGCTTTTCAATCTACTTGAAAACTTGCTTGAATGGTCGAAAGCCCAGATGGGCAGAATGGAGTTTAATCCTGTGACTATTGATATTTATGACTTTGCAAGTAGATTATCCGGTTTGTATATGGAAACCGCATTGCAAAAAGATATTGATTTAATAGTTGATCTTGATAGAGATACTTTCATTGCAGCTGACAGCTACATGCTCAATACCATATTAAGAAATTTGGTGTCAAATGCATTGAAATTTACCCCAATCGGAGGCAAAGTAGTTCTGACAGCTGCCAATCATAACAATAATCGCATCCGTATTTCGGTTGCCGATAATGGTGTTGGGATGGATGAAGAGGCAATGGAAAAAATATTTCGAATGGATGCGAAGTATTCGACTGCCGGTACGGAAAACGAAAGGGGCACAGGGCTTGGATTACTGCTGTGCATGGAATTAATTGAGCTGAATGGCGGAAAAATTTGGGTAGACTCCGAAGTTGGGAAAGGGTCTGAATTTCATTTTACTCTTCCCAAAGCCAGTGAATTAAGGGGGGATTAGAGGGGCCAGCGGCCAGGTTTTGGCTGTCAGGTGTCAAGACAGCAAGTCCAAGCAATATAAGGGCTTTCCCCCTTTGAAGGGGGATTAAGGGGGTTGTTTTTTCCCTTATTATTGCAAAAGCACTAAAATTTTATCTCAGTCAACTTTTTGAGGAAACCTTATTAAGGCGTTTGGCAACGATACAAAGATAAGAATATTTAGCCCGGTTGTTTCGGGTTAAACCAAAAAAAGCCTCGCCGACGGGAATGTCAGCAAGGCCTGCAAGTAGAGAGTTCAGAACTCATTAGTTATTGGGATAGACCGAAACCTGTGTTTTGTGCCGGCCCTTGCTTTCGAATTTGACTGATCCGTCAATTAAAGAAAAAATCGTATAGTCTTTGCCAAGCCCTACGTTGTTTCCGGGATGCCATTTAGTGCCGCATTGCCGAACAAGGATATTGCCGGCTTTGACCACCTGCCCGCCAAAACGCTTTACGCCTAGGTATTGCGGATTGGAATCGCGGCCGTTTCTGGTGGACCCGCCACCTTTCTTATGTGCCATTTCAAGCTCCTAAGGTCAAATTTATTTTACTTTTATATTTCGATTTATATATTACTATCTATATATTAATGTCTGTTATTTCGATTTTAGTATAACGCTGGCGGTGGCCGTTTAATTTACGATAGCCCTTGCGCCTCTTCTTGTGAAAGACCAAAACTTTATCGTCTTTGCCATGCTCAATTATCTTCGCCGCCACATTGCCTTCTATATAAGGTGTGCCAATGTTCTGGCTTTCGTCGCCGCCAGTAAACAATATATTCCCAAACTCAACGGTATCGCCCGGCTCGCCGTCTAATAGCGGCACTCTAATAATATCGTTTTGCTCCACTTCGAACTGGGTTCCGGCAATTTCTACAACAGCATACATTTTAATATTCCAAAGTATAATTTGTTAATGTTCCTAAAAAGAATCTACAATTTAGATATAATAAACGAAATAAGCAAGATAATTAGGATATTCTATGAATTGGATATTCTATAAAAAAACGCAGGCTAAGCTGACTTTGCCTTTTTGCTTTTCCTGTTTTTCAATATCGGCTCGGCGCTGTTTCTTACCACATCCTCGGAAATTATGCACTTAACAACCTGCTTGTTATCAGGCAATTCATACATTATTTTCAGCATAATCTCCTCTGTGATTGACCTCAAAGCCCTTGCACCTGTTTTTCTGTCTTTCGCTTTTTCAACGATAGCTGAAATTGCCTCGGTTTCAAATTCAAGCTCAACATTGTCGATCGAAAGCAACTTCTTATATTGCTTCACAATAGCATTTTTCGGCTCAAGCATGATATTGGTCATGGACTCGTCGGTAAGCTGTTCGAGCGGTGCAAAAACGGGCAGCCGGCCGACCAATTCCGGGATAAAGCCAAATTTCATCAGGTCATCCGGCTCGGCGTGTTTAAGCAATTCGAGGCTGTCTTCAAGTGCGTCATCGCTTTCCGCCGTAAATCCAATGGAGGCAGACCGCATTCTTTGGGCAATCAGCTTCTCAATGCCCTCGAAAGCGCCGCCGCAAATAAATAGAATATTTTTCGTATCGACATAAATCAGGGGCTGCTCGGGATGCTTGCGCCCGCCTTTCGGCGGAATGCCGGCACGGGTGCCTTCGAGCATTTTCAGCAATGCCTGCTGCACGCCTTCGCCCGACACGTCGCGGGTTATGCTTGTTGATTCACTTTTCCGGCCAATCTTGTCCAATTCATCTATATAAATAATCCCGAATTGGGCCAAATCCGGGTCATAGTCCGCATTTTGCAATAAATTGAGCAATACCGTCTCCACATCGTCGCCCACATATCCGGCTTCGGTAATCGTAGTGGCATCGGCAATGGCAAACGGCACCTTAAGGATTTTGGCAAGCGTCCTTGCAAGCAGTGTTTTGCCGGTTCCCGTTGGGCCAAGCAGGAGAATGTTGCTTTTCTCAATTTCCACATCGGCAAATTCATTTTCGCTTTTGCCGGAAGAAATTCTTTTATAGTGATTATAAACGGCAACGGAAATCACTTGCTTGGCATAGTCCTGGCCGATTACGTATTCGTCAAGCCGCTTTTTAATCTCAGAGGGCTTCAGCATAGTTCCGTCAAGCACGCCTATCGACTTTGCTATGGAAGTTTTTTTATTCTTGCTGATTATCTGATTCGAATTCTCTACGCACAGGTCGCAGATGAAAATATTATTCGGCCCTTCAATCAGGCTGGTTACTTCATTGGAAGTCCTGCCGCAGAATGAACATTGAATCTTGTTATATGTCATTTTGCATTTTGCCATAATTAACTCTTTTCTTTATCTTTATTGTCATCAACAGAATCCGAGCCGGGGGCATGTTCGATAATCTTGTCGATAATGCCATATTTCAGAGCTTCCTCCGAGGACATATAATTGTCCCGGTCGGCATCTTTCTTGATAGTTTTAAAATCCTTGCCGGTATGCTTTGCAATAATTCTGAATAAACTATCGCGGATGCGCAGCATTTCCTTGGTATATATCTCGATGTCGGTGGCCTGGCCCTGGGTGCCGCCCATGGGCTGGTGCATCAGAATGCGCGAGTTCGGCAGGGCATACCGCTTGCCTTCTTTGCCGGCGCTTAGCAGCACCTGTGCCATCGAGGCGCTCATGCCGATGCAAATGGTTGATATGTCGGGCCGGACGAACTGCATCGTATCGTAGATTGCAAGGCCGGCGCTAACACTTCCGCCGGGCGAGTTGATATAAAGGCTAATGTCTTTTTTTGGGTCCTGGCTGGATAAAAACAAAAGCTGGGCTATAATAAGCGTCGAAAGATGGTCATCGATGGGAGTGCCGATGAAAATTATCCTTTCTTTCAGCAGCCTTGAAAAAATGTCGTACGAGCGTTCGCCACGGCTGGTTTGCTCTATCACAATCGGTATTAATTGATCTACCATTATTAATCCTTACTATTATTATTTGCAGATATTATTCTCAGATACTATTCTCAGATATACTGCTTTACTTGAATTACTTTACCATTAACGATTATCAAAGATCAATCTTTTAGACGGCAAATAGAAATGCTTTGTGAATTATAATGAACCAAAAAAATGGCAAAAAACAAATCTGAAAATGCTTTCTGCCAATCACAATGCCCATTCTAATTTATTTCTCTTCTTCGGATTCCGCCTCTGACTTGCCGTCGTCATTAGTGTTGCTCTCTTCGTTATGATCATGCTCGTGGTCGTGGCCTTTAGTAATCTCGTCGAACGGAACCTCGTTAGTAATGGCAAAATCCAAAAGCAGGCCCATAGCCTTCTTGGCAAGCATGTCGGCTGTTATGCCCTTGTTGCTTTGTATGGCTTTTCTAATCGTATCGGTATCGGTATTATACCTTTGCGCCTCGGCTTCCACCAGGGCTTCATAATCATAATCCTCAACTTCAAGGCCTTCTTTCTCAATGATTTTATTTCTTATAATCTCCCACCTGACGTTCCTTTCGGCGGCAGGCATAAGGTCTTGTCTCATTTGTTCTTTATCGAAATCCGGAGAGTCCTGTGCCTGCTGGAACCTTTTCAGAAAATCTTCAACCATTGCATCGGCAACCTGCGCTACGATGCTTTCCGGCGGCTGGAAATCGTGGGCATCAATCATAGTGTTCACTATCTGATTCTCCATTTCCTCGCGGCTTTTCTTATCCCATTGCTCCTGCAGCGAATAGCCAATTTCTTCGCGGTATTCATCGGCCGATTCGAACCTGCCATTGGATATTTCCCTGGCCAGGCCGTTTGTGAATTCAACGGGTATAAGTTTCTGAATGTCTGTTACGGTTACGTTGAAAGTTTTGTCGGCGCCTTCGGGTGAATACTCGAATGTGTCCCCAACTTTCGTATTCAATACCGACCTTTTCAGTTCGGGAGAAACATTAGGGTCTTTCAAGTAAATATTTGTTTCTTCCGGTTCGGCATCTTCGATGGGCTTTTTAGTATTCTCATCAATTTCTTCCAGCTTCAGGCCCACTACATAGAGGTCGCCATCCACCTGGCCGGCATTTTCAAACTTGCCATTGTTCTCGCAAATCTTATTGATTTGTTCTTCAACTTCTTCGTCACTAACGGTATGCACAGGCTCATCGACGATAATCCCTTTATAGTCGGCCAATTGGAATTCCGGCAACACTTCATATTCAACTTTGAAAACGAGGTTGTCGCCTTCATTATCCATTTCGGTTATCTTAGGCTGGCCGATAACGTCTAATTGATCCTCACGGACTAATTTATTGAATTCCGAAGTCAGAATGTCCTGATCGGTTTCGTACTCAATCGATTTTCCGAACCTTTGCTTTATTAAGTTGATAGGCACTCTGCCCTTTCGGAAGCCTTTAATATCGATTTCCCTTCGAGCCTTCTTGTATGCATCAAAGTAATAAGGTTCGCGTTCCTGCCTTGTTAAGGTTATCTCAACTTGATGCAGACAACCTTCCAAATGTTTATATACCTTTTCCAATATGATTCCTTGAAAATGAACTAACCGGCCGCTATCAGCGGAGTAACAAAATAATCCAGTATAATGATTTATAGCAAGCTGCGACGAATAAAACCCACAATGTGGGATTCGATAGAAATGATTCGTACGGACGGGGAGACTCGAACTCCCACGAGTTGCCTCACTAGATCCTAAGTCTAGCGCGTCTACCAATTCCGCCACGTCCGCATTTAGCGCAATTTGCATTCGATACAATTTACAAATATAAGGAGATTGTGGAAATCATAAAAGTTGTTTAACCCGATTATTTCGGGTTTTTTTGATAAACGCTTGTAACATCTTTAAATATAGCGGGTTGCTGGTACCGGCAAGCCGGCAAAGATTCTATGAGATGTGTCAATTCAAGCCGGATATATTATCCATGCCATGACTGCGTTGTTTTCTTTGTGAACAAAATTTGATTAAAAGTAAGTATAAACTCATTAATAATACGCATTACTATATCAGATTTGATTTAATTTAGAGCTTTTATTCCATAAAATAAAACAGCACTAAATTCTTCATTTCTTCTTAAATTGAACCAATAAATGAAACAAGTTTTATAAAGGTTGACAATGATAGATCAGGAAGAAATAATTAGTTCCATAGAAAATGCCGAAAAGACGGAAGTAAGCATCCCCACGAAGTTGACCGTGCTGCCGTTAAGGGATATATTGATTTTCCCGAATATGATATTCCCAATTCTAATCGGGAGGTCATCCTCTTTGAAAGCGGTTGCCGATGCGGTGGAAAGAGATAAATTTATTTTCGTGTCGGCCCAAAAAAATCCGAGCATCGACGACCCTGGATTCGATGATATTTATCAGCATGGAACCGTTGCTAAAATCATTCAGGTACTGCGGCTGCCGAATAATTTGCTTAAAGTGCTTGTAGAGGGCCTGTTCCAGGCAAAAATTAAACGCCGGCTTAAGAACAAGCAGTACCTTGAGGCCAATATTGGCCTATTGCAAATTAAGTTCCGGGAGAGCGACAAGGAGCTGCAGGCTTTAATACGCCACACTTCCGACCTGTTCGTTGAATATGTGAAAAGCAATGCAAAGCTGCCGCCGGATATTATCGGTGCATTCGAAAATATTGAAGATCCGGTCAGGAAATTATATTATGCTTCCGCTAATATCCGGTCGAAAATTGAAACCAAACAGAAGCTGCTCGAGCAGAATTCTCTTAAAAAGCAATATTTTGAGCTGTCTTCGATATTAAGTACCGAATTGGAAATGCTCTCGCTCGAGGACGAGATTGATAATAAAATTCACGATACTATTCAGAAGACTCAGAAGAAGTTCTATATTCAGGAGCAAATCAGGGCGCTTCAAAATGAACTTGGCGACGAGGAAGAGTCATCGCCGGAGATTGCTCAGCTAAAGAAGGCAATCAACGAATCGCAAATGCCGGAGGCCGTCCACGCCAAAGCTATGGAGGAATTAGACCGGTTGAAGAAAACACCGACTATGTCGCCGGAATTCTCGGTTAATCGCACCTATCTTGAGATATTGACTTCTATTCCCTGGCATAAGAAAACCGATGATGACCTCGACATAGAGCATGTGCAGCAGATACTCGACGAAGACCACTACGACCTTGAAAAACCGAAAGAGAGGATACTGGAATTCATTTCCGTTCTCAATCTGGTGGAATCCCTTAAAAGGCAGATTATTTGTTTTGTGGGGCCTCCGGGGGTTGGAAAAACATCACTCGCCAGATCAATTGCAAGAGCATTGAACAAACAATTTGTCAGGTTTTCGCTTGGTGGCATCCGCGATGAAGCTGAAATTCGCGGGCATAGAAGAACTTATATCGGGGCTATGCCCGGCAAAATAATTCAGGTAATGAAAAAAGCCGGAACTGTGAACCCGGTCGTTCTCCTGGACGAAATTGATAAAATGTCTATGGATTTTCGCGGCGACCCTTCTTCGGCCCTCCTCGAGGTGCTCGACCCCGAACAAAATGTTGCCTTCAACGACCATTACCTTGATGTGGATTACGACCTGTCTAACGTTTTGTTTATTACCACGGCGAACGTACGCTATGATATTCCGCTGCCGCTGCAGGACAGGATGGAGATTATCGAGCTGACAAGTTATATCGACCCGGAAAAACTTGAAATTGCCAAAAGGCATATAGTGCCGAAGCTGCTTGTGGAATACGGGCTGGACAAAGTGGACATTAAGTTTCACGATGATGCCATAATGAAGCTTATCCGGCAATATACAAGAGAGTCCGGGGTAAGGAATCTTGAGCGGAGCATTGCTTCTGTCTTTCGGAAGCTGGCCAAGGAGATTGTATATGAATATGATTCCAAGCGGAAAAAATCCAAAGGCAAAGCAAAGCCAAAAATGAGGAAGGCCTTGAGGAATAATCCGTATTTCAAGAGAGCAATTGCAAAGAAATCTTATGTAATCGATACGGATATGATAGAGAAATTCCTGAAATCACCGAGATTCAAACTTAAAAACGAGGATCTGGAGAATAAGGTTGGCGTTGCCACCGGCCTTGCGTGGACGAGCGTTGGCGGCGACATCCTCCCGATTGAAGTGTCTGTTATGGCTGGCACCGACAAGCTGATTCTGACGGGCAAGCTTGGCGATGTGATGAAGGAATCCGCCCGCGCCGCACTGTCGTATGTTCGGGCCAATCATAAGGAATTGAAGATACCCGCTGCATTCAACAAAAACAAAGAGATTCATATTCATGTTCCCGAAGGTGCAATTCCGAAGGACGGGCCTTCGGCGGGGATAGCGATGACGATGGCACTGGTATCGGCTGCTTCCGGGGCTTATCTCAAAGGCGATGTTGCCATGACCGGCGAGATAACGCTGCGGGGGAATCTGCTCCCGATAGGCGGCCTGAAGGAAAAGTTGCTTGCCGCAAGAAGGCATGGCATTAAAACTGTAATTGTCCCAAAAGAAAACCAGCGGGATGTGGAAGATATTAAAAGTTCTGTAATTGAGGGCTTGCAATTAGTTTTTGTGAAGCATATTTCAGAAGCTTTGCCAATTGCGATTAACGGTTGGGATAAAATAAAAATAAGCGATTCAAAAACGAAAAGCACAAAGAAGAAATAGCCTAAGTATTTCGGGTCTATAATACTCCGTTCTGCCAGTTGTTACAACTGGCAATTGTGAGTGTGAGTGTGAACATTTTATTGGATTGTAGAAACGGGCGTTCGCCCTTTCGCTGTTTTTATTTGCAGCATCCTATCAATCGATTCTATATCAATCATTAAACCTATAGACATAGCCAAATTGAATTGATAATTGAGGTATGGTGAAATCACCAACCCCGGCTGTTAGGCCAAGCTCCAGGAAAGCACCATATACGTTTATATCGTAATATCCTCCTAAATAAGTCCAGGAGCCCCGGGGAATTTTAATCTGACCAGCTCTAACATAAGAGGGGCGTTCAGAATCTTCGAATGCTGTTCTGCCTGCTCCAAGTGAAATATTATGCTCTAAGTGTTCTGATTTACTGAGGTTAAAAAGATAATTTATTTGCAGCCCCACTACACTACCCATATAACCTATTACAGTTCTGATACCGGTACTTTTAAAATGATTCCCGAAACTGATATTAATTCCCCCGGGGGCCAATACGGTTATGCCAAATGATCTATAAGTTTTCGTAGAATAGCTGTCGCCATAATTGAGTCGAAATATTTGATTTTTTGGTACGGTAAGCACCAATTTGCCTTTAGTCTCAATAATCATGGTGGAATCGTCTTGCTTCAACACCCTCCCCTCGTATTTATTCCCGGTGAATGTCACTATTCGTATGATTACCGGTTTAATATCTTCGATATAATTCTTTGGAAAAGTAAGCTCCAAATCATCAGTTGTTCTAAATAATATTTTATCCTTATTAGTTTCGATTATATATCCAATGTATGTTTCGCCATGGATTGTTGTAACTTCAACCTGGGCATGAGATTGGGATAGCGAAAGCAGAAGCAGAAGTGCAGTCAAAGATAAAAATACAACACCTTTCATATTCATTTTAACCCGCATTATTCATAAAATATTCAAAACAACTGACAGGCAATGAATAATAGTGATTTTAAGATAACTCAATAATAAGCCAAACATAATCACCGGGGAATCGGCCTAACTCATATATTCCCTTAGAGATACGAATCTATTGAGTAAAAGTCCCGCAATATGCGGGTTAAGCTCAATTGAAGTTGCATAAAAAGAGGGATGTGTAACGTCGTACTATCTGTAAAATTCTAAGTTAATGAAAATAATAGTAATATTCTTTCGGATTAATATTCTTTCGGATTAATATACCGCCAGCCACCGAAGCGCCGGGACATATTGGCTGGCAATGAAAACAGCCACGCCGAACCCAAGCCATAGGCCAAATACCATGATATAATATCGCGTAGTATCATTCGATTTAAACATCCTGGCATAGCCGATGCTGATAACGGCATAGAACCAAATTCTAAACGGGTCGATTTTGGAGCATATAAATCCAGTCAAATCATTCGGCTCCATCGCCAAGACTGTTGCAAGGCTTGTTGCTATTATTAGCTTGTTAGAGAATAAAGAGGCTAATATGATGACAATTATCTGCAGGACAATTATGTATTGCGGCAAGCCATAGGCCACAAGCGAAGCCATGTAATCGCCGCCGCCCTTCAAGGCGAATTTGGCAAATAAAAAGAAAACGCTTGATACGATAAAGAATATCAAAAAAGTGGAAAATACGACCCCTAATATTTGGAATATGAATCCGGTACTGCCACTGCTTTCCAAACTGGCCTCTATCTGCTCAAATTGTATGCTTGCCTGCTCCTGAGTCATATCGCCGTTGTCAACAGCCTTCGACAGATTCTCTTCAATGGCGGATAATTGCATTTCCATCATTTCATGTTTTATTTCAGGATTGCTGTTAATAAGGACAATCGAAATTATTGCAATTAACATAACAAATGTTACCGGAATAAACCAGTCGGCGGCTTTCGGTGGAAATTTGGCGATTAATGAAAAAGTTTCCGAAGGGGAAGCAATTATTCCCGAAAGTTTATCAGAAAAAGAGAGCTGTTCTGTTTCGGGTTGCTGCTTGTTTTCTTCGGGTTGGCTGTTAAGATTTTCTGTATCCATAAAACATGATTTAATTATTCATAAACTTTGATAATAATATACTTTTAATCATAATATATTGAAAGCCTGCTGTCCGAATAAGAACAACAGGCTTACAAATCATTGTCTGCTGCGTCGGCCTATACGCAATATAAACAAAAACTCTAATTAATTACAACTTTCTCGAGTACCTTCGAGTTGCCAGCATGAACTTCAATCATATAGACACCGGCCGGAAGCCCCGAGACATCAATGGTTTCATAATAATCCACCGCATAGCCGCCTGTGGAATTATATACCGTAACGCCTACCATATTTACAAGCCTGATTCCTACGGGCCCTTCATATTCTGATTGGAGCGATATTGCCAGTTCATCGACGGCAGGGTTCGGATAAGCAGTGAAGAATCCATCAAATTCGGCATTCCCCGGCTGGAAGGCAGCTTCTTTTCTTCTGCTTGGTATTACTCTAATCCTTGCCATTCTGCTGGAGCATCCTTTAATATCCGTTATCACCAAACCATAGGAAGTGGATCTTGTCGGAGATACTACGGGGCTGTCTTCCGAAGAAGTCCAATCGGAGCCGTCAAGCGTCCGCCAGGCATAAGAAAATCCGCCATTACCAATAATCCTAAGATTGGTTGAAAGGTCATAGGACGAGCCTTTTTTGATTCTGACGGTTCTTCTTCGGAATCTGACTCTCGGGTCTCTTAATACAGTAACCAATATGCGGTCCTCAAGCATATTGCCTGTTACATTATCAAACACTTGCAGTGTGAAATATTGATTGCGCGTTGGGTTTGAAAAGAACGGATTCTCAAATATCCTGTATCCTAAATATCTTTCGGGCCACCATCTGAACCTATAATCTCCCGATCCGCCACGAACAATCGTCTGCATTGGCGTGCCATCGCACACAATCGGCTCGGGGCCAAGGAAAATACCAACATGCCGGCAAGTCTCAAGGTCGGTGATATTCATTGTCATCGGACAGCCGCTGTTGACAACGTTAACATTATGAGTGATCTCAGTTGAGTATTCGTCGTATGGGTATTCGTAGTTAACGCCCCAAACCGTATATACAACTTCATACGTTCCCGGGCAGTCGAAGGTATGAACAGCATCCTGGCCCTCGACCGATTCGGAGCCATCGCCGAAATCCCAGTTCCATCCGTTCATGTCATCTACACCTATACCAGTGAAGTTCACAGGAACTCCAAGGCATACATCCGGCGTGTTGCCATAATCGTCGATCCATGTAAAGTCATCGCTGCCGGGGATAGCAGATATTACAATATCGTCCGACGTTTGGCAGCCCTGGGCATCAATTACGGTAACGGTATATGTTTCGGGCGGCCCGGGTGGTGTATAGATTGTTTGGTATTGGGCGGATGCGTCAACTATCTGCGGCCCGGCCCATGAGTATTGGAACGGGGGTGTGCCGCGGGCCGGGTCGGCGCCAATGATAATATTTGATCCGCTAGGCAGGGCCACGTCATCGCCCAGGTCGATATATACTCCGGGATAGACAGTAAAAGTAAAATCTGTTGCTAAATCACATTCTAAGATATACAGAGAATATGTGCGAACCATCGGCGAATTAGTTGGATTGTATAAAGTCAGAAACGGATTTGCAATATTTGGATTATCCAGCCCTGTGGTTGGTGTCCATGAGAATGTTAATCCTGCAAATGGCTCGCGGCCTACTTGGGTAGGCACATTTGAGCACAGGTCCTGCTCCTGGTCGGTACCGCCATAAGCTCCAACGCTGGTAAAGCTGCCGGATTCGAGGAAAATACCGGAATCAAGATATTCATCTCCGGCGTCGGCTATGGCAAGTTTAATGTGATATGTTTCGCACGGTATCAGGTTGTCCAGAACTGCCGGAAGCACAACTGTGAATCCATCGTATTGGATACCCGGCGAGCCTAACACATCGTTATCCACGTAGTATCCCGGATTCTGCGGCGGGCAAGGATCAAACGGCCCGGGAGTCGAACCCCACGGCCCGAAGCTGCCATTATTGACTGTGTTAATTGCAACTGCATCGCCCGAACCCGGGATTTGTGCAATGTTAATTGTCCCGACGATTCCGGGGCCGCTAACAAAAAATCCGAATACATCGTTAAATGGGCTGCAAACGTATTCCTGGTATTCTTCCGAAGCAAATACATAATTGAACGTGATATTGTCGAAAATAGGGATGAAGTCGAATTCTATCACAGAAGCATCTAAAGTTGAGTAACCCGGAATAAGAGCGTCCAGATCCGGGTCTCCCGGCACACCATTAGCAAAGGTTGCTCCCGAATTATCATTCGGCCCCGGGGCCACATTTATTGAACCGCTTGTCAAAATGATTCCCTCATCTATCCCGAGGTCTGGTGATCCTGTGCCGTCAAAAGTACCAATGGGGTTTTGGCCGGGCGTATTGCCGCCGGTATATACGACGTTGAAAACTTCTACACCACCGCCCAGCAGAATATCCCGAACAAGTTGTTCGGCCGTCAAACTGCCATCTACTGTTAGCTGAGCAGTAGATATATTTATTCCCGCAAAAAAGGCCAGAACTGTTAATAATAGCTTTAAAAAGAATTTTTGATTTACTAATTTCATGATACCCTCGAATTATTATTATTGTTATTAGTATTAGTATTAGTATTAGTATAAAAAAATAAAAAAATAAACCCTTAAACATAGTAGATAATTTAAGGACAATTGCCCTGATTATCTAATCCTCATTGCCCCGTCAACTTCAATCATGCTTTGGCTTGGCTCGGTTGTCAAAAAGCTGATCGTTGTAGAGGCAGAGGCAGCCTCGGAGCGGAAAATTTCATAACCAATCACGACTTCCGATCCGGCCGGAATGGTTAGCGTTGCTTGGGCATCAATCATAATATCCGAGGGGCTGGTTTCAAAACTTCCAATAGTAATATCGTTTTGCGTGGTGTTCATAACTGTAAATGATGATCTGACTAATTCGTTGGCCCTGCCGGACAAAAAGCTGCCTTTGGTATCGAGCATCAGCGGGGCTTTAATTTCGGCTTTAAATTGGATGATTGGCCGGGAGCGGCCGGGTTCATTAGTTGTTAATGCTATGCTGCTCATAATACTACCGGTCAAACCGGAAGGGTTGAAAAGAACAATAATCTCTGATGTTTCGTCCGGCATAATATTCTTTTCCGGCATTGTGGCGGCAAGGCATGGGCAGTCCATTTGAACATTCGAAACGGTCAGGACTTCATCCCCGTCGTTTCTTAGGAGAATAGCAAATCCCTGGTTGCCGTCGTTCGAATTGATAATCCCTACGTCTACGACGTTTCCTTCGATAATGTTCAGCATTGGCTGGGCGTTAGTAAGCAGTGCCGACAGGCACAAAACAGCGAATGTGGTAAGAATGATTTTTCTCATACGAATCTCCTTAATGTATTATTAATTCAAATATCTATACCGTGGAAATGGATTGCAGGCCATAACATAGTGTTGTGTCAAGCGATACGTCAATCTAAGGTTGGCACGTCACTAGTGACTTGTCAACTGTTCTATGTCATTCCGGACTTGATCCGGAATCCATTTTGATGCATCCAAATAGCCTGTGAACACTGGATTCTTCACTTCGCCACAAGTGGCTCGCCATAGATGGCTTGCCATAGATGGCTTCGTTCAGAATGACAAATCAAATGAACCGTCATAGTATGCCTGACACGACACTAGCACTTTCAGGTGCATTGCCTTAAAACCATTTGAGTGAGTTCTAGTAAATTATCTATAGTAAGTAATTGATCGAATATTCTAATTCAGAATAGTATGCTGTGGGTCTTTTTGCCAAAAATCGGAAATCCAAATACTCGTTAGTATTCGTGAATATATATTATTACATCATCTCAGAAACAATTGCACTAATAAATCTTGTAACTAAGTCCCAGTTGAAGATTCCGATTCATCGGAGCTTGGTTACACTTTTGTCCTGCCAGTTGTTACAACTGGCAGATCGTTAAATATTAACTGATTGTATGATGATGCACTATTTATCTTTTGTTCCAATAATTTGCAAATAAATCAGTAAGATCTTTTGAGTTTGCATGAATCAAAAAAAACAAATCCGAATATATGTCAACTTAATAATGAGATGCCAATAAAACAACATATATATTAGTGCATGGAGAAAAAACATTGCTTTTTCTTCAATTATCACAATTTTTATCATATTGGCTGCGCTAATCTGCTGATTATTCGAGTTTATTCCATATTCGGGAGCGACTTTATTATTGAGCAAGCCTTAAATTGATTTATTTATATGATCGTTATAGTAATTATAATTAATTTTGTAATATATATTGACGGTAGTATCTGATCGGAGCGGAAATGAAAGAACTAATAGATAAAATAAATGAACTAAAGAAGCAGCGAAATGCCGTGATACTTGCTCATTATTATCAAGACCCGGCAATTCAGGATATAGCCGATCACATGGGCGATTCGCTTGCACTTGCCCGGGCAGCCCGGAAGGCCGACGCCGACGTCATTTTGTTTTGCGGTGTGCATTTCATGGCCGAAACCGCCAAGATTCTCAACCCGGATAAGGTCGTAATCCTACCCGACCTCGAAGCCGGATGCTCGCTTGCCGACAGCGCCCCGGCGGATGAATTTAAGGCATGGATTGATGCTCATCCCGGCCATACGGTTATTTCATACGTTAACTGCACGGCCGAGGTTAAGGCTATGTCCGATATTATATGCACTTCTTCAAATGCAGCCAGGATAATAGAGTCAGTTCCTCCGGGCCGAAAGATATGCTTTGCGCCGGACAAATATCTTGGCAGGCATATTATTAAGCAAACCGGCAGGGATATGGTGCTATGGGACGGAGTATGCCAGGTGCATCAGGAATTCTACGAGATTGCCGTAGTCGATTTGATGAACAAGCACCCGGAAGCACTCGTGCTGGCGCATCCCGAATGCCCCGATAATATTCTTCACTATGCCGATGAAATCGGGTCGACAACAAAGATTATCCGGCTTGCCACCGAAAGTGATTCTAAGGAAGTTATTATACTGACCGAGCCGGGCGTTATCCACCAGATGAAAAAATTAGCACCAGGGAAAGAATATATACCCGTCCCGAATTTGGAGGGGTGCAGCTGCAACGAATGCCCGTATATGAGGCTGAATACGCTCGAAAAAATGATTAATGCCCTCGAGAACTTAGAGCCGCAGATAATATTAGATGAAGAAATTAGAAAACGAGCTGAAAAACCTTTGCTAAGAATGCTGGAGCTGAGTTGATTGAATACCCACAGCAATTACACCTTCCGAAGGATTATTTGATTCGCAAGGCCAATGAGTTTTTGGCAGAGGATGCCCCCGATGGTGACAAGACCACTCTGGGCACAGTCGATAGCTCCATTGTCTCCAAAGCTGCCATCCAGGCCGAGGAGGATTTGATTTTTGCCGGCGAGGCGTTGTTCGATGTTTTCTTCGATACAGATACATTTACTGTTAAAAGAAATTACAGCGACGGAGAAAAAGTACAGCAAGGCGGCATTATCTGTGAAATTGCCGGCCCCTCTGCTGAAATATTGCAAAAGGAAAGGGTTTTGTTGAATATTATACAGCGATTGTGCGGAATATCAACATTGACTAAGAAATATGTTGATATAGCCAATCCATATAATGTTAAAATCTTAGACACTCGCAAAACCACACCGGGCTTGAGGCTTTTTGAGAAATATGCCGTGGCGGTTGGCGGCGGGTACAACCACAGGCTTGACTTATCCTCGGGCATTTTAATCAAGGATAATCATATCATGGCGGCCGGAGGCGTTGCAAATGCGATTGAGAAGTTGAAACGAAAAGGTTTCGGCCTGCCAATCGAATTGGAGGTGGATAATTTCTCACAGATAGCAGAGGGAATCCGAGCCGGTGCCGATGGCTTTCTATTAGATAATATGTCGCCCGAACAAACGTATGAAGCTGTAGAACTTATCCGGTCAAATCCGGGCGGGCAGGATTATTTTATAGAGTCGTCCGGCGGAATTACTCTTGATATTATTGGTGAATATGCAAGAACAGGAATCAATGCCGTATCAATTGGTGCATTAACCCATAGCGTTGCGGCTTCGGAAATTCACATGGAATTCGAATAATATTGAGATTCAAATAACCGCCCACGAGCTAAAGCAGGTGGCAATTGAATCATTAGCCACGAGTTGCTTTAACTCGGGGAAAATCATGGTTGAGAATAATTTACTATTTAGGGTTCACTCAAAAAGTCGACTAAGATAAAAATTAGGAGTACATTTGCAATAATAAGGAAAAAAATAACCCCCTAAATCCCCCTTTATTAAGGGGGAAATAGTTGAAATTACAATAACTTAGATTCCCCCTTAAAAAAGGGGGAAGTGAGCCAGGCGAGCAGGGGGTTGTCATACTTTCTGCAAGGTTTTCGAGCATAATAAATT
>JAJRTW010000275.1 GCA_024278075.1 Bacteroidota bacterium | reverse complement strand
GGGGAATTAAATTGGCTATTCCCCCTTAAAAAAGGGGGAAGTGAGCAAAGCGAGCAGGGGGTTGTCCTACAATCTGCAAGGCATAAGGGCATAATAAATCCATTTCCTTGCACTTTCTAATAGAATAGTTTTCGTAATTACTATAACAATAAAAAGTTAGTACTTTTTGAGGGCAATCTAATTAATGAACTCAAATAAATTCGATATAATTGTTGTTGGCGGCGGACATGCCGGCATTGAAGCCTCGGCAGCGGCAGCGAGAATGGGTGCTAAGACAGCCCTGATTACGATGGATTTTACTTCAATCGGCAAACCATCGTGCAATCCCTCGATAGGCGGTTCCGCAAAGGGGCATATAGTAAAAGAGATAGATGCAATCGGCGGAGTGATGGGCATACTTGCAGATAAAGCCGGCATTCAGTTCAAGATGCTGAATAAATCCAAAGGGCCTGCAATTTGGTCGCCCAGGGCTCAGATAGACAAGGACTTATACCCGCAATTTGCAATCGAATTACTAAATGCTATCGAAAACCTAACCTTGATTAGAGGTAAAATAAATAGATTTATTATCAAAAAGGATAAAGTTTTTGGCGCTATACTTGACGATTCTACCGAAATAAAGTCGGATGCCGCAATCCTATGCGCCGGCACCTTCCTTAACGGCATTATGTACACCGGCCAGATAGAAACAAAAGGCGGCAGAATAGGCGAACCTCAATCCCCGGGCCTTACTGCGCACCTCGAATCTTTTGGTTTGCAATCGGGCAGGCTGAAAACCGGCACTCCGCCCCGAGTCAGGGCAGAGTCTGTTGACTTTGGATTGATGAATATTAATCTCGGCGATGAAAACCCGGAACCATTCTCAATCCATACGCCTGCTGTGAAGAATAAAATATTATGCTATTCGGCATATTCGAACCGAACCACACACGAGATACTTCGCACCGGATTCGCCCAATCGCCAATGTTCACTGGCCTTATCAATGGTGCCGGCCCGAGGTATTGTCCGTCTATCGAAGATAAGATTGAAAGGTTTGCCGACAGGGATTCGCACCGCTTGCTGCTCGAGCCGGAAGGATTAAGCACCGATTCCGTCTATGTAAATGGCTTTTCTACCAGCCTGCCAGTTGGCATTCAGATAAAGGGCTTGAAATCAATTCCCGGAATGGAAAATGTGGAACTGCTCAAGCCCGGGTATGCAGTCGAGTATGACTTCTTCTATCCCTACCAACTTTCCTACACCTTGGAAACCAAAGCAATTAGCGGATTGTATCTGGCAGGGCAGATAAACGGGACTTCCGGCTATGAAGAGGCCGCTGCGCAGGGGCTGGCCGCTGGCATTAATGCTGTGCTGAATCTTAGGGGGGAGGAGCCGTTTATACTCAGCCGCTCCGAATCATATATTGGCGTTTTGATAGACGACCTTGTTAATAAAAGCACTGAAGAGCCGTATAGGGTGTTCACCTCGCTGGCCGAGTACAGGCTATTGCTGCGCCAGGACAACGCAGACCAAAGATTAATGAAGTACGGGTATAAGTTTGGGTTGGTTCCCGGATTTATATATAATAAAGTAGTTGGCAATTATCATTTAATAGATCGCTGCAATGAGATTGCAAAGACAATTAAGCTCAAACCTGATATTGCGAACCCATATCTCGGATCAATAGGCGAAAATGAGGTTATCCAATCGACGGATATTCACTCATTAACCAAAAGAAGTAGCGTAAAGTTAGGGAAATTACTCGATCTTTGCTTAGATTTGCCTGAAGAAATGGTGCGTTTAACGGAAAAGGACAAACTCCTTGGCCAATTGCAGACAGAGATAAAGTACGAAGGCTACATCAAGAGGCAGAGGAAGGAAATTGAGTATTTCCTCGGCAATGAGAGCAAACAGATACCGAAGGATTTTGATTATTCCAAGTTAAATTCAATTTCCACCGAGGCAAGGGAGAAGCTAACCCGAATCCGGCCAGAGTCATTGGGCCAGGCGTCACGCATATCGGGTGTGTCGGCTGCCGATGTCTCTGTGATTACACTTTTTTTGAAATAATGTTCCACGTGGAACAATGCGGAGAAAATATTAAATGCGTAAAATATTGTTAACCGGCGGCACAAGCAAAACAGCCGAAGCTATCGTAAAGTACTATTCCTCCGAAACAGGCTATGATATATACCTCTTATCATCAGATGCCGATAAGATAATTTTCAATAAGGATAAGAAAATTAGCGTTGACTATTGCAATAAAAAGGATTTAAAAAGTATTATTTACGGCATTGAGCCTAATGTAATTGTCAATTGCGCAGCCATGACGAATGTTGACCAATGCGAAAAAGACAAAAGCACGGCATGGAACGCGAATGCTGAATTAGTGGAAACACTTGCTAAGATTTGCCGTGTGATGGAATCAAGGCTTATTACTTTTTCGACCGATTATATATTTGATGGGCAGGACGGGCCGTACGGCGAAACCGGGCTGCCCAACCCGCTAAGCTATTACGGAAGAACCAAACTGGCAGGGGAGAACCTCGCTCTTTCGGTTCTTGACAACCTGACAATTATAAGGTCAAACGTGGTATATGGCTCATCCTCGTACGGCAATGTGGATTTCATCAGGTGGGTAATTGAAAAGCTGAATAATGGCAGCAGCATAAAGATAATTGAGGGACAATGGTGCAACCCTACTTATGTACACGACCTTGCAAGATCTGTTTCGCGGGCAATCATTAACGAGTCCAATGGTACTTTCAACGTTGCCGGGACAGATTATCTTAACAGATATGAAATAGCAGTGAAAATAGCCGCACGGATGGGTTTCGATAATGAATTGATTGCACCAATTCCGCCCGGCAGCTTAAAGCAATTAGCCAAGCGTCCTGAAAAGGGAGGGTTGATAACCTTCAAAGCCGAGAATGAATTCGGTATCAAATTCACAGGCCTTGAGGAAGGGCTTGAAATGCTTAAGATTGATATGATCGTCCGCCTGCATTGATTTTAATGTTCTAAGATTATTTAGTATTTTTGAATCTGAGTAATTGATAAATTTAAAGATTAATATGTTAAGAATTACAAAAGAGAGAATTGAAGAAATATTTCTACATTTCCCCGGCAAGACTATTGCTGTGATTGGAGATGTGATGCTGGACAGGTACTTCTGGGGGTCAGTATCGCGAATTTCGCCCGAGGCACCGGTGCCGGTAATCGACCTCGAAAAGGAATCATTCCACCTTGGCGGTGCGGCAAATGTGGCCAGCAACCTAAAGTCCCTGGGCATCAATTCTTTGCTATGCGGCGTTATCGGCAAAGACAGATCTGGCAGCACTTTTGTTGATATATCAAGGAATGACGGCATTGACCCGGGTGGACTTTTTATTGATAACAACCGCCCAACCACAGTTAAAACGAGGATAATTGGCAATAATCAGCAATTAATCCGGCTTGACCGTGAAATTCGCAAAAGTATTTCAGATGACGGAGCTAAATTTATATTGGACGCACTTCGAAATAATGGGGATTTATCTGGAATTATTTTCGAAGATTATAACAAAGGTACTTTAACAAAATGCCTGATCGAAGATATAGCAAAGTTCGCCGCTGATAGTAGTATTCCGGTTTTTGTTGATCCAAAGAAAGATAATTTCTTTGATTTTGCGAATTCCACCGTTTTTAAGCCTAATAAAAAGGAAGCCCAACAGGCGCTCGATATTACGATAAATTCTGCTGATGAAGTCATTTCTGCCGGAAAGAAATTGCTGGAACGGCTGCAATGCGAAAATCTTCTTCTGACTTTGGGCAGCGATGGGATGATGCTATTCGAATCCTGCGGTGATATTTCTTCGGTTCCGACTCATGCACGCCATGTGGCAGATGTTTCAGGCGCCGGAGACACAGCCATAGCCACTCTTGCAGCGTCTTTCATTGCAGGCGCTAACATCAAAGAAGCCGCAACAATTGCCAATCATGCCGCCGGCGTTGTTTGCGGGGAACCCGGTATCGTATCTATTACCCGCGAAAACCTTCTCAAATCAGTATTAATTAATGACAAAAAGAAGTAATGATAATTGCACTAAAAGATTTGTTGGTTGAATTGGAGAAGCTTAAGGAAGCGGGAAAGAAGGTCGTTTTTACAAATGGCTGTTTCGATATAATTCATGCGGGACATGTCGCCTATCTCGCTGATACTAAAGGATTTGGCGATGTTCTTGTGGTCGGGCTGAATAGTGATGATTCCGTTCGCCGGCTGAAGGGCAGGGGCCGCCCGCTGAACAGCGAAGCCGACAGGGCTGTTGTGCTATCTGCTTTGAGACCAGTGGATTACGTTATTATTTTTGATGAGGATACGCCATTTAAGCTTATTCAAGAAATAAAGCCCGATATACTTGCCAAAGGCGGGGATTATGATATTGATACAATCGTAGGGGCTAATGCGGTGCAAGATTCCGGCGGCAAGGTTGTAGTGATTCCGTTCATAGAAGGCAAATCTACAACCGCAATCCTTGACAAAATCAGGAAATTATGATGTATATTTGACATTGCTACAAGCCCGGACAGTATTGATTGCCCACTCTTAGATTACTTTCCCACCAGTTAGGCCGGTTGCACTAACCATCTGGTTTTTAAAGAAGATACTCAGAGCGGAAAATATTTTATTTATATTTTATCGATTTATAAAAGTATATGCCAATAACACCAAATATCGAAACAAGGAAAAAGACTACAGAATAATTCCCCAATCCGCTTTGACTGCCGATTGCCGTTTGGATGGTTGCATAAGTTATATAGCAAAATAAACATGCGACAATTGTGTTCAGCAACCGAATAAACCTGGTGGCAAGTTTATACTGCCTGAGTGCATTTTCTTGTGTTATTGTTATTAGATAATTGAAAATATGCGGGTATCTGTTTAAAAAATATAATCCAACATACATTACCAACCCAACCGCCGGCAAAAGCCAGATAATTCCTTTTCCGCTGTACCCATCTGGGTTTCCGCTAATGTCGAAGTGGCTTGGGATTTCGTCCGGCAGGCTGTCGAAGTAATACATCGGGAGTCCGGACAATAGAATAATTGCAATAATTCCAATCAATTCGATTGCCCAATCAATTGGTTCCGGTTCGATATTGATTTTGGGTTGAGTGGTTCGTTTCATTATTGCAAACTCCTGGCCGTCTTGAATATGAAATAATTGCGATATGAATTTTGCTGCAATATACTTCTTCTTGTATTCATCCACAACAAATTATACTTCTATTCTTCTTATATTGCAGTCAAATTAAGTAACGAAAAAGCTGACAATTTAGTCAATGAACCGAATACTCATATTAACAGCATTATTCTTCTTCCTGCCATTACTATCCTGCGACAGCCGGAGCCAAACTAAGGGCGGCTTATCATCGAAGCAGTTTAAAGCGGCAGGCTCCCGGCAAGCGAACTCCGGAAATGAATCAAAACCAATTATAGCAGAGAAAAAGCCAATAATAAAACAGTATACATTCGAAATTATTCGTACCCTGCCCCACGACCCGGAAGCATTCACTCAGGGTTTGATTTATTACGAAGGCCTGATATTCGAAAGTACCGGCCTTCGGGGCAAATCCACTTTGCGGAAAATAGATCCTATGACAGGGAACGTACTGCAAAAAAAAGAACTTGCCCCATATTATTTCTCCGAGGGGATAGCGATATCCGGCGGCAGGATATATATGCTGACTTATGTCTCGCAGGTCTGTTTGGTGTTTGGCCTTGAGAGCTTAAAACTCGAAACAAGCATTAGCTACAACGGCGAGGGCTGGGGCCTGGCCTATAACGGCGATGAACTAATAATGAGCGACGGGTCGAATTTTTTGCGTTTCATAAGGCCGGAGAATTTTGAAGTAGTACGCGGAGTAGGTGTTTACGGCCAAAACGGCCCGGTCAGCTTAATCAATGAAATGGAGTACGTCGGCGGCGAGATATATGCTAATGTCTGGCAGCAGGACAGGATTGTCAGGATCGACCCGGCAACGGGCGATGTGTGCGGCTGGATAGATTTTACGAGCCTCCGCAGGCTGCTGGATAATCCGGGCAAAGCGGAAGTGTTTAACGGAATTGCTTATAATCCGGTGGCGAATACTTTCTATGTTACGGGAAAATATTGGGATAAGATGTTTGAAATAAAACTGATTGAAAAAAAATAATTCCCCCTTGGGGCATCTTCCGGACAATTAGGAACCGCTTCCGTGATGGGATTGATTGTAATTCGTAGGAGCAGGTTCGCAACCCGCCCGTGTGGCGGCGCAGGAGTTTGCAAAACAGAGATTTGCGGGAATATTTGTATTCCCAAATCGGAATTTGGGAATAAGGGAAATGTGTGGAACCGGAATTTGGGAATGATGGGAAATTATTCACTTGTAGGGGCAGGTTCGCAACCTGCCCTATTGTAGCTGAAATTTACCATACATTATTCAAAAACTGCCAGAAATATTTGGTTTAGACGAACGGCAGCTTTACTATCTCGGCCCGGAAGGTTCTGCCTCTGGCCTCGATTTCTATCTGTGTGCCGGGCTGCTTGGAATCCCGGTTCACATACCCCAGGCCGATAGGTTGATTCAGCATTGGAGACAGGTTGCCGCTGGTAACGAATCCGATTTGATACCCATCGATTGATATTTTATAGCCCTTCCTCGGAATAAATTTATCGGTATTCATCACAAATCCAACCAGCTGGCGTTTGGGTTTGTTTTCCTTTGCTCGAACAATTATATCCCTGCCGTTGAATTCGCCTTTGTCCGTCTTAGTAATCCAGCCGAGCCCTGCTTCAATAGTATTCGTATTCTGGTCGATGTCGTTGCCATAGAGGCAAAATCCCTTCTCCAGCCGCAAAGTATCGCGTGCAGCAAGGCCGATTGGCTCTATGCTAAATTCATTGCCCGCATCGAATATCGCATCCCAAATACTCTCAGCCGTTTCCTTGTCGCCGCGGAAGTATATCTCAAAGCCCAGCTCGCCGGTATAGCCCGTACGCGAGATAATCGCATCAAATCCGGCAATTTGCCCGACAGCGTAATTATAAAACGGAATATCATCCATATTTATATTGCATATCTTTTGGAGAGTAACCATTGATTTCGGGCCTTGCACCGCCAGCAAGTTAATCTCATCGCTGATGTCGGCAAGCTCAACATCGAACCCAGCGGTATTCGCCCGCAGCCAGTCCATATTCTTTGCTATATTCGAAGCATTCACAACGAGCATATAATGGCCGTCGATATAATAAACGAGCAAATCGTCAACGATACCGCCATTATCATAGCACATCGCCGAATACTGAGCCTTGCCCGGGCCCAATTTCGAAGCATCATTAACTGTCACCTTTTGAATAAACGCCAGTGCATCCGGGCCGCTAACCTCCAATTCACCCATGTGGGTCACATCGAAAACGCCTACGCTCTTTCTTACCGCTTTGTGCTCATGAATAATTCCGTTCGGATATTGAATCGGCATTTCATATCCTGCGAAAGGCACAATCTTTGCTCGGTTTTCTATGTGCTTGTCATAAAATAAAGTTTTTTTCATAAGTCCTCTTCTATCGTTTATTTGCTTCGTTGCCGGCTGGCCGTTATTAGCTTGTGTATTCTAACAAATTAGTATTCGAATAACTTTTACGAAATTCGCCAGTCGAATGTATATAATTTAAGCATTATCTTGAATTTTATTGGTAGAAAGATAGGAATTTGAAACGGTTTTATGGCAACCATGAGCTAAAGCTATTGGGAAGAGTGTGAATAGCCATGTGTTTTAACTTGCCGGGAAAGTATGATAACTTGCATTATTCGTAAAATATTAACAAGGGTTGACAAATAAGGTATATTCGATGACAGAATATCCTTATAATTGAGTTAAATAAGGTTTCCTCAAAAAGTAGTCGGAGAAAAAGATTCTAATGCTTATGCTTTAAGGAGAATAACAACCCCCTAAATCCCCCTTTTTTAAGGGGGAATTTGATCAACTATTCCCCCTTAAAAAAGGGGGAAGTGAGCCAGGC
>JAJRTW010000274.1 GCA_024278075.1 Bacteroidota bacterium | reverse complement strand
ACTTCCCCCTTTTTTAAGGGGGAATAGCCAATTTAATTCCCCCTTAAAAAAGGGGGATTAAGGGGGTTATTATTCTCCTTAAAGCAGAAGCATGAATATCTTTTTCCTGACTGCTTTTTGAGGAAACCCTATTTACTAGCTCCGGCCTTTTGGCCGGGGAATAATTTACACAAAAAACGCTTGGCTTTAGCCACAGATGTAAGTTCTTTGGGTTAACCCATTGTTTCTGGTAATAATTGTCCCCGACACAGTAGTGTCCATAAATGTCAGGGCTAATGAACAAAAAAATACGTACCGTGAGTTATTCATTTAATAATCTTGATGCTCGACATATATAGGAAAAAAGTGTTATAAGATAATCAATTTGGAGGCAATAATAATAGTTGTGTAATCAGCCTAAGGTTGATATTCCCAAATAGATACAAAATTGATGAAAAAAAAACCAGAATTACTCGGGTTAAGCCGCCCAATGTTGATGGCTTGAGATAGTATTCAGTATGGCATTAAGACATTTCTGCTTTTAAACCGGATAGAAATATAGCATACATAAAATGATATGATTCTTAATAAAATGATCCGCCGCTTTGCATATTATATTGCTGTTCAAATGGCATCATTGGTCCTGATACTGGTGGATGCCAATGGCCGCAGCGGTTTAACCGATTCCCTGTTCATCGAGGTTACACCCGATACCGCTGCTGCAAGGGAATGGCAGCAGGACTATAGCTTTGCCATTGCCATAACAGACAATCAGGGGCGTCCGCGCCGGGTGGAGGTGGATGTCGATGACATGCTTAATGATACGATTCTTACCCTTAACACCGATTCCGGCGGGAAAGCAGCCTACTTTGCAACAGTTCCCTTCGGCAAGCCCGACGGCACGTATGAAATCACTTTCCGGGCAAGAAAAAATCTCTTCGAAAGCAGTGAAAAGCTCTCCGTTTTTGTGCCGGTGGAGCATGATTACGCCAAGCTCAATATTAAAATCACTCCCGAGGCAATATTCATTTTAGACTATGGCGACATTGTAAATTATTCTTTTTCAATAACGGATGAATACGGCAATTTTATCGACAGTGCCGGCGTTTATATAGATAGCGGGCTGTTGGAGTTGCCTGTTACAATATTTAGTGATACCAGCGGCAGCGGCGAATTCACTATTACTATACCTGAAAACATTCAAAACGGCGAATATCGGGTGCAATTCTCTGCCGAAAAATTCGGCTTCACCACAAGCGATTCATTATTTAGAATTATTCGGGTTGAGCATTTGCCCTCTAACATTGCATTCGGCCACAGAACTATCGAAGTAAGGCCATATCCAAATCCCGCCAACGATTTTGTCAATATTATTCTGCCGGAAGGATTCTTTAATCCGGAGGAATTAATTAATATTGATAATCTTCGGATTTATGACTATTCCGGGAAGATTTGCCGTTCGGGAAATAGTGCCGAATATATTCGCGATAATACATTTAGGATTAATTTGTCCCGCCTCGATGCCGGATATTATTTCATCGCCCTGGCCGGCAGTAATGGCGATTTTATCTTTCCGGTTTTGATTAAATAAATTCGGCCTAACCCCCTGCCCACCACCTACAAAGGTAAGGGTCGAATGAATATTATTGGTTTTGCTAATTATTGCGTAATTTATGACATGGAAACAAACCTTAAACACAAAAAAATATTGCTTGGCGTTACCGGATCGATAGCCGCTTATAAATCGCCGCTTCTGGTACGTGAATTAATCAAGGCCGGGGCCGAAGTTAAAGTTGTGATGACACCGCCTGCCCGAGAATTTGTAACGCCTCTGATTTTGTCTAATCTTAGCATGAATCCCGTGGTGGTTGATATGTTCGACAAACAGATGCAATCGGCCGGGGCGTGGCATATCCATCTGTCGCATTGGTGCAATGCAATGATTATAGCGCCGTGCAGTGCTTCCACTTTAGGCAAAATTGCCCACGGAATTTGCGATACAACGCTGGTTACTCTTGCCACTTCGCTGCCCCGCGGAATTCCTTTTATCATATCGCCCGCAATGGATACGGATATGTGGCTGAATCCTTCAACGCAGCGTAATGTTAAGATTCTGAAGGGCGATGGTGCCATAATTATTCCCCCGGACAAGGGAGAACTTGCCAGCGGACTCTCCGGCCCGGGAAGAATGCCGGAAGTTGATGTAATAAGGGATTATGTCATTAATATTTTGTCGTATAATATTAACAAAAAAGCGGACGATGAACTTAACAAGTCTCTAAATCCATTGCCGGAGAGTGTAGATTCCGATAAGTGGAATGCCGAACTTGAGTTAGAGCAGATGAAACAAGCCAACTCCGGTGATTATCCTCATAAATTTCTATCCGGTAGGAAAATCTTAATTACAGCCGGCCCAACCTATGAGAAAATTGATGATATACGATATATTGCAAATCATTCATCGGGAAAAATGGGCTTTGCCATTGCACGGCAGGCTCAAAAAGCAGGTGCAGATGTTACTATCATTGCCGGGCCCGTATCAATTCCAACGCCAGAGGGTGTGGAAAGGATTGATGTTACGTCTGCCGATGAGATGTACCATAAAACCACAGAGATTTTTCCACATTTCGATATTGCCATAATGGCCGCAGCCGTCGCTGATTACACTCCCGTGATGCCGCAGCAAGGGAAAATCAAGAAAGGTGTAGCCGGCGACAGTTTGACTCTTGAACTTAAATCCACAAAAGACATATTAGCAGCTCTGGGGAAATCGAAAAATGCCCGCCAAATGGTGATTGGCTTTGCCCTCGAGGCAACAAATGAGTTGAATTACGGCCGTGAAAAGCTAAAAACTAAGAATTGCGATATGATAGTTGTCAACTCGGCCAATAAAGGCAGAAGCGGCTTCGGCGGTGATGATAATACCATCATAATAATTGATAGCAATGGCGATCAGATAGATTTTATGCCGATGAGCAAGGATATGTGTGCCATTGAAATATTGAACTATGCCGTGGAAATGGCTGGCCGTTAGTCACCGGTATGATTCTTTAATATGTAATAAACAGGAGTTGTTCCGATATTGCGTATAATAAATCCGGATTCAGACTTTTGTATTCGAGGCACGATGTGCTGGGAAATGAAGATGGTGTGCATAGATGTGAAATTGGGGTATTTGCAAAGATTGTTCGGCTTGATAATGTAATTTTTCACTCAATAAGTTACCAGGAACTTATTATTAAGCTTAACTATGAGTTCTATAAAGGAAATGAAAAGTATCTGGATTATATGACTGATATTAATTTAAATTATTTTTGTTATTTAAGCATTATTCTGCCTCTGCCAAGGTTTGGGATGATATTTCAGATAGTTTGGCAGGGGTTTTTTATTGATTAATTAATATTTCCTACTACTCAGCTGATATTTCTTATCACACCACGGCTTTTTCTTGCTACTTAGCAGCCATTTCTTACTACTTAGCGAGCGATTCATACCACTTAGCAGCCATTTCTTATCGTTTAGCAGACGATTCATACCACTTAGCAGGCAATTCTTATTACTTAGCAGCCATTTCTTACCACTTAGCAGGCGATTCTTATCGCTTAGAAATTATATTTTATTATTCCAAATGATTTTATTATATTGTTGAATAAGTATCTGGTTAAAAAGCATTATATAAGTTTATATCATCGTTTATAACTGTATATTAACCTATATTGTATTGTTTTGAATATACTTTTGAAATTAGAGATATAATAATTAAATGAAGTCATTTATAGCGAGGCGAAGAATCTATCTTAATCCTGGCAAAGACCCAATAAACACTGGCTCCTTCGACTCCGCTCAGGATGATATAACATTGAATATCGACAAGGATTTGGAACGATTCATATTTTTAACCGGACACTTCTTATCGTTTAGAAATTATATTTTATTAATCCAAATGAATTTATTATATTGTTGAATATTAATTTATTAATTTAATATATAAGGTGGTTGCAATGGCAAAAGCTGAAAAGGAAAAAAGAGATTATACAAAACAAGACGATGCGATGCTCGAACAAGCACAAACTATGCATAATCTGTTCGAAATCGATAAAACGGATTTTACTATAATGTATACGCATTTAGATGATCCGTTTGCGGCTAATTGGCAATTAGATATTGATTCGGCTCAGGCTTTGCCCACTGCCGATGAAGAAATTGCCGAGCTGGAAGTAAAAACCGAAGCCGTAGAATCTCAAATGGAACTCGCTCGTACTCAATATCAAAAGTTGGTCAGCTATGTGAAATTGCTGTTCCCGGATTCGAAGGCTAAGCAGGGTATTTTTGGACTTAATAAATATATAAAAGTATATCAGTCGCAAACCAGAATGTATGATTTGATGCAGCTTGCCTTCAGAAAAGCCAATTCGGTCGATTATAAAGCAGATCTGATTGCCCTGGGATTTGTTCAGGCTGAGATTGATACGCTGAATACAATTGCGGAAGAACTTTATGATACTAATGAAGTACAAGAAGATTTTAAGCAGGAAATTAAATTGAAAACCGAAGAAAGAGTTGTGGCTTATAACAAGGTTTGGGGCGCTATGAAAACAGTATCGGCGGCCTCGAAACAAGTCTATGCCACTAATTATACTAAACAACAACAGTATCTGCTCTATCCCGAAGGCGAACCAGGACTCGGCAAACCTCAGAATCTTACCGCTACCTTTGATCCGTTGGACCCATCTCCAATTACTTTGAGCTGGGACCCTGTGGCTGGCGCTACCTCCTACGATGTGTATTATAATGTTGCCCCGACAGGCGCACCGTCGGGCAGCTTTAACCTGCTGAATAATTATCCGACGCCTCCGGCGCTTGTTCCGCCGGTTTTCGAGAAGCGTAATTACTATAAAATCAAGGCGAAGAATGATTCCGATACAAGTCCGTACAGCGATGAGGCTTGGGCGGATATTCCAGCGAGTGCGTAAGCGGCATATTAACCTGCGTTATCGATACGATAACATTCGAAACCCGAAATGTTCGGGTTAAATGTGCTGCTAATAATTTTAATCAGATGTGTGCGTTATTCTTAGCGGTTAGATTAAGTTCCTGCGATAATCGTCATGGATTCTTTTAATTGTAATATTTTTAATTATAATAATTTATATAACCAATGAATTTAGTAGCAATCGTAGGCCGCCCGAACGTTGGCAAATCCACATTATTTAACCGCCTCGTCGGCAGGCGCGAGGCAATAGTCGAATCCGAGCCGGGCGTCACACGCGACCGCATCTACGGCCAATCGGATTGGAACGGTAAATATTTTACATTGATAGACACCGGCGGTTTCATCCCCGGTTCCGAGAATACAATGGAGCGTGCCATCCGCGAGCAGGCCATGATTGCCATCGAAGAGGCCGACGTAATCGTCTTCGTCTGCGACGGCAGAGACGGCATCACCACTTTCGACGAGGATATTGCCAGGATTCTTCGTTCATCTTCCAAACCAGTCACGCTTGTCATAAACAAATGTGACAATCACAAGCATGATGCCGATTCGTATGAATTCTACAAATTAGGCCTGGGCGATCCTTTTGCAATATCTGCCCTTAGCGGCAGAAGCACCGGCGATTTTTTAGACCAGATTGCCGGTTCTTTACCCGAAAGCTCCGAAGATGACGACGACCCGCGATTGAAGATAGCCGTTGTTGGCCGTCCGAATGCAGGCAAGTCCAGCCTGACAAATGCACTTGCCGGCAAGGATCGCTCTATTGTCACTGATATTCCCGGCACTACTCGCGATGCTATCGACTCCGTTGTGAAGTTTCATGGCGAGGAAGTAGTGCTGATTGACACGGCCGGCCTTAGGAAGAAAAGTCATGTTAAGGAAAATATTGAACTGTATAGTATAATCAGGACATCGAGGGCGATAGATCGCTGCGATGTGGCGGTAGTGATGATCGACGCCGAGCGAGGGGTAGAGGAGCAGGATAAGAAGATTATTAACCAGGTGGATGAGAGCCGCAAGGGAATTATACTTGCCGTGAATAAATGGGATTTAATCGAAAAGGACAGTAAAACCGCCGAGCTTCGCACTAAGAAATTCTATGAGGAAATGCGGCCTTATGAATATGTGCCGGTTGTGTATATTTCGGCACTGACGAAGCAGCGGATTACTAAGGTGATTGATATTGCCAGGGGAATTGTTGAGAAGCGAAAAGTGCATATCAAGACTTCGGAACTGAATAAGACGATTCTGCCGATGTTAGAGAAGAAGCACCCGCCGGCAGTGAAGGGCAAGGATTTGCGGGTGAATTATATCACTCAGGTGGGGACCGAGCCGCCTGTGTTTGCTTTGTTCGGCAACCATCCGCAGCTTCTGCCGGACGCTTATAAGAGGTTCATCGAAAGGATTATCCGCGAGCAGTTCGATTTTAAAGGCACGCCGATTTCATTAATATTCCGCCGCAAGAATGTCCGGTGGGAAGACCAGGGGCGGTAGGCAGTTAATGCTTAATTGTTCGTTTTAATTGTTCGTCAGTTGTATTAAATAATATTCACTTCTCCTCGATTATTATCAGTTTGCCCGCAAGGAAATCCGTCAGCCACAATCGCCCGTCCTTGCCGACTTTGCCCTTGCAGAGGTCGTAAACTATATCGCCGAACTGCCCGCTGACATAAAATGATGAATTGTTTGTGTTAAAGGTGGTCTCGCCGTAAGGGTAATCGTTAACATATATTTGCTCAAATTTCTCTGTATCAGGATTGAAAATATAGGCCATCATCCCGGATGCTTTATGGCTTGTTACCACTATCTTTCCGTTCCAATCTATCAAATTATTCGGCAATCCGTCTTCGGGGAGTTTGAACTCTTTTCCTGAAGTTATGTTCTGCAATGTATTGCCTAAGTGATTCAGAACATATAAATCCTTGCCGAATATATTAAGTTTCAATGGCCCATCGCCTGTCGATTTCTCTTCAAGGCTGAAATCCTGTTTATTAATTATACTAATCGAATTCGACCCGAAATTGGCAACGTAAATATATTTATTGTCAAAGACTAAGTCGGTTGAGTTGATGCCAATTTCCAATCGTTTTTCGAGCTTGTTCGAGTCAAGGCTGAGGCATTGGAAAATACTTGGGCCGCCATCTTTTTCGGCTATTCGCACCAAATACAACCTGTCCATATCCTTGTCATATTTCATTATCCTTTGTGTGGTTTCCCTTTGAACCGTGTCGCCTGTGAGAATTCTTTGGCCATATTCGATAGTTTGAATCTCATCGGGTAGAATGCTAAGGTATTGCGGCTCGCGGCCCCAATTGTTCTGCGTCATATAGAGTGTGCCATTGCCAGCAACCGCCATCTGCTGAGCCTGGCGGGGGATGCGCCTGTCATAGAATTCCAGTGTCGACGAATCGATAACGAGAATCCCGTTCTTGGCTCCCCAGATATATACATTCGGCCAATAGGATTGGTGCGGGCCGTAGGAGAGCAATATATTGCCTTCCGGCCCATGGGCAGACGTTACCGGCAGGTCATACGGCAGCTTATGGAATTCCACCTTGCCGTCCGGTTTTACTTCGGCGAACCCGTCTTCGTTGTTGAAAATCAGGAAAGAATTCCGGTTAGGCAGCTCGATTAAGTCAATTGGCGACCAGCCCGTGTATATCTTTTCAGTTTTTTCAGTTGCCGGGTCAAGGGCTGTGACGGCTGCTCCGAAGCATCCGTTAACTGCCGAAGCGCCAAGAGGATAGTATAATTTCCCATTGGCCTTGTTGAAGGCCATAGCGAACATGTGGGGAATTATCCGCAGTCCGCCAATCCTCTTGATGAACTTCCTTTTCTTAACGTCGACAACCTCCATTTCGCCGTGAGCCCAGCTTGCGAGATAGAGCAGGTCATTCTCTTCGTCGAGGCAGGCAGCGTCATTGCCGAAGTCAGGAACCGAGATTTCATCAATGGTTCCGCCGCTCCCGAAGCCAACCACATGCACAGTGCGGTGATTGTCGTAAGCGATATAGACTTCGTCGAATTTCTGATTATAGACAATGCCCACACCTTCCCTTAGGCCGGGAAGTTTGACTATTACATCTTCGCCGGTCTTGATATTGATTTTCGCCGCCTCCATAACGTTTCTGCCGGATGTTTCAGTGACTATATACAGGCATCGGCTTTGCTCGTTATAGCCGGCAAGGTGCCACCTGCCGCTTTTGGTCAGGCCAATATCCCGGGAACTGAGCAGCGAACCTGTCCTGCCGCCGAATACATGAATCGTCGACGTAAAGCCATCTACTGCAATAATTTGCCCTGCTTTCGCGTCTGCAACGATTTTCCTTATTGGTGGCGGCGGAGTCTGGTTTAGATTCGTCAATTTCTCTTCATGCTCCAGCCAGTCGATTGTCAGGAATTCCTGTTTTACCGCATCATAAAAACCCATAGCCGGGCTTTCCCTGCCGGTAAGAAATACATTGCCTGTTCTCTCATCCACTGCGATGGATTCGTATTGCTTGTCGAGGGCAATTGCATCTGAGGTATATGTTTGCGGGTCGATTATGTAGAACTTATTAATTCCGATGAGATAGACTTTACCAGTTGAATTGTCGAGGGTTATCGCCTCTGACTTAAGATGCTGCAAAGCCCTGCCCTCAAGAGGAATATTCTTAACTTTATTCGTCTTGCCGTCGATTACCGACACCGAAGAGCTTAGGGTATTGGCTGTAATGACTTTGTTCCTTTTGCTATCAGCAATTATCAAAACCGGGCCAGTGCCGTTTATATTCAATCCCGGCTTTTCGAGGAAATCTACTTCGGTGATTTTATATTGGGAGTATGCGTATCGAGGATAACCAACCAGTAATAGCAATATAATAAGTATAGATGTTAACAGAGTTTTCCACATAGATGAATCTCATATATAAATTGAGTAACAGTATATATTTCAATGGGTAAAGAACGTCGCTTAATAACAAGATATAATAGTTATCAACAATCTGTGGCGATTTTCTAACAGCGTGTATGGCCATGAATTAGGAAAAGAAAATCGCGCGTACGGTTGCCGTATTCAGCATCTTAATGGCTTATAGCACAGCACGCATAATCAGGAATCAACTCTTGCCAAGCCGGGATACCGGAAGAAGTCCAATTATCGCCAGATAAAAAAAAACGATATATGAGCTTAATTGACTAATATATTGATATATCTACAATTTAGAATCTTCCTTATGCGGTTCGATATGAGCTGTTGACCTTATACCCAAATCCTTATAGATTGCTTTCTCCACATCGGTGGCAATGATATGGGCATCGTCGACAGACATTCCCGGCGGAAGCCTCATATCAAACATCAATTCATGATAATCGCCGTAGGAATGAACCTTGATATTATGAATATCCGTTATTTCCGGGTGGATATCATAAGCAGCCACCTTCATATTCTCAATCATTTCTTTGGATGGGTTTTCGCCCAATATCGAGCTGACAGATGATTTCATGATAGTATATGAGGCCTGCAGCAAGAGCATAGCCACCATCAAACCCATAGCACCATCAATCCACCAAAATGAATCGGCAAAATGAGCACCAAGCAAAATCGCTCCCGATGAGATTGAATCGCTTCGGTGGTGCCAACCGTCGGCAATGAGCGACGGGGAGTTGAGTTTCCTGCCAATCCTTATGGAAAGCTGGGCTAATACTTCCTTAACGACAATAGTTGCCAGCAAGGCTATCATTGCAAAGCTTCCGTAATGCACCGTTACATGCCCCATGATTCTATCGTAGGAATCCACCAAAAAACCAAAGGCCACCATTGCCAGCAGAGTGGCGACTATTACTGCTGCAATAGATTCCGCCCGGCCATGGCCGTAAGGGTGTTCCTTGTCCGGCGGCTTCGAGGCTATCCAAAAGCCGGCTACGACGACAATAGAAGTCAGCGTATCGGATAGCGAATGCCAGGCGTCCGCCACTACGGCAATCGAGTTAATCTGCGTGCCGGCTATGTACTTGATAATGAATAATACCAGATTCGAGAAAATAGAAATCCATATTATATTATATGCTGCTGTTCTTTTCATCCTTTTCTATATAACTAATTTTTTGCTCAATCCAACATCGCACAATTAATTTTCTAAATATAAGGATTCGAATATAAACAAAAAATCATTTTTTCCCGGATTTGGGTTTTGTTCGAATCACCATGATATTTTGCTTTTGTATTGCTTAATAAAAAGTGTAAATTAATAAATCATATAAGAGTAGTGTCCGGTTAAAAAGCAGACAATTAGAGATAATCGTAGTAATAAGCTCCATTTAGCCCAATATTGTGCAATTATGGATGTATTTTGAAAATAGCGTGAATTGTTGTTAAAGTATGTCATACCGGACCCCGATCCGGTATCCATCTTAAATATAGCAAATAGCCCATAAATACCGGATTCCCGCTGAAGTTTATCCTGAGCCCTTCGACATAGTTTATCCTGAGCGAAGCCGAAGGGCTCAGGATAAACTGCCGAAGGGCGGGAATGACACGTGATAGTTAATAAGGTTGTATTCAGCATGACTATCATTTATTAACCGGACACTACTGGTCATATAAGAGAAAAAGGAAGGAATACTATCGGAAATATATTCAGATTTTGCCAAAGGACTCGCCACTCTTTTATGATAATTATATAAAAATAATACTTCGGACATTTTTGTCATTCAGAACGGAGCGGAGCGGAGTGAAGAATCTATAACTACTTAAGATGTATAAAGATCTGGATTCTTCGCTCCGCTCAGAATGACTTTTCGTAAGTGTTTTATTTATCAAGTCATTAAAAAATATGTCCGAAGTATTGTAAAAAGAAATAATACTAAAAAGAAATAATATTGAAAGAAATTAGGATGATACGGCTAAATGATGCAACAATCTGTTAAGACAATTCTTAGCCTTGAGCAGGCCCTGGCTCTGCCCTATGCCACTCAGCGCTTCGTTCAGCTTGGCTGGCGTGTAATTCGAATCGAATCGGCGGAATACGGCGGCGACCCAAACCGCTATATCGGCGATGACACCGGTGTTGACGGCCTTAGGTCTTATTTTATCGCCCCCAACGTCGGCAAAGAAGCTATAACGCTGAACCTTAAGTCCGCCAAAGGCAAAGAGTTATTGAAGAAAATTATCAAAGAGCTTGATGTAGATATATTTATGTGCAATACATTGCCGAAAAGATATAAGCAGCTCGGAATTGATTATAATTCACTCAAGGAAGCCAACCCCGATTTAATCTGGTGCGGCATTTCAGCCCTCGGCCCGGACTACCCCGACAGGGCGGGCTACGACCCCGCACTCCAGGCCCTGCTTGGCTATATGTACCTGACGGGCGAACCGGACAGAGACCCCATGCTTTGCGGTCTGCCGCTAATCGACCTAAAGGCTGGCGACGAAGCCTTTGCCCGCGTATTGCTGGCTCTGCTGGAGCAAAAAGACGGGGCAGGCGGCAAGGAGATTTTCATCTCGATGGCTCAATGTATGACTTCCTGGCTGATTACGGCTCTGCCCGAACTGGAGTTTAATCCCGACCCCGACAATACGTTCACACGCAGCGGCAACGAACATCGCAGCTTTATCCCTTGCAACTGCTATCCCACAAAAGACGGCTATGCTTATATTGCTATCGGGAGCAATTCGCAATGGGATAAGTTCAGTAGAATCAAAGGCTTCGAGCATACGGCCAAGCCCAACCGCAAGACTAATGAAGGCAGAAAAAAAGATAAGGACAATATATACGGCGACATCAGGCGAGGGACGGCTCAATACACCACCGACGATTTGATAAGAGTCTGCATCGAGAATAATCTTGCCGTTGCGCCAGTGAATTCAATCAGGCAGGTATCCGAGCTTGAATACGTGAAGAAAAATATGGTGAAGACCGTCATGCCGGGCGGCCGCAAGGTTAGCTTATTTCCATCGACTATCAACAGCGAATTTATGGCCGAAAATAAAAATGAGTTGAGCCTTTCGCCACGGCTGGGCGAGCATAACGGCAAGGTGCTTGCCGAGGCGGGTTTGTCGGCCGGCGAGATTGAAAAGCTGAGTGAAGAGAAAGTAATATAAGAAGTTCGCCCGGTTGTTACAACTGACGAGGGCAGAATTTTAAAATCAAATCCGTAGGGGCAGGTTCATAACCTGCCCGAATAGATGAAAAGTCATTAATACGGGACGGTTTGGAACCGTCCCCTACCGTTGCGGCTTTTCGGTGTTGCAAAATCGGAGGTGTCCAACAGTCTGCAAGCATTGCGCATCTGATTTGATGATAAGGTGATTTATTGTAACTAATCTGGGGCTTAGTTACAAGGATAAGTTAAACTTATCAGGAAAAGCAGCATTCCCAAATCGGAATTTGGGAATGAGATATGAATCGGAATTTGGGAATGAGATATGAATTTTATAACAAAAGCAATAAGAACAATTTATGAGTAAATTCAGCAAAATAGTGGAAGCCCCGGCGGGCAGCAAATCGATACTCCAGGGCAATGCGGCGTTTGCACTTGGAGTCGTCCACGCCGGATACCATGCCGCCGACGGCTACCCCGGCACTCCAAGTACGGAAGTAATAGACAAATCACTGGCCTTTGTGCAGGATAAAATTCAAGTGGGCTGGTCGGTGAGCGAAGCCGTGGCCGTTGGAGTTGGAGTTGGCCACGCAATTGCCGGTTTCGACACGGTGATAACCATGAAGATACCGGGGGTGTTCCAGGCCGGTGATAATATTTCATCTGCAGCTTTTTACAACAGCGATGCCGGGGCGCTCGTCTTTTTCGTAGCCTCGGATTATATCCCGTCCAGCACTCAGCACTTGGTCGACCCGCGGTATTTCTTCGCATCCATCCGGCTGCCGGTTCTGGAGCCGCTGAACCATCAGGAGATGTACGAAGTGGCCGCCGCCGCCGCCGACATCAGCCGTAAATTTAACACTCCGGTTGTGGTGCTGGCCTCGGGGTCTTTGACTCATTCCGAAGGGCTGGTTGTTTCGGGAGAGCAGCGGATTATTAAGCCCAGGGAATTGCCGCCGGATTTGCGGGATTGGATGTGTATGCCCAATTTTGCACGAAAGAATTATGATATTGTAAACGTAAACCGCATCCCCTCTATAGAGAAATGGAGCGAGACAACGGAGCTGGCCAAAGAGACGGAAGGCAGCGAGGATTGGGGCATTATCACTTGCGGAATAAATGATATTATCTGCAAGGAAGCATTCCAGTTGGCAGGCCTCAACCCGCCGATGCTCTCGCTTGGACTTACTTATCCGGTGCCATCGGAGACGATTAAGAGATTTGCCAATAGAATTAAAGGTAAGGTATTCGTAATCGAAGACGGCTATAGATTCCTGTGGGAGAGAGTAAAATTGCTCGGCATTGATGCAATCGGAAAAGAGGAAACAAGCAATATTACCGATTGGACGCCGGGCAAAGTGCTTGAGTTTCTGTCCGGCCATATTGATTTCCCTTATAAATTCGAATCGAAACGCATAGACATAGCGCCGGTTCCGAGGCCGCCGGGGATTTGCCCGGGCTGTTCGTACAGGGCATTGGCTCTTGCAATACAAAAATTAAAGAGAAAGAAGAAAATCTACGCCTCGTTCGGCGACATCGGATGCTCGACACTGCTGTATTTCTTCAACGCCCTCGATACTATACTCTGCATGGGTGCGTCGGATTCCCTGCGCCAGGGGTTTGTGATGTCGCGGCCGGAAATGGCCGGCAATGTAATTAGTATAATCGGAGACTCCACCGAATGCCATTCGGGGCTTGATTCGACCCGCAACGCCGTATTCAGGAATGTGCCGGGCGTCAAGATAATTCTCGACAATCGGATTACTGCAATGACAGGCGGGCAGGTGGCACCAAGTTCGGAGAATAATCTCGCCAGCCAGGGGCATGGGTTCAACCTGATTCGGGCAATCAAAGCCGAAGGCGGCAGAACGGTTGTGGTCGATGGCTATAATTATGAAGAGGTTGAAACAGAGCTTAAGAAGGCACTCGAGCTTGCCGAGCAGGGGACGTATACTACCATGGTGGTGGAAGGCCCTTGCATTCATCAGGTGGAAAGCGAAGACACTGTCCGCCAGGTGGCTTTCGATTATGAGGAATGCGTCAACTGCGGGCTGTGCAATGTATGCACCGGAATTGAGCTTGATGAGAACAAGAAGCCTTCGTTTACTGTATTATGTACCGATTGCGGAGAAGGGCAGCAGGTATGTATGCAGGTTTGCCCGATAGAACATGCCATTTTCGAAGTTGGTGAGAAGGAAAAGCAGCCGCTTTCACTTCCGCCCGAACTAAAGGAAATAATAAGTACCGATGCCGTTAGCGTTGATAAGGACAGCCTGCCGGAAACGCTAAGGGTGGCGGTGCGCGGGATTGGCGGCCAGGGCAATCTGTTTTTTGGTAAGGCATTATCTGAAGTGGCCCTGCGAACTCCCTATATCGACACACATATCGTTAAAGGCGATACCCATGGCATGGCTCAGCTCGGGGGCCCGGTTATTTCCGTATTTAGCTGTGGCAAGGTATATTCGCCCATTTTGGCTCCGCATTCGGTGGATGTTCTCGTTGCCATGGAAATTAACGAAATTCTCCGGCCGGAATTTTTGGACTTGCTTAAACCGGGAGGAACTATTATATTGAATGAATTCATGGCGCTGCCGCCGAATACGAAAAAGGCGGACTACCCTGCTTTTGACAAGATACGCAATAACCTTGAGGGCTATAAAGTTATTAACAGGGATTTATATAAGGCTGCTGAAGAGATTGGCGATAAAAAGGGCAGGGCTGCCAATGTGATAGCACTCGGCTTGTTATCTGTTATTGAACCTTTCAGCCAGATTCCAGTAGGAATCTGGGTTAATTCGATAATATCCATATCGCCGAATGATTTTGCCAAATCGGCTAATTATATTGCTTTCACCAAAGGCAGGAGTTTAATTAATAATTAATAATTAAACATTGGAGAACTCGTTTCAGAATCCGGTATTTATATGGGTTTTCACCGTAGCATTGCAATTTTGCAATGAACTGGTGCATCTGTAGGGGACGGTTCCAAACCGTCCCTAATAATAATGTTGAGTTGTTAAGGCAGGTTTAGAACCTGCCCCTACGATTCTATATATCTGTTATACACAACAACGATGACAGTATGTTGAAACGTTCCACTTTGTATAGCTAAGCAAGAGTTTGACTACGAGAGTATCAAAATTAAAAATTGAGAATTTGGTTTAATTATTATGTCGAAAAAGAATACTATAATGATGGAAGCACAGGAAATTGCACTCAGGATCAATGGTAAAGACTTAGTAGTAAATGTGAAGCCGTCATTACTTCTGATTGACCTTATCCGCGACGAACTGCTGCTGAAAGGCACAAAGCCGGGCTGCCTCGAGGGAGAGTGCGGAGCCTGCACTGTGCTGGTGGATGGCAATGCCGTTAACTCGTGTATGTTCCTTGCCGTTAATGCTCATGGTAAAGAAATAGTTACAATTGAAGGATTATCCACAGTCGATGAACCTTTGGACCCTGTACAGAAAGCTTTGGTGGCTCATGGTGCGGTGCAGTGCGGATTCTGTTCGCCCGGAATGGCGATGTCGATTAAAGCGTTTAAAGCGGAATGTGACGCAATGAATACTGTACCGACGAGCGGCGAAATCAAAAAAGCAATTGAAGGGAATCTCTGCCGTTGCACCGGATATGTCAAAATTGTGGAGGCGGTGGAATCGCTCTTTGAGGAATCTGAAGAGTAGGCTTTTATATATTTGTAATCAGTAGTGTCCGGTTAAAAATTAGAGACGTTCCTAATTTATACCTAATAATTATGATTTGTCATTGCGGAACTCGTTTCAGAATCCAGTATTTACGTGCTATGTGGCTATATTAAGATGGATTCCGGATCGGGGTCCGGAATGACAAGTAATATTATTATAATTGCTATGATACGAAATTGTATCTAAACCAGCGTTATCTAAGGCAAAATACAGACTATAACTGTGATTACCAATTATTCACTGCTTTTTAACCGGACAGTACTGATT
>JAJRTW010000273.1 GCA_024278075.1 Bacteroidota bacterium | reverse complement strand
GCTTCATTCCTACAGAAGGGACAGGGGAAAATCGGGGCGCATGTCGGTTTTTATCGGGTTGATATAATTGGAGCCACGATCGTCCAAAGAATCAATTCATATTTTATAATCAATTCTTCTTTGCCGGAACGAAAACCAATCTCAGATTATACTCTTCACCGGGATGTGGGGCAATGGGAATCTTCACATAACCGCCGTTCAGCCACAGCTGCACTTGGTCGCCGTAGTTATCACTCATCGGATCGCCTGATGTGCCACCCGGTATGGATGAATACACAACCGAATCACTTAGGTCGATAATCATTCTCATGGCCGAATATACCTCCGCATCGTACGAAGAGTTCAACTTAAGCCCCGAATTGCTGATAGTAGTGTTGTGGCCTTTAATCTCAAATTCCCCAATCGTAACCGCCGGCTCAAGGAACACATCATCGCTGAACGAATGCTTTAGCGTAATTCTATGAATATTGCCATATCGCCAATAAATTATATCCTCGCTGTCGAACAGGCCGGACAGCTCGCGAACTGCTTCCTTAAGACTCTTAACCATAATATAGTCCCGCTTCTCCTTATTCTCAGTGGCCACATCATCAAACCATTTGCTTCGCCGGTTGGATATATTTTCATGCAATACTCTGTAGGGAATGTCACTTCCGGCAATAAAACGGCTGTAAAGCTTATCGCCAAAATCATCTTTAAACGTATTCTCCATCAAGTGGTTGATATATACGCAGAAGATAGATGCACCGGCAGAAGCCGGAGAAAATATGTAGTCCCATTTGGAAAGTGCTTCAATTGCCTTCAGCTCGGTCTCATCATACAGGTCTTTATATTTCTCCAATACCGGCATTATTACATTCACCAAATCATCGGCAAAGGGCGAAAGAACATCCATTTGCATATATTGCGCATCGCGGATATTATAATACTCCGATTCGGCTAACAGCTGGTCAATTCTGTTTGCTCGCGAAGGGTCGTCCCACAGCGTGGAAATAAAATAGTTAGTGCCACCTGATAATTTGCTGTTAGCTGATAGTTCAATATTAGCAGATAATTTATTTTTTACAAATAATTTATTATTAGCCGCAAAGACGTATTTCTTCTCAGGATTCAGCATATCCGGCAAGTCTGACGATTGATGGAATCCGCTCCAGCCATAATCCTTCATCCACGAAGGGTTCGGCAGATTTGGGTTGCATAGTTTCTCCCTTTGCGGCAATATGCCTGCCGGCGCAACTCCAATATTGCCTAATATATCGGAATATATAAAATTAACTGCCGGACTGCCCCAATGAGCCGCCGCTTCGATAAAATGTTCCCAATTAACGGCATTATTAATTTCATACAGGGCGCCAATCTCATCGGAAAACTGATGGCCAGCCCATTTATATGTAAGAATATAATTGTCAAAAAACTCTGTGCCGGCGGCCAATGCGCTGTCAGTCGTTTTAGGAATATTAGAATCATTAAACAGATGAAAATCGGAAATTACGTAGGAATTCTCCGCAAACCTCGTATAGTAGATAATCCTGTCTTCATTTTTCACATAAATCGTATCCTGTACGTATATAAATTTCTTTAAGCTGTCGCCATCAGCCGCTAAATAAAACTTGCCGGAAGAATCTGTCTTTTCAATGAAGAAATCACAATCATCGGCATTCATCATCGCTAAGCCCCAGGCAACATTATCATTGCGGCCGGCCATTACCAAAGGCAGTCCGGGTATGGTATAGCCAGTTACATTTAATTCAGGCGATGTGATGTGAATCTGGTACCATAGAGTTGGCAAAGTGATTTTCGAATGCGGGTCGTTGCAAAGAATTGCCAGGGCCGAATCGTCAACTTTATTCTTTTTAATAGCCCACGCGTTGCAGCCGAACGATATATCATAGGCATGGCTGCTTATTGCAGACAATTCGGAACTTAGGCCTTTGAATAAACTCAGATATTCTAGCGAGCACAGAGTATCGGGTTGCGAGTATTTAGGGTCAAATGACATCTCCTTACTTCCGGCTGACGGTTTGTTACTTTGAAAACGGTCAAGAACAGCAGGGGATTTGGCCGGATAGTCCGGGATCAGGCCAATAGTTTTTCGCAGGCCGAGCTTGTCTACAATTTCGCCATACATTATGTCAGACAGGAAGCTCTTGCTCTGCTGGAAACTCAATAATCTTAGAATAATAATGCAGTCAGTTGGCTTCCAGGGTTCGGGGCCGTACCCCAATGCACCAAACTCGAAATGGAGGCTGTGATTATTTTCCTCAATATAGAAATTTATGCCGGCGCTGAACCTTTCGAGGATTAATTTGGATTTGCTGTCTATGCTATCATATAAATTTATGGCCAATTTCTGAAGTTGCAGAGTTCGAATAAACTTATCGTATTTAACTTTCGATGGCCCGAAAATTTCCGCAAGGCGGCCCGAAGCAGTCCTTCTGGCAAGGTCCAGTTGCCACAGCCTGTCCTGGGCCTGAATATATCCCACAGCAAAAAATAAGTCCGATTCATTATTGGCGATAACATGCGGTATGCCGTAGAAATCCCTGTATACTTTCACGGTATCTATCAGATTCGCATCAAAGCTGTCAAAGCCAACCGGAGCGGATATTCTTGTTATGCTTATAGAAAAATATATAAATGCCGCAAATATTATCAGCAGCGATATTATCAACGCAGGAAGATTTTTTAATGGCTGCATACTATAACCAAATTGCATACTATAACCAATTATTATCCCGATACCATCCGACCGTATTCTTCATTCCGCTTTCAATCGACATTTTCTGCTGATAGCCGAAGTCCGCTTTAGCTCTGCCGGTCGAGCAAGTCCAGTATTCCTGGATGAAATCAATCCCTTTTTCATAATTGAACACCGGCGGCTTAGATGACAGCTTGCCCAGTAAACCCGATAATGCAGCCAGCCCCAGAACCAAAGAATGCGGCAGCTTGATTTTCAATAACTTCTTCTTCCCGAAGGCATCCTTCATAACGTCCATCAGTTGATGCCAATTATAAAATTCATTCGACGAAACGAAATAAGTCTTGCCTATAGTATTGCCGGATTCGGCAGCATCCACGATACCCCTTGCCAGGTCCTCGGAATGAACCAGATTGACATATTTGGGCTTGAAGCCAATCAATGTACCCAAGCCTGCATTCACCGCTTTGAACACATCGAAAATGGCAGTATCCCTCGGCCCGTAGACGGCCGACGGCCTTACAATCGTAACCGGAAACGAATCGCTGAATTTTTCTACTTCATCCTCGGCGGCTTTCTTGCTTTTCCCATAGGATGTAATCGGCCGGCAGGGAGCTTCTTCGTCGATTGGATGCTCCAATGATTCCGATGGGCCGGCCGCCGTCTGGCTGCTGACGAACAGGAACCTCTGCAAATCCGGTGATGCTTTGCTGGCGGCTTCCAGCAGATTTCGCGTCCCGTCTCTGTTCCCCCTCAGGAATTCATCATAATTCTTTGCAGCCGTCAGCCCCGCCGAGTGGAAAATGAAGTCCACGCCTTCAGCGGCTTTTTCGAGGGACGCCGGTTCGTTAAGCGATGCCTCGATTAATTCATAGGGCTTGCCAGCCAGCCACCGCAGATTGCTGCTTTTCCTAATGATACATCGCACTTCATAGCCGCGCTCGAATAATAAATCGGCAATATGGCTGCCGATGAAGCCGGTAGCTCCGGTAACTAATGCTTTAGGCATATTCCTCTCGTTCGGTTTAGGTTTATTAAAAAATCATTGTTCATCATATTTCAAAAATATACATAATTTCAAAATATAAACCGCAAAAAGATAATTAATAATATATAATTATTAATAAAAATACTTGAACTCTCATTGCAAAATCAATAAATTGTGTATATTGGCTTTGATTTGTTAGCAACTATGTCGAGTACAAAAATGAATAAAGCAGTAATAATGGCAGGCGGATTCGGAACAAGGCTTCGGCCCTTGACCATGACAATACCCAAGCCAATGGTTCCATTGGTCAACACCCCAATGGTGGGGCATATAGTTAATTTGCTGAAAAAGCATAATTTTAATGATATAATATCCGTATTGTACTTCCAGCCCGACAAGATAACATCTTATTTTGAGGATGGTTCGAAATTCGGCGTTAGCATGAGCTATGTACATGCAAAGGCTGACTATGGCACGGCCGGCGCTGTAAAAAACGCCTTCGAGCAATTGGGGGATAGATTCCTTGTAATTAGCGGCGATGTGCTTACGGATTTTGATTTGACCAAAGCTCTCGATTTCCATATTGCAAATAAATCCCAGGCCACATTGCTGCTCACTCGTGTAGCCACCCCGCTTCAATACGGAATAGTAATGACAGACAAAGGCGGAAGAATCAGCCGCTTCCTGGAGAAGCCATCGTGGGGGCAGGTCTTCTCGGATACTATCAATACGGGGATTTATATACTCGAACCCGAAGTGCTTGGCCTGATTCCGTATCAGGAAGAATTTGATTTCAGCAAGGACCTTTTCCCTTTGATGCTCGAAAAGAAAATGCCATTATTCGGCTATATTGCCGATGGGTACTGGCGCGATGTTGGCAATCTGAATGAATATCAGGCCGGCCAGTCCGATGCTCTGAAAGGCAAAGTCCGCCTGGAGATTAATGGCATTCGAAAGGGGGATGTGTATATCGGAGAAAACTCTACCGTCGCCACAACGGCAAAGCTGAAAGGCTCCGTTGTAATCGGAAATAACGTGGCGATTGGCGAACACTCCGAGCTGTCCGATGTTGTAATCGGGGATAGGTCAACAATTGGAGACGCCGCTAAAATATCAGGAACGACAATATGGGATAATACGGCTATCGGCGATTTTGCCGAATTGATTGATGATGTGGTATGCAATGATTGCCAGATTAAATCATCGGCAACTATAGCGGAAAATGTATTCATCTCCGATGGCTGCACAATCGGAAGCAATGCCGAATTGAATTCCAACATAAAGCTATGGCCGAACAAGCAGGTGGAGGACAGGGCAACGCTGTCCAGATCGCTGGTTCAGGAGGAGAAATGGCTTCGGGAATTATTTTCCGATGCAAGAATTACCGGCCTGTCAAATATTGAAATAAACCCTGAATTCGGGGCAAAGCTCGGAACTGCTTTCGGCATGACCATCGGCACTAACTCGCAAATCCTGGCCAGCCGCGATCCTGATCTTGTTTCCAGGATCATTAAAAGGTCCATTTCATCCGGGCTGTCGTCGGTTGGCGTGGATATTAACGACCTTCAAACTATGTCGATCCCGCAAACGCGCCAGGAATTAATGACCGGGATGTATCTGGCCGGCTTTCATGTGCGGCGTTCGCCGAGAGTGCCGGGCAATACCGATATAATTATATTCAGCAATGACGGCAGGGATATTCCCATTTCGATGACTCAGAAGATCGAGCGTTACTTTTTCGGCGAAGATATTAAAAGGGCGCATTACGATTCGATGGGGAAAATCCATTTCCCCGCAAGAACCAATGAAATTTATGTGGACAGATTCCTGGATTCTTTGAATAATGATCTGATTCGCAACAGGAAATTCAAGATATTAATGGACTATTCCTTTGGGCTGGCCTCCACTATATTCCCGTTCATTTTGGGCAATATGGGTGTAGAGGCTCTGTCGCTCCACGATTATGTGGATGCCGGCAGGTTCCATCCCGACCCGCACATCGAGAAGCCCGAACTCGATGATACCGGCAAGATAATGAGATCGCTCGGCTATGAACTTGGCTTCCGTTTGGAGTCGGGAGCGGAAAAAATATCATTGATAGATGAACGCGGTGTGTGGTACAAACCCATGAGGCTGCTCTCGATTGTCACAAAGTTATTCCTTGAGACCCACCGCCATTTAGAGCCATATAAAATTGCCGTGTCGATAGTTGCAAATGGTGAAATCGAAGAAATTGCAAAAGAGTATGATGTAGAAATTATCCGCATCAGGAATTCCCATTCGGCAATGATGGAGGCAACCCGCGATAAGGAGATTAAGTTTGTTGGCGGGGCATACGGAGGGTATATCTTCAGCGATTTTCTTTATGCCACCGACGGTATGTTCACGGTTGGGAAAATATTGGAAATGCTATCGTCGACCAAAATTATAATCTCTCAATTAGACGAGCAATTGCCGAGCAAGTTCCAACATCTCGAGGAAGTGCCATGCCCATGGGATTCCAAAGGGACGGTTATGAGAAAAGCCATGGACCACAGCTCCGGCCACAAAAGGGAACTCGTCGAAGGTGTGAAGCTCTTTTTGGGCAGCGGCGATAGCGTTCTGTTGCTTCCGGCCAAGGAAAAGGGCGCCTTCCAGGTTTATGGCGAAAGCACTTCGCGCGAGCAGGCCATTGCAATCACCCGGAAATACTCTATTCTAATCAACCGGTGGAAGGAAGATTGATTTTTTCTGGTAATTGGCTCATCATTATTTCGTAGTTTTATAATTCTTCCGGTTCACCATTAGCGGCGTTGCATCGGAAACAGCCTGAATCTAATAATTGCAGCAAACTGCATGGCATATAACCCACATTGTGGGTACGAAATAATAAGCATAGGGAAGGAGGAATATGAAGATTTCGGAAATATTATCGGCAGGTTCAATCAAGCTGAACTATCGGGCGGCATCCAAGGATAGTCTGTTAAATGAAATGATGCAAATAGCCAATCATACGGGGAAAATAACCGACCTTGAGGAAGCCACCAAGCAAGTTTTTAAAAGAGAACAAATTATGTCAACCGGCGTTGGCAGGGGAATTGCACTGCCTCACGCTAAAACCAATGCCGTGATTGATGCCATCGGTGTTCTGACGATACTTGATGAGCCGATTGATTTCGACTCGTTGGACGGCCAACCGGTCAAGTATGTTTTTATGCTGCTCGGCATGGAAAACAACGTTGGCACCCATTTGAGAATCCTTAGCAAAGTATCCCGGCTGATGAATAATGACTCGCTAAGGGCCGAACTGGACAAGTGCAATGATTCCAATGAAATATTGAATATTCTTAATTCATCGGAATCATTCTATTAATAGAAAAACGTATTATTTGTTATTTTCTAAACAAGCCAAAAAAAAGTGAGGCATTATAGAGTTAATACCTCACAAGTTAAAAAGCCTTCTATGTAGACCCCCGCATAATACCTTACCAGTTGTAGCCCTCAGTTTCAATCATCAGTTGTAACAATTGGTATGATACTAATGTGCAAAATAAATCGATCGATTTATTTCTGCTTTGGCAGCATACTCAAGACAGTACCATCGTCATATTTCAACACTGTTGGCTCCCACACAACTTTCAACGATCCGCCGGCATCCCATAGTATCTTGTCCCTTTCGTTATTCTCATTGAATGGATAGGGGTTAGAGATTTTTTCCTTTTCGCCGGGGCCTAACTCTTTTGAAACGTCAACGGTATGGACTTTAACTAATTGGTTTTGATTGTTAAGATATTTAATCAACCCCTGAAAATTAGTTAGCGTTTTATCCGATAAATTTTCAAAATCGAATACGGGAACAAAGAATTTATTGCCTTCCGCTTCTGCTTTTTGGGTTCCGCCGAAATAAAATCTATGGTTAACAAGAATCTGCATTCTTGTTGCAGCATTAATCGCACTTTGGGCACTTCCCAACCTCTGGGCATCTATATCTTTTTGGATTACCCCAGCCACATTATTGCCGTGCAAAGAGTCCTTTTGGAATCGGGCCATACCAGTAATGAAATGATCAATATCAACTTTCGAGATATTTGGGTCATCCTTCATTTTCTCGGCTATTTCAATAAGGTTGTCTTTGGTAAGTTTTTCAGCTAATAATGGTGATGATTGCTTTCTGTCGCAACCCATTACAGCTACGGCAAATATTGCCAACATAATTACAGACTTAATTTTTCCGGAAAAGTACATAGTTTCTCCAATGGATGATTAATAGTGATTATAATTACTTATAGAATTCATTTACGAAATTACGATTTATTTATGAAATTACAATGACGATATAAGCGGTGCGAAAAATAACTATGCCTTCTATTCCGGCCCGAGCTAATTAAATATGCTATGCAAGACGCCATACCTTAGCCCTTTGGCACTTACTTTGACTTCGTCAATCTTGAAATGTTCCATTACGATTCTTAATATTAGCGCCCCTGCGGTAATCACATCTGCCCTTTTCGGGTGGATGTAGTATCGCTCGGATATTTCTTTAACCGATGCGTCCACAAAATCAGTTATTGTTCTATTTAAAATACATATATTGAGCATATATCCGTTAACTCTATTAAAATCATATTCTTGCATGCCAAGTGCCACTTGGGCGATGGTGGTTGGTGTGCCGGCAGTGGCATAGAATTTTCCCGGTTCGCAATTCGATGATGTTTGCCCCAAACTGCTTTTGACCTCTTCCTTAAATATATTTATTTCACTCTCCGTGGGGGGGTGGCCGGTGAATATCCTCTCGGTTAGCCTGACAGCACCAATATTCAGGCTATGCTTTGAAATAATCCGGCCGCAACTACCTGTGATTATTTCCGTGCTGCCTCCGCCAATGTCAATAATCGTAGAAAGTTCATCGTCCTCAACCGTGCCGGCAAAGCTCAAATATGCTTCTTCTTCGCCCGGTATAATTTCGACACGCCCGCCAATAGCTTTCGAGAGCTGCTCGACAACTAAAGACCGGTTCGAGGCATCCCGCAATGCACTTGTGCCAACCGTGCGAATTAGCGTAACTTTGTTTTTATCAAGGAGATGCCTGTATGATTTGAGTATTACTATGGCTCTTTGAATTGCATCCGGCCGGATTGTTTTCGATGAATCCACACCAGCCCCCAAGCGGGCAATAGAATGTTCATCGGCCAAAATTGCAACTTTGCCATCAGTGCTTTTTTCACCAATAACCATCATAATCGTATTAGTACCTATATCAATGCCGGCCGCACTGGTTCGTTCCAACTAATCACCTGTATTAATATATAGAGACTTCTGAAAAATTCGATTTTTGCTGTAATTGCTACACAAGGGTTTGTGTGAAGAGTGTCATTCATAGCGAAACGAAGAACCCGCAAGCCCTCATGAATACTGTATCCTTCGACTCCGCTCAGGATGACAGCTTCTTAGTTTTTTCTCTTACCCTTCTCTTATGGTAATGATAATTATGTCTATTATTCAGAAGTCTCAAATAGATAAAATAAATAAATATACTCGCTTTATGCCCGAATGATAAATTCGCATATTATCGACAAATTTCGAATTCCCGGATGAAAAAAGATAAAAGAATAATAGTCTTATTCGTCAATAACAAAAAGAGGGTGCTTGTTTATATTAATAATTATTCCGAAATAGGTATCAAATAAAAACAAATATGCAATCAAAATCACTTAATAGCAAACTTATCAAAGTGAAATTACTTGTGATGGACGTGGATGGCACATTAACCGATTCGTCAATGTATTATTCCGAACGCGGCGAGGAATTAAAGCGGTTTTCCACCAGAGATGGCATGGGAATTGCTCTTCTGCATAAAAGCAATATCGACACTGCTATTGTAACAAGCGAAAACTCGCCAATTGCCCGTGCCAGAGCTGAAAAGCTTAATATTAGGCATGTTGTTTTGGGCTGTAGAGATAAGCTGTCCGCACTGGAAAAGCTGGCTAAGAAGCATTCCATCGCTTTGGAAAATATTGCTTATATTGGCGATGATATTAATGACTTGCATGCAATTGGGGTGGCCGGTGTAAGTGCCTGCCCATCGGATGCAGTTAAGGTAATTAAGGAATCAACAGATTATATCTGCAAGGCAAAAGGGGGGAGAGGTGCCGTCCGGGAATTTGCAGAATTAATATTGAAATCACAGAATAAATCAACTATTTTACCTGAAAATTGGTGAACTTAATAAGGAGATATTACGATGGGAAAATCAAATGAAAATTATGCTTATACCAAGGGATTGATGCTTGGCACGATAATTGGCGGAGCAGTAGGGGCGATAACGGCTTTGTTGCTTGCTCCGAAGAGCGGAGTCGAGTTCAGAAAGGACCTGGCCGAGAAATCGCAGGACGTCTACGATAAAGCATCGGATTACCTTGCCAATATCGAAGGCGGTGTTGGGGCGGTTGTGACTACAACTGTTAATGAAAGCAAGATAAGGGCACAAAGTATTATTGATTCGGCCAAAGATCAGGCACAGGTTTTGATAGAAAATGCAGAATGTGTGCTATCGGAAGCTAAAGGGAAGGCTGCTAATGTGTCGAAGGATGTAACGGATAAATTTAGTCAGGTAAAAGACGCCGCTAAAGCAGGCTCTGAGGCATTTAAGCAGGAAATGAAGTCAGCCTCGAATGATATTGATGAAATAATTTAGTAGATATATTTAAGAAAAAATAATTTAATTGGTGCCGTATGGAATTTGCATTGAAAATCTCTGCTTTTATTGCTCTGATAGCCTTCACTATTCTGGCAATATTTGCTATGGTTTCCTTGTCGGGAATAGTAAAATCGATAAGGGAGCTTTCTATTAATGTTTCGAGTGCTTTGGTGGATTTTTCGAAACTTCGCGAAAGGATAATGGTGTCCTTAGATGAAATGAGCGATTTAAAATCACAGCTATCCACAACGCTTGATGATTTCGACGATGTTAAGGTTAAGGCAATCGAGACTCTTGACAATGCCAATAAGACTACCGAGCAGATTTCTTTGGCAACTAATGATTTACAGGCAAAAGCCAATAGTGTGCTTAATATGTTCAAGCCTTTTGAGATCCTGGCCAAAACAGCATATTCAAAAGTTGCGCCGCCCGTGATGATGACAACTGGCGTTATTTCGGCTATTTCAAAGGCTATTTCGGTGTTTTCTAACGTATTGAGCAAAAAGCAATAGTATTATAGAAAAAGCAATAGTATTGAAATAATTGAAATCAGAGATTTTGAAAACCCCGGTTATGTAAGATATAATCGGGGTTTGCTGTTTAATAAATCATTGGAACGCTGTTTTTGAAATATCTGCACAACGCCCTGAATCTTCTGCAATTTAATCTGAAATATTCGGGACTATGCCCGAATCTTCTGCAATTTAATCTTAGGATTAAGATTCTCAGCCAGAGCGAATCCGCCGAACAGTACAGTCGAATAAATCAACCCGCTTAAAACAGTATTGCTGAAAAACGGAATTGCCATTTCATACGACAGCATCAAACCGGCAAAAGTCTTCGGATACATCGGATATACAAGCCATGCACTGAAATTAGTTACCACAAAAAATAAAACAGAGGCAAGCAGCGAAGCAGCCGCAATTCCCATGGCCGATTTCTTTCGCCGCAGGGCAAACCCAATGAATACCGAAGCAATAAAACAAAGATACACTGCTATCATTGTTCCGTGGAATGAAAGGAAGAGATCGCTTAGAAGCATTGCGGCTATCGGCACAATGAAAGCATACCGCTTGTCGGAAAAAGTCGCACCGCCGAATATTGCAATTGCCAGCAGTGGCGTAAAATTCGGGGGGTGGGGAATGAATCGCGATATTGCCGCAATTAGAATTAGTCCCGCAATGGTTGAGAATCGTAAGTTCAGTTTGTCTTTCATAACAGCTCTAATATTTATAATTAATACAATAATATTCGAATCAATCATTATCCGTAGTATCAATATATTCAGATAAATCTGTATAAGGGATAATTCAGTATCAAAAGCCAGAGATAATTTAGTTTACATAATGTAGATTATAATGCACAATCTATTAATTAATATTGATATATACCATCGATCATTAGTGTCCGGTAAAAAATATAGGTCGCTCCAAATATATGCTTGTAAATACGTCCTGTCATCCCGAGCCCTTCAGCAGTCTATCCTGAGCCTTTCGGCCTGGCTCAGGATAAACTATGTCGAAGGACTCAGGATAAACACAGTCGAAGGATCCGGTGTTTATAGGGTTTTTGCCAGTATTAAGATGGATTCTTCGCTACGCCACAAGTGGCTACGCTCTGAATGACTTCATTTAACGTTTTTTTCTCTAATTTCAAAAGTGTATCCAAAACAGCACAATATAGGCCAAAAAGGTGCTTATTGCAGCGATTATCACTAATTGGCTGTATTTTAACCGGACACTTGTGACCATTGATAATTCATTTGTCCTTGTCTTGAGCCAATAGCAATTTGAGAGCGGACAGTACCGAAGTATCATCTTCGGCAATCTTGTCCTGAATCTTTTTCAGGATTTCCTTTGTCATCATATCCTTCATCACCTGGTTCTCAGGTTTGGCTTTGCCTGATGTTTTCTCTAACGATGTTTCTTTTGGCACAGTAAACCTCCGATAATGGGTTTACAAACATATAAATATTTATTAAGTAATAAAAAAAATCATAATTATTATTTTCATTTATGTTTGCTATAATATATGGATTTAGCTAACGACATACTAACGATAGCATTACAATTCCGATTCATGCACCAGCCCATTATTAAATGTAAATACTGGTTTTCCCTTTAATTTCATGCCAACAAACGGCGTATTCAATGATTTGCTTTTAAAATTTGATTTATTCACCAGCCATTCTTCATCGAGGCCAAAGATCGTTATGTTCGCCTCCGAGCCAATGTCAAATACAATATCGTCCATCTGCAACAGCCTTCTCGGATTAACAGACATCTTCTCAATTATTTCCCTTAGGGACAAAACTTTTTTGTGATATAGATATGTTAATGACAATCCAAGCGATGTCTCCAGCCCAACCACTCCATAAGGCGCTTTTTCGTATTCCACTTCTTTCTCATGCAGCGAATGCGGGGCATGATCTGTGGCAATGCAATCAATAGTTCCGTCTTTCAGCCCCTCAATAGCGGCATTAATGTCTTGGTCCGACCTTAGCGGTGGGTTCATCTTAAGGTTCGGGTCATAAGAATCGAGCAGGCTGTTCGGTAATGTAAAATGATGAGGAGTCACCTCGCAGGAAACCCTTAGGCCCTTGCTTTTAGCAGTTCGAATTAACTCGACAGACCCGGCGGAACTTACATGCGAAAAATGTATACGCCTGTTGCCGCAATATTCAGCAAGCCTGATGTCACGAGAGACGATAATCTCCTCGGCTACAGTCGGATAGCCCTTGAGGCCTAATTTGTATGAAAGCGCCGATTCATCCATTGCAAAATTGTCGGTTAGCGAATGCTCCTCGCAATGCTGGGCAAGCAAAATGTCCTTGGTGGCGGCATAGTCAAAGGCCCGGCGCATCACCTCGGATTTTGTTATGCAGGTTCCGTCATCTGTGAAATAAACAACACCTGATTCCAAAAGCTCGAGCATCGGGGAAATTCTCTCGCCCTTCCTCCCCATCGTAATGGCTCCGGCAATAAACACATCAACTAAATTTCCTTTCGCCCTGTTGGCAATGTATTCGCAAACCGGAACATTGTCTATAGCCGGTTCGGTGTTTGGCATACAGACGACCCCCGTGAATCCACCGTTGGCGGCTGATTCCGCACCGGTCAGCGTTGTCTCTTTATGCTCGAATCCCGGCTCGCGAAAATGGACGTGCATGTCGAACAACCCAGGCGAGCAAACTAAACTCTCCGCATTGACAATTCTCGTATCTTCATCTGTTTTGGCCGAATCCGGAGATAAATGCATAATCCTGCCATTTTTAATCCATAAGTCAAATTGCGCATCTATTTCCTGATATGGGTTAATAATCCTTATTTTCTCAAAATAAATATTCAAAATCGCCTCCAAGCAGAGTTTCTTTGCAAATCAAGCCAACGAACCTATTCTAAATTAATAAAAAAAATAACCGATACACAGAAACATAGGAATTTCATTTCACTTTATTTAAACTACCACAAGCTATCTATTATAATTTTCAAGAGCATATACGATATGCCATAAAATAAAATTCAAATAAATCTCTTAACTAATTAATAATAAACATAATTAATCGGCTAATTGAATACTATTACCTTTCAACAGGCATAACCAGTTCGACAATTATTCCGGTGTGGCCGTCGCGATTGTAGATGTTGCACTTCCCCCCCGCTTCCCACATCAAGGATTCAACCACAGACAGCCCCAGGCCCATCCCGGGCACCTGGCCGGTAAAGTGCTTTTCCACTTGATAATATGGCGACCAAACTTTCTCCATCTGCTCCATGGGAATGCTTGCTCCGTCATCCACTATTCTTAATACGACTTTATCATCATGGTTCAGGAATCCGGTTATTTCAACATTTGGCCTATTTGCGGGGTGAAATTTAACTGAATTTTCCAGTATTTCAATCAATATCCATTTAATTGACATTTCTGATAATGGCGTTGATAGTTCCAAAACATCCGAGCTTATATTAGATGAAATATAATTAATATTAAAATCAGATTTAAGGCTGGCAATAATTTTTCCCAATCTCGAAAATTTGAAACCGCCACCGTAAGTGGCAATTTTATTGGAGTTTACGTATTGAAAGATGTCGTCAATTTCATCCTTCAGCTTAATCAGTTCACTCTTTGTTCTGTCAATAGCTCCTAATAATTCGCCGGAAGCTTCTTTTCTGGCCACACGGTTAATATCCTCAAAACTATAAATCAATGTGGCAAGCGGAGTTCTCATTTTATGCGAAACCATTGCCTGGAATGTTCTGATATTTCTTTGATTGCTCAATTCGGCAGTAACATCTTTCAGTCTGATAAGATGCTGTGCAATTACTCCGGCAGGCGATTCAAGGTAATTGACCTGAAGCCATAAAGCCTGAGATTTTGTCGTTTCCTGCCGGACAAGATAGCGACTTATTGACGCCGACTCGGAGCTGGCCGGCGGCCACTGCTCCCAATTCTTCTCCGGCTCGCAAATATAAAATTTGGCTGCCATATCTTTGAATTTCAAATTATCGCAACCTGAATTATGGTTGTTTGAATTATCGGAACCGAAAGCATCCTTTGTGAGATTAAAATATACTTTAGCCTGTGGGTTCATATACGATATTTGATCCGAATCGTTAATCATAAGGTAGCCCTCCTCGGAATTCTCCACCGCCCAGTCGAACTTTGCACGCTCGGCCTGCATCATTCTATACCTGTTGAGCCTTAGAATCGTACTGACTCTTGCCCGAAGCTCTTCCTTATCAAATGGCTTTGTGATAAAATCGTCGGCTCCTGCCTCCAGGCCCCTAATTCTGGATTCCTTGTTGTCCAGCACAGTAACCATGACTATCGGAACTTCCGCCAACTCGGAATTCACACGCAGCCGCCTGCATACTTCGAATCCATCCATATCCGGCATCATTACGTCTAATAATATCAGGTCGGGGATTATCTCGCCGGCCTTTGCAAGTGCCGTTGTGCCATCTTCCGCAAAGTGGATCTGATAATTTTTCGACAGTAACAAAGTTTCCAATGTTTGCCGCCCGGCCGGTGCATCGTCAACTATTAGTATTTTACTTCTTTTGGGCATATTATTTTGCAAATTAATTAGTATAACTGCATGGAATTCAGGCTGTTGGCCGTTAGTGTTGATTTCATAACTTTTGCGCACTTCTCTTTTTTTTCTCAGATTGCAATATATTGTTTATAATTGGGTGATGGCTGTTGTGTATTCATTCATTTTTTCCACGAGCTAAAGCACGTGGCTATTGAAAATATCGCTAACGGCCTAAACCGGCAGAAAACTACTGATCTTCTTCAGCATTTCATTTAAGCTTATCGGTTTGGATAAATAATCATTTGCCCCGGCTTCGATACATTTCTCCCTATCGCCAAGCATTGCAAGTGCCGTTATGGCAATTATCGGGGTGAATTTGTATTCATCCTTTTGCCTAATATTCCTGATGGTTTCGTAGCCGTCCATCTTGGGCATCAATATATCCATTAATATAATATCTGGCCTAATGGTATCTATCATATTCAATGCGTCGATGCCGTTTCGGGCTATGTGAACTGCAAATCCCTTTTTTAACAAATAAATTTCTATCGGTTGAATGCAGCCCGGGTCGTCTTCGGTGAGCAAAACCACAGGTTGTTTCATATTCTCGATCTTCACACTGTTCGAGCCGGTGGACTCTTCGATTTTTAATGATTTATAATTATATAAATAATCTCTGTCGGAGATTGCCCCAATTTTCGGTTTTTTCCAGGGCAGCACAACTGTAAAAGTGCTGCCAATGCCAACTTCACTCTTGAAATTCACACCGCCGCCATGGAATTCGGTCAACCTGAGCACCAGGGCAAGCCCGAGGCCTGTTCCCTGGTATCCCCTGGAGAGGCTGCTGTCAAGCTGGACAAAAGGGTGGAACAAACTTTCGTATTTCTCCCGGGGGATACCTATCCCGGTGTCCCGAACAATTATATTAATAAGGTCATTTGCCGTATCGCCTGTGACTTCAAGCCCTACATCGCCGCCGTCCTGAGTAAATTTAACTGCATTCGAAAGCAAATTAACAATTATTTGCTTCAGTCTTCTTTGGTCGGCATGAATTAAAGATATCTTTTTATCAATATCGAAACTAATATTAATATTTTTATTCAATGCCATCTGGCTGACAAATTGAATGCTCGACTGGCATACCAATTCCAAAGAAATCGATTCGAAATTAAGCTCTAATTTGCTGGCACCAATTTTAGACAGGTCCAATATGTCGTTTATTAACGATAGCAGGTGGCGTCCGCTTTCCTCAATCGTGTTCAGGGCTTTGATTTGCTCTTTGGTAAGTGTGCCGAGCACTTCCTCCAGCAATGCCTCCGAAAGGCCCAACACAGCATTCAAAGGCGTTCTCAATTCATGGCTCATCGTCGTAAGGAATTCATCCTTGGAAGTCAATGCCTTCGACAGTTCCGAATTTACATGGCGAAGTTCGGCAGTTCTTTGGGCCACATGCTGAGCAAGCTGCGATCTCTCGTCTTTTATTAATTTTTCTGCCCTTGACCTCTCGGTAATATCCACGCCAATCATCCATGATTTCCAGTTCGGAATCGGGAAGTCAGCCGAAATATTCAGCAGTGAAATTATCCTATTATCACCATTTTTGCAAGTAATTTCAATCTCAAAGTTACGATAATTATTTCCGAGCCTTATCAGATTATTAATAATTTTCTTCCTATATTCATTCTCCGGGCATATAGAAATAAGCGCCCTCGGATTCCCAACTATTTCTTCGGCGGTATACCCCGACACCCGCACACATTCGCGGTTCCACACCAGGAATAAATTCTTCTCGTCGATGGCGCTCATCATAACCGGCATATTCTGAATCACAAGCCGTAATTGCCTTTCGCTATATCGCAGGGCTTCTTCGGTTAGCTTCAAATCTGTGATGTCCACTACGGTCCCGATCATTCTACTGGCCTTGCCGTCTTCGCCCCATTCCACCACCTTGCCCTTCGACAATACCCAATGCCAAAGAGTAGACCTTGCCCGCAGCCTTAACTCAACCTCTAAAGTGCCTGTTTTTCTGTTCTTTATATGGTCTGCAAACTTTCTCTGAATTCTCTCTTCCTCTGGGTGCAGCAAAGTGGCAAGATGCTCTATCTTCTGAATACTTTCCTCTGGCTCATAGCCCAGCATAGTGTAAAATCTCGGGCTTAGATATATCTCTTTATTAATAATATTCCAATCCCAAAGTCCTTCGTTGGCTGATTCCAAAGCTAATTTCAGCTGGCTCTCATTTTTCTTTAATCTATCCTGAGCAATGTGCCTTTCGGTATCATCAACAATTACACCAATAAGCAAATCACTTTCTTCAGCATTCATTACCTTTGAAATCGATAAATCCACCCAAATAATTTGTTTATCCTTTTTAATAAATCTTTTTTCAAGCCTGATGAATTGCCTGGTATTGTTGATAAGAGCAGCAATTTGATCTTTTATTTGCTCAATATCATCGGAAAATGCAATATCATACAAATTAAGCTCGAGCATTTCATCAATGTCATAGCCAAACAGATCAGCCAATAAATGATTAACCTGGATAAAATACTGGCCATCCTTTAATACGCAAATGCCAACCGAGGAATTATTGAAGACGGCTTTAATTCTGCTGTCGCGGTCTTTGATGGCTTTGTCGGCGTTAATTTTTTCGGTAATGTCAAGCGATAGGCCAATAATCCCGACTATATCGCCTTGTTCATTTATATATGGTATTTTATCTGTTTGCAGCCAAATTAATTTACCTTCGGGATTAACAAAATTCTCAATTATATTTCTTAAGTGCTTGCCGTTAATCAGAACTTCGCGGTCCTCGGCATCCACCTTAGTATTGAGTCCCGGATAGAAATCCCTGATAGATTTGCCTATCCAGGTTTCCCTGGAAAAACCTGTGGCATTCTCGAATGATTGGTTGACATTAATAAATCTGCCACTGCTGTCTTTATAATATATCAGCGCCGGAACCGTATCGATAATCGTTTGGAGGTCATTTTTCTGCTTTTGCAGCAAAACTTCATTTCCCTTTCTTTCCGAAATATCGGACAAAACTCCTACCAATCTCGAAGGCTTTCCCCTTCTTTTTTCGATTGTTTTTCCCCGAAGCCCAACCCATACGGGCAGTTCGGGCGAAAAGTGGAATCTGATTTCTGCGTAGAAGTATTCCGATTTGCCTTTTAATTGTAATTCTACCAATGCCCGGACTCTATCCCGGTCGTTCTTATGAATCATGTTCAGCCATGTTTTGTAATTCAAAAGGCCGAATTCCGCATCAAAGCCTAAGTTCTGCAATTGATTCGAATCAAAACCGATAGTATCATTTTCTATATCCCAGTCCCATATACACAAGTTGGAACCCTTGATGGCAAATTCGAAAATTTCTTCTTTTTTAGATAAGGCTATGCCTATCTGCAATTTCTTTAACCGGGCAACATAGGCTATGACAGCAATCCAATTGACGATTACTATGATAACCAATCTTGTAAATGCTTCGTGGATGTTAACATTAAATACGGCATCGGCAAAGGATTTATCGAAGAAGAAGGCTGTTTCCATTGCAGAGTCTATCAACCAAACTGTGATTGATATGAAAGTTAAAAGTGGTAATATCCTGCCAGTTAATTTCATATTGTCTTTCTAATGAACTAACCCGCCGCAAGCAGCGGGGTATCAATGTTTAACAGAATTTAATAATCGCCGCAAGCAGCGGGGTATTAAACCCACAATGTGGGATTAAATATCATTCCGCAATATTCGGGTCAAAAAAGTCATCCTGTGATAAGGGCAAGGGCCGTAAAATTTGATTTTTTCAATATGCAATTTGGTTCCATATCCTTTGTGAGAAGCAAACCCATACTCGGGATATTCCCAATGGGCCACTTCGGCCATCCAACGGTCGCGTGCCACTTTTGCCAGTATCGATGCTGCGGCTATCGACAGCGATTTCGCATCGCCCTTTACTACTGCTTCGAACTCATACCCTTTATTCGAATAATAATTGCCGTCAATCAACAAAAAATCCGGCTTTATGCTTAAGTTTCTCACAGCTTTTTCCATGGCGGACATAGTCGATTTCAATATATCGCCGTCGTCAATTTCCTTATTCCCAACCATCGAAACTGCAAAATCCAAAGCATTTTCCCTTATGAATTCAGCGACAGCTTCTCTTTTTTGCGGTGATAGTTTTTTTGAATCATTGATTGACCCAAACGAAATGGCTCCATTGGAAATGGCTCCATTGGAAGCAAAATCCCGTGGCAACACAACGGCAGCAGCCGAAACCGGGCCAGCCAAAGGCCCTCTGCCGGCTTCGTCGATTCCTGCAATAATATCATATTTCATCCAATGCTTTTGCTCAAACGATAAATCGGGATACGTTTTCAATTTCTAATTAGTTCTCAATTATTGTTCAATTTCTAATTTTCAAATTCTAAAAGTTAATCAGTTTCAGCCATTTACTCAATTAGCTTTAGAAATTCATTTCTTAGGTTGAATTCATCCAGAAGCAAGCCCCTCATAACGGAAGTAACCATAAGCGAATTTGCCTCCGACCCCCTGACACCGCGGGCAATCATACAATAGTGCCTTGCCTTGATGACAACGCCAAGCGCTTTGGGTTTCAGCAAATCTTCCAAATAATCAGCTATCTGCTCGCCGAGTTCTTCCTGTATCTGCCCCCTCCTGGCAAACCATTCGGCAATCCTCGACAGTTTCGACAGCCCGATCAGCTTCCTGTCCGGAATGTAACCAATGGCACATTCCCCCGAAATAGGCTGCCAATGATGCGAACACAGGGACATAATCTCTATCCCTTTGCTGATAATCAGTTCGTCCACATTTTTTCTGTTTGGGAATACGGTCAATTCCGGAGCGGGTGTGAACCTGCCGGAAAGAAGCTCATTAACATACATCCTAGCAATCCGGCCCGGAGTATGAGTGCTGTTTGGGTCGTTCCTCGATATTCGAAGAATGTTCATCATTTCAGCTACTTTCCCCTCGAGTTTCACTATCATTTCGTTGCGTTGTTTCTCGGTTATCGGGAAATTCCCATTTGCATCGAATAATTCGTTGTTGTCCTGATTGAATCCGGGATATTCATCCCGAGCCTCTATATCATTTTCTTTATTTATCATAATATATACCAAATCAAAATATATCCTAAATCAAATTCATTTGAAAACTGTAATTTCAGTCTTTTCGCCATGATATTCAACAAAACTATTCTCATTTTCGTATAATTTTATTCGATAAAGCTCGCCTTCGGTAATCGCCGCCGATAGTATCCGCCAAAAAACAACTGTTAGATTTTCGGCGGTCGGAATAATCCCGCTCAGGAAATCCACATCATGGTTCAAATGCTTGTGGTCAACTTTAGAGATTATTTCTTTGCCGATTATCATTTTTAACTTTTTCAAATCAATTACATAGCCTGTTTCCGGATTCGGCCGCCCGGCGACAGTTACTTCTATTGTGTAATTATGGCCATGGCCGTTCGGATTATTGCACTTATCGAAAACGGCAACGTTTTTTTCATCACTGAACTCCGGGTTGAAAAGGCGGTGAGAGGATGAGAAAGTCATTCTTTTGGATACATATAGCATTGTCGATTCTACGAGTTGGTGAATAATTATTTTCTATGGATGCTTTATTGTTTTATCGTCACAAGTGTCCGGTAAAAAATACAGCCAATTTGTGATAATCGCAGTATTCAGCACCATTTTGGTCTATATTGTGCTATAGTGGATGCAATTTTGAAATTAGCGAAATATAATACTAAAGCATGTCATACCGGACCCCGAT
>JAJRTW010000272.1 GCA_024278075.1 Bacteroidota bacterium | reverse complement strand
TTTTGCGAACGACTCCAGATTAATAATTCTTGTTTCTGCTGTTTGCTTATTGGTATTGCTTTTGATTTTCTTGCCATGTTGCAAATATAGCAATATATATTACCTTTTCAAAGGGATATTACACTAGTGCGTCATCTCACAATAAATTAATTTCCAACGTTCTGTCAGTTGTTACAACTGACAAATGGCGGCAGTTTGTATATCGCCGGTTGTTACAACTGGCAGAACATAAATTCAGGCAGGTTGCGAACCTGCCACTACACATACATTGGTTGAACTATAACACCAGGAATAACCGGGCCAATCAAATAGAGACTTCCGGAAAAGTTCGTGCAATTTCCCTAACAGCTGATATGAACTTATCCGTTTCTTCGGCCGTAGTGAATAAAGATGGGCTGGCGCGAACAGTTCCCCACGGGTGCGCCCCAATATATTTCAGCATTAGCGGGGCGCAGTGAATCCCGGAGCGAACGTGTATATCATACGAGCTTTCAAGGATATAGTTCACCTCCTCCGGAACCATTCCGTCTATATTGAAAGTGAAATTCGACAAGCTGTTGTTCTCAATTGTGGTGTATATTTTTATTCGCGGCTCATCCCGGAGTTCATCGATCATCCTTGTAACGATTTCGATTTTATGCCTATTGATGTTCCACACACCTGTTTCAAGGAGGAACCCAACGCCAGCGTTAATTGCTGCAATTCCAGCCTGGTTCCTTGTGCCAGCCTCATAATATACCGGCATCTCGAAGGGCTGGGTCAGCACATCGCTTTTAGTCCCCGTCCCGCCAACTTTCAAGGGATTAATCGACAAAGGCTTCTTCATATACAAGCCACCGCTGCCCTGCAGGCCAAATAAATTCTTATGGCCTGTGAATGCCATATAGTCAATACCCGAATCCGCAACATCTATTGGCAATACACCGGCGGATTGGGACGCATCCACCAACAGGACGCAATCGTTATTATGAGCGATGCCTGCATCATGGGCAATGCCGGCAATCTTCTTTATATCCAGAATCGAACCGGTAACGTTCGAACAGTGATTAACCACAATTGCCGCCGTATTCTTCCGGACAGCAGCGGCAATCTTAGACGGCTCTACATAACCCTTCGAATCGCACTCGACAAAATCAACCTCAATCTCGCCAGCATTTTTCTTTGCCATCAGCGGCCTAATGACGGAATTATGGTCAATTACGGTAGAAACAACATGGGCACCCTTCAGGCTTAGGCCGCTTATAACAAGATTCAGAGATTCGGTGCTGCCCGATGTGAAGACAATTTGATCAGAATTGTCGGTATTAAATAGTTTGGCAAGTTTTTCACGGCATTGGGCAATAACATCTCCGGCGCCACTTTCAAGTCCGGATCTTGTTCCGTGGCTTGGCGGCTTATTAATATAGTCGACAACCGCATCGATTACTTGCCTGGGTTTCGGATAGCTTGTGGCAGAATTATTTAAATAAATCATATCGGTTGATTCCGGTTGCTTAATTGAATTTCATCACAAAAAGAATAAAAATTTGATTAATAATCAAAGATAATAAAAATATTGCTTATATCATCGCTTGGATTGATTTATCTAATTATGTATCTTACATCATTACTGTCCGGTTAAAAAAACGAGAGTCTTGCTGAATACAACCAACATGAACTGCCACGTGTCATTGCCGCCCTTCGGCAGTCTATCCCGAGCCCTCCGGCCTGACTCAGGATAAACTATGTCGAAGGACTCAGGATGACATTTCGTAAGTGCTTTATTTTTCAAGTCATTATAAAATATGTCCGATCTGTTGATACTTTAAAACCCCATTTTTCAAAGGGGGTGGCGTCGAAGGAACTATTGTTCCGTAGATGCCGGGGGTTTCGATTTGATTAGGATTCCGGAAGGTGTCCGGAATGACACATTATAATGTTCCGGCAGTTGTTACAACCGACGAAAGACGACAGTTCTTAAATTACCAGTTGCAACAAATGGCAGAACAAGAACATTGCATCTAACCCAGTAGATTATGGGACAAAACAAACCATATAGCTATGTTTCAAACCATTTTGCCGCTTTCTAACCGGACACTGCTGATCTTACATTAATAATCTTATCGATTGGAACTTGTGATACCATAACCCTGACAATAATTATCCCACTCGAAATTATTGGCGGCATAGTTCTTGTTAGATTTATCAGGTTGATTAATAATCCATCGGAGCAATATGGCTACAAAGTATGAAGAAGGCTCTTATTTTGACCTTGCCCAGCATAACACTACGCAAGTGGTAGTATATATAATTATTTTCCTTGCGGGTTTTATACTCACATTTGTCGTGGTGCCGCCCTTTTTGGAATTTGTCTTTACCAAATTTCTTAATGGCAAAGTTTACTTCGGCGGAGAGCTGGTGGACTACAGTATTGAAATCAAAGGAGCCGAAAGGGAAACGTCCTATCTGTTTGCATGGGCGGTAGATATATATACGAAAACACCTCAGGAAGCCCGCTATTGGTTCAATCCTTTTTTATCGCTGATAATTCCGGCTGTTACGATTGGCCTGGGAATGTCTGTGTTCTTGTCCGGGCTTATCCCGAAGAATATAGGGCTAATGCGTCAAAAGATTGAGCGTGAGATAGCAATAGTGCTCGACCGGATTTGCCTTGCGAAATACGGCTATCACGGCGAGGATGAAAAGCGTGAAATCGTTGACTCGCTGCTGAATGCCGACATGAGAGACCTGCACGATTTTGTTGAATTATGGGGGATGTCCCTCGAAGATATCAAAGCCCTGCATCGTGCTTTGATTTGGCAGCACTCATCTATGCTTGGCAGAATATTTCGCTTACATAACGGTTTTAGCATGTACATGCGGTTTTACTTCACCGTAATCTACAGTAATGGTGTCCTGGGCTTTGTGTATATTGGGGCTGCAGTTCTAATAATCATTATTGGTTTGCGCGGGCTGAAGTTTATACCCGCAGCTCAGCCATCACTGGTTTTGTTTGCCCTCGGACTCGAATTCTCATTGCTTATCATATATGCCTTTACGTTGATGTATGCCCGGCAGGAAGATGAAACCGATCAGGACAGAACTCTGTCCGCCGGCAGGAACCTGCTTATGAATGGTGATTTGGGAAGCTCCAAAGAAGTGGAACAACTGCTGCGGGTCTTCATCAAAACCGACACTAAGGACAAGGAACAGGAATAATATCATATTTTACTTGAAATCGTAATTAACTATACGCTTAAAGGTATAGTTAATAAAGAGTTATGTAAATTATTTGTTTCAATTCAATTAGGAATTGATATAACCTCATTATTCCTGACTTTTTTGCTAAAAGGGTTCGTATTTATTGGAAATGTTTGGGCATGTTCTTTTAACGTTCTGTCAATTGTTACAACTGACAAATGGGGACAGCTTTTGTATCGCCAGTTGTAACAACTGGCAGAACAATAATGGTTGAGATGCCTGCCCGGGATGGTTTGGAACCATTCCCTACGGTTATGTAAGCTGTTGAAACTTTATAATTAGAGCAACTTCTTTAATTTTCCGAAATTAATAATTATTATGGAATATTCGTGGGACTGGAAATAATTGGCAGAGAATTAAACGGGTTGATTTTATTCAGGCCGAAAGTTTTTGAAGACGAAAGAGGGTTCTTCTTGGAAAGCTACCGCCAGGATGAGTTCGAAAAGTTGGGCCTGCCCACCGGTTTTGTTCAGGACAACCATTCACGTTCCGTTTTCGGAGTGCTGCGCGGGATGCACTTCCAATGGGACAAGCCAATGGGCAAACTTATTAGAGTCACTGTTGGGTCGGCCTTCGTTGCCGAAGTGGACATCCGGCCCGGGTCGCCTACGTTTGGCCAATGGTTCGGCACGGAAATTTCGGCCGATAACAAACATATCCTATGGGTGCCGCCGGGTTTTGCAAATGGCTTTTGCTCGATTAGCGATACGATGGAGATGCAATATAAATGCACCGCCGTCTGGAATAAAGATGCGGAATCAGCAATTTCGTATAACGATCCAGACATAGGGATTCAATGGCCGGTGGCAAACCCGGTACTTTCCGAAAAGGACAGGAATGCACAGTCACTGAGCGAATGGATTTCGAGGCACGAAGCCGAAGCGTTCAGGTATTAGTTTTCTTCGCTCTGCTATCTACTTAGGTTGAACTCAAAAAGTATCAACTAATCATAATGTAAGATAGTTATAAAAGATATTCAACAACAAAGTGCAAGGAATATAATTTATTATGCTCGAAAACCTTGCAGAAAGTTTGACAACCCCCTGCTCGCCTGGCTCACTTCCCCCTTAATAAAGGGGGATTTAGGGGGTTGTAATTTCAACTATTTCCCCCTTAATAAAGAGGGATTTAGGGAGTTGTTTTTTCCTTATTATTGCAAAAGTACTAAAATTTTTACCTTAATCGACTTTTTGAGGGAACCCTACTTATCAGCTATCAGCAATTTCTCAAACCTCTTGAATGCTTCGATTACTTCTTTCGGCCCTATCCGATTTATCTTGCTGTCGGTTTTGTCAGAACGGACTATTACTTTAACGCTGCTCATCGGATAGAACCTGCTGGTGAAAAAATCAGAGCTCGAATAAAGCACCAGCAGCGGCGTGTCGAACGCAGAAGCGGCATGCACCAGGGCCGTGTCGGGCGTCATTAAACCATCACAGGCCTTAACCAATGCGAAAGCATCCGATAGCGACATTGAATTGAAGGCGTGCAATCGCGGGCAAAGATTCGCCAAGCTGGCGGCAATATCCTTCTCTGCGGGAGCGAACAGAAGTATCACATTATACTTATCGCTATCCACATGGCTCAGAACTTCCGCCCATTTCGAATTATCCCATATTCTGTCGCTGCTGCCGGCCGAAATATTGAGCACGATATTAACCCGCAACTGTGGCAACCGGCTAATAAATTCGACGGCATATCTTTCCGAATCGCCCGACAAAAACAGTTCCGGCCGAACATTGCCGCCGCTAGTCTCCATTCCGGCTAAATCAAGCGATTGCATACAGATGTCAATATAATGAATCCGGCTCTGCCTGCTGCCGGCGGGAATAGATATATCAAATATTTTCTTGCCTTTATTATTGAAGCCAACCTTGAGCCTTGCCCTTACAATTCTTGCAAATAAACTGCTTTCCGTTGATGGATGGTCCTTCGAATCAATGTAGAAATCATAATTATTCTTGCGGATACCAATTATATTTGCAATTAATTTCAGGGGTGTTTTTTTGTGAACAAATATATTAGTAACGTCCGGATGGTATTTCAGTACCTGGTGGTTTTGCCGGCCCGCAATAAAATGGATTTCAGCATTCGGATAATTCCTTTTTATCACTTTAATCATTGGCGTAGTCAGTATCATATCGCCTATTCTGCCCAGCCTTATAATAAGAATTTTCATCTCTCAACCTCCTCGCAGCCTTCAGACTCCGTAAGGAAATGACTCTCATATATTCTAATGAATGCTGCGAACACATCCTCTGGCGATAGGCCAGACAGATCCGGGCTTTTGGTGGTTACCACTTCACCGGGCGAGCCATAAGGCCCCCAGGGCTTGCCTGTTTTAGCACTGCCCGCCACCTCGAAAATAGCCACGCACGGGATGCCGGCGGCGGCGGCTATATGCACAGCTGCCGTGTCGGGCGAAATAATAATGCCGCATTGGGACAGCAGAGCGGCGTATTCATGGAATGAACTAACCTTCGGAGACGGAATGGAATTGGAATTGGAGCAAATATGATTTAGTTCGTCCCTATAATCTTCAGTTGAAAATATCTTTATTTCGGCTTTGGGAATATATTCTGCTATTTTATTTATCAATGCAATATTATTATCAACGCCCCAGAATTTCCTGCGGCTCGATCCCGCTAAATTAAAGCCGATCAGCAGGCAGCCGGACTTCATTTTTGCTTTAGCGATAGATATTTCAAGTTGGCTGAATTCATATTCCAGCGATAGGCTTTGTTGGCTTGGGTCGATGCCAAAGGCATTCAATAGTGCCGCCGTTCTTTCCACTATATGATATTTATTTTTATCGGGTTTGGCTACTGTGTGTGAATAAACATATTCATTTTCCTTACTAATCCCCAGCTTATAATTTGATTTGATTAATTTAATGAATAACGAAGAAGTGGCTGATGCGTTGTCGAACAGGTCGATGATTAAATCATATCTTTGGTTCCGCAATCGCTTGATTAAGAGTAAGGACGGAAATATTTTGCGGTTGTACAGCCAGCAGTTATTGACATATTTCTCTACGCAGTGCCTGGCCCCGAAGTTCTTATTTCCAAGCAATATATCAATTTGGGCTGCCGGGAATCTGCCTCGCAGTATCCTGATAAATGGCGTAGAAATTAGGACATCTCCAATCCTGTCCTGCCGAAGAAGCAATATCTTGCAATTTTCATTAAGGCTGAAATAATTGCCGGATTTCTCGATATGAATTCTATCGGAATCTTTTTTGGAATTATGATTAGAATTAGAATTATTACTAAGGAACTTAATTATTTTCCTCCTAATGGCAATTTCCAATCTTTTTAATATGTTATTTGTTGAAGGCATTGATTTTCATTATTTCTGAGACTTCCGAAAAATTCGGTATTTACAGTCATAAGTGTCCGGTTAAAAAGCAGCTAAATATTGATAATCATAGTAATAAGCTCCATTTTGCCTTATATTGTTCTATTATGGATGCAATTTTGAATCAAGGCTGTTTTTGAAATATTTCCTGTCACACTGAGCAGAGTCGACGTGTGTGTTATTATCTATCAAATAGCTCATAAATGCCGGATTCCTGCTTTCGCAGCTACAGTTCGGGCGAACGGCCGTTCGCCCGTACAAACGGAATATGTTCAACAAGACTCTTTGTTTTGCAAGCTATCATTTTTAGATAAAAGAACATAAGGAATTTTTGTAAATTGCTTTTAATGAAAATAATTATAGACAAACTTATACGCTCGAAAAGAAAGACCATATCCCTTGAGATTCGAAAGGACGGCAGCCTTTACGTGCGAGCCCCGCATATAGCTCCATACAGGGAAATCATAAAGATAATCAATAATAAAGCCGATTGGATTATTGCCAAAAAAAAGGAATCACTTCTGGCGGCATCCCAAAAGCGTGAGAAGCAATTTATCGACGGCGAGGAATTCCTTTTTGTGGGCAGGAAATATAAATTACAATTAATTGATAATCTGGGCGGGCTGCAATTTGACGGAACCACCTTCAAGCTGGACCCGGAATTCATTAGTTATGGCGTTGAAGTTTTCGCAGCGTGGTATAAGCAAAATGCGATGGCGGTTTTCATGCCCCGTGCCGAATATTTTTCCGAATTAAGTGGTTTGGTGTTTAAGAACATTAGAATAACCGGCGCCCGCAAAAGATGGGGTTCGTGCAGTTCGGCCGGCAATATTAATTTCTCATGGCACCTCGCCCTGGCGCCTGTGCACATAATTGACTATGTAATTGCTCATGAAATTGCTCACCTTAAGCACCACAATCATTCTCAACGCTTCTGGGCTTTAGTCGAAACGATGGTGCCGGATTATAAAATTCATAGAAAATGGCTTCGTGAACACGGGCATTTATTAGATATGCAATGATTCTCTGATGTAATTATTCGATTAAAGGTTGCTTATTCCCAAATTCCGAGGTTGTGTGAGAAGGCTAAGAGATTGTCATTCTGAACTCGTTACAGACCACGAAGTAGCAGCGAAGCCACTTGTGGCGAGCTAATCTATAAACCAGTATTCATGCGGTATTTGGATCCTGAAATAAATTCAGGATGACAATTCAACCGACACGCCATAATAAGGTTGACATAAAACAATGAACAGTATCGACATATCCTGGACGGGCCTCCTTCTTGGTTCGCTATTACTCATTATTCCAATTGCTATCCTGCTTAAATATAAAACTGGGCTGGTGAAAAGTACGGCTTTTGCTTTCCTGCGCATGGGAGTCCAATTAGCATTAATCGGGTTGTATTTGAAGTACATATTTGAAATTAACTCAATAGTAATTAACCTGCTGTGGGTAGCCGTCATGGCAGTTGCAGCTGCATTTACGATTGTTAGCCGCAGTGAATTGAAGCAAAGGTTTTTCTTTATCCCAATCTTAAGTGCCATCATCGTCAGCGTAATGATAAATGGCTGTGTATTCGCTTTCATTGTAATCGGCACCGACAGCTTCTTTAATGCAAGGTATATTATCCCGATTGCGGGGATGCTGATTGGGAATTGCCTGGGCAGTGCTATAATCGGGATCAGGGCATTTTATAGTTCACTGGCCAGGGACGAGGAAAGGTATAAATACAGCCTGATGAGTGGAGCCAGCCAGAATGAGGCACTGTTTCCGTTTATTTCCAATGCCTTAAAAGAAGCCTTCAACCCGTTCATAGCCAATACGGCATCGATCGGCCTTATCTGGCTGCCGGGGATGATGACGGGGCAAATCCTGGGCGGCAACAGCCCCGAAACCGCTATTAAATATCAAATTATTATTATAATCGGGATTTTCGCCGGCAGTGTAATTAACGTATTTCTAAGCATATACGGCTCAAAAAGGCTGATATTCAATGAGTTTAATATGCTTGACAGCAGCTTTAGCGAGAAGCAGCGATAAGCGGGTTTCAATTCGTAAACATACCTCTAAATCCCTCTTTTCCAGATAGGAAATTTTATTCGTAAGCCTGCAAAGGACTTGAACTATGGCGATTATCTGCTTTCACGTTCAAGGTATTTTCGACTATTTGACTTGAAGTCATCTAATGTAGTGAATTGTTTATCACATGCATTTGTCAATCTGCTTCTATCCTTTTTGGGTAGTTTATCGAAATCAGAATGTACTATCAAGCTGCTGAATCTTAGATCAGCTCTTTGGTATTCGAGACAGCTTATTGTCGTCAATCTTGCCTTTGATATATCTTTCACACCAAACAAATAAACGGGTCGTCCATTTGGAGTGAACTTATAATCTGCTTCCAAATCGTCCCTTTCCGGTATAGGTAAAACGTTTTGTTGGGGCTTAAAATCAACTAAATCCCTTTGAATGAATTCATCAAGCATTTCGTAAAACAGGCTTTCAATTACTTCACGCTTAAAATAACGCATACTTCCAATTTTCATATAAGACTGACACACATGCAATATGTCGCTGTAAAGGCTTTCAGGTTTTGTGTAGTAATATATATTGCCATTTTCCTCGCTTAATAGATTTTCAGATATTATTTTTTGAAGAATTGATTCCTTTCTGATTGTATCTATTTCATAAGAATAAGACAACCTCATTATTGTCATGCCATAATCGCTAAGTCTATATATCTTACCATCTTCTTGTTCAATAAAAAGATCGATCATATCCCCATCTTCATGAAAAATGGGAAGAATCAGTTGATAAATGCCCGGCCTCTTTTCCCTAATATTTATCTTATTATTAAAACTTCTGTTAATATGTTTAAGGATTTCATTCATAGCTTTCAAACAATTCTAATGGTTTTTCCGGAAAATACTTTACGCAATCACTTGTTAATAAATGTATTGTTTTAATAAAATATTGAATTGCCTGTTCTAAAGTTGCATACTCATCTGTTGGCTCAATGTTACTTTCGGGTTTTAAACCTGCATTTATTGTTTTGGCTGTAGCTAAATGAATGTGAAAACTCGAATGATGTGGTATTTGCAGGTTCCCGCCAGGGCCATTGCATCTTAATAAACAAATCGTACCTTTCTCTTCTTTCGGACTATAATCAAGGCCAACAGAGAAGTTCAATAAACTTTTGATTATACCTAATAAAACCTCTGAACAAATATTTGTCGTCAATAGATTCCATTTTGAAATTCTTTTTATAATGCCCTCTGTCTTTCTTATAATCCTTTTGGGGAGGATCTATTATTGCTTTTTCACATTTCAATAAATATTTAATATGTTCTTCTTCGTATTTCATACTATAAAACAAGAGGTTATTAGTTATCAGTTAATAATTACGTCACAAAATAACAACGTCAAAGTATGTGGTTGTAATTTGCAAATTATCAGATTCATCTCAAAACAACTAAAAACAATCAACATTCTCCAGCCAAAAGACATTCCGAAGAACTCGCAACGAAGCATCCAATCCTCTCCGAAGGTTCAATTTTCAATTCGTAAACATACCTCTAAATCTCCGCTCGAAGGGAGAATATCTTATTTAATGACGACTTGCCATGCCAATGCCTAAAAAATAGATTCTGAAACAAGTTCAGAATGACTTCTTAGCGACCCAGCGACTAACGTCCAGCGGCCAGCATTCATGGCTAAAGCCAAATACAAAAGTTCACGTTCTTTTTTGCCATGAGCTAAAGTTCGTGGCTATTTATCTTATTCTTTAACGTAACTAACCAGCGCCCAGCAACCGACATCTCAATTATAAACTATTATCCCCTAAGGTATTTATGCCAAATTAGAAATAATTCCCATGTGGCCGTAATGTCCCGGAGGCAATACTCCGAGATTTCCTTTATCTTGCCCTCGTTGAACATCTGGCCGACCATCGACCCGTCAACGCCTTCGGATTTGGGCGATGTAATCCCGAATGCTCTGGTATAGAAATCGAAATTATACCGCTTGGTAGCGCCATAGAAGCCGCCCTGAAAAAAAGTAAGCTCGTCTATCAGGTCAACATGCTTCGGGTAGTTGAATTTTGTGCCGGCCATCAGGTCCCTCGAGGGTTTAATCCTGTGCAGCGCGGAACGAAGCATAAGGCAAGGTGCATCAAAATTACGGCCGTTGAACGAAACAAGACTCGCATTTCTATACTTGTGGAGAATCACCCAGAAGTCCTCAAGCACTTTTGTTTCCGATGAGATATGGCATTTGTCGCCGGATTCCAATTCAACTGTCTCATATTGCTCGCCTTCGGAATCGGGGCTGGTGGAAAACGCAGCCCTGTTAATCATTTCCCAATTACCGTCGCCGGTGGATTGCATTAGCTGCAGGCCAATGCAAACAACCTGGGCTGTTAAAGGCGATAGCCCCATTTCGAACTTCTTCTTTTCGATCTCTTCATCGGTTTCGGCGTGCCTTAAGATATACTCTTGCTGCGTTTCCGAAAAGCTGTCCCACTGCAAGGGCGATGTCTCAATATCAAAGACTAAGTATTGCTCCATATTCACTCTGCGCTCCGAATAATATGAAATTAAATATTGGCATTATTAACTCTCGTTACGCAATTTTAACAATAGCCCTGACATTTATGTCGGGGACAATAATAACAATGAAACAATGGATTTTAACCTCAATAAACTTACATGTGAGGTTAGAGTCAAGCATTTTAGTGTAAATTATCCCCCCGGCCTAAAGGCCGGGGCTAGTAAATATCATTTTGCGTAACATGGATTATTAAATTAACTAATTATATAGACAAATTAAACTCGAATATTTCGGCCTTTGCACTCAACAGCTTGGTATCTATCTGGGGATATGAGAGTTAAACAGACAATTCGGCAATTTATTTAGATTGACATTTAGCACCCAATAGCACCCGTTACCCTTTGCCTGTCAGGATTCATGGACATTTTATTGTGGGAGTGATTTTGTGAATATTGAAGGTTGAATAATAAATTTCCTTTTTGTAAAGCGCAGTTTTAATTAAATTACAATTAGAGATAAAGGTATTCATCCCGCTTTTAAGTTTTCATATTCTCTATTGTTATTATTAATTTTTGAAATCAATAAAATTTTATATATTTGCTTTCTTTTTTTTTGGTGTAGTATAACCAATTTAAAAAATAAATTAATCGGAGTTTGTTTTGGATTTATTTGATAGATGTATTGCTTTTACAAGGGCAGATGAAGTTAAGGCGGCCGGATTGTACCCCTATTTCAGGGCAATTGAAGATAACGAGGGGCCAGAAGTGCATATAGAAGGCAGGAAAATGATAATGGCCGGATCTAACAATTACCTCGGGTTGACTGCCCACCCGAAAGTTAAAGGTGCTGCTTTGGCGGCCATTGAGAAATATGGAACCGGATGCTCCGGATCGCGGTATTTAACCGGAACACTCGACCTGCATATAGAGCTTGAAGAACGTTTGGCCGAATTCCTCGGCTATGAATCTGTTTTGCTGTTCAGCACCGGCTATCAAACAGCTCTTGGCGTTATTTCTACTCTTGTATCTAAAGGCGATTATGTTATCTCCGACAAAGAGAACCATGCCTGCATCGTTAACGGGTGCATGATGGCTAAGGGCGGATTTGCCGGATTTGTCCGCTACAAGCATAATGACATGGCAGACCTCGAAAAGGTTTTGTCCAAGCTGCCCGAAAAAGCAGGTAAATTCCTTGTATCCGATGGCGTATTCTCGGTGACCGGCGAAATTGTCAATTTGCCCGAGATGTTGAAAGTAACCAAAAAATACGGCGTTCGCGTGATGATTGATGACGCTCATGCAATTGGAGTTATCGGCGAAGGTGGCCGAGGCACTCCAAGCCATTTTGGCCTTACCGCCGAAACCGATATGGTGATGGGCACTTTCTCCAAAACTTTCGCATCGCTGGGCGGATATGTGGCCGGCCCTGAACGGGTAACAAACTTTTTGAAGCACCATTCGCCGGCGATTATATTCAGTGCCAGCCCAACGCCATCTTCCTGCGCTGCTACTCTGGCAGCACTGGATATTCTTGAGCAGCATCCTGAACTTGTGGGCAAATTAATTGAAAATTCGGACTATATGCGGCAGGGGTTCGACCAGCTTGGCTTTAATATCATTCAGGCCAAAACAGCTATTGTTCCGGTTATTGTTGGCGAAGTGGAAACGGCATTTGCGGTTTGGAAAGGGCTGTATGACCGTGGAGTATTCGTTAATGCGTTCATTCCACCGGGCGTTCCGCCGCACATGAGCATGATGAGGGTCAGCTTCATGGCTTCGCACGAGAAGAAACACCTCGACGCTATATTGGAGACATTCGAAATTGTTGGGAAAGAATTGGGCCTGATATAATCGGGAAGAATTGCTCAATGCGCAACGATTAACTTTATGCTGTCAGAATTTCTACCCTGCACAACTTGAATTAAATAGTTGCCACTCGAAAAATCAGTTGTGTCGATAGTAATAAATTGAAACCCGGGATCAGTCCGTTTGTATAAATTATAAACTTCCTGGCCGGCAATATTATATATTTTAATATTCACCCTATCGCCCAAAGAATAGAACTTTAGTTTGAAAGCATCTCCGGCCGGGTGGGGAATAACCTTTATCTGAAAATCGGTAGCAGGATTCTCTTCCCGCATACCGGACAGCTGCTCCTTAACTACCTCCACCAGCGAGACAACCTCAAGCCCTTGATTATATTCTATTCTCCCCGGCTGCAAATCATACTTATAAGCCGAATCAATTGTAATACTTGTATTCCCGTCTTCCTGCAGCATGGCAATCCTGTAATGCCATCCGCCCGATTTATCCCTGAAACTTATCTCGACCGGTACATTTGTAAAAACATGATAATCAGGATTTTGTGCCTGACGAAGCTCAATATGGAGTTTCGTGGCCAACTCGCCTTCATAATCAAATTTCAAATTAGAAGTGAGCTTTGGCCAGCCTGCCTGAAAAACCCATTGGTCGAAGAACCAGTCAAGGCCTTGGCCAGAATAGCCTTCAATAGTGCTTTGCAGCAATTGTGATGTTGCAGTGAAATTAGCATAAGTATTCAGGTACTCTTTAATTGAGCCGAAAAAGAGTGAATCGCCAAGATGATAACGCAGCATCGCAAGCACTACGGAGCCTTTATTATAAATAGTACCCGGATAATTTGAAGACGGCGGCGTATGTGGATAGTTATGAAGCGGGAAAATACCATCAACCTTGCTATTATTATTCAGATAGCTGTTTGCAGCACTCCTTATTTCATTTAAATAACCTGCCTTCCCGCGGAAAGACTCCAGCCATATGG
>JAJRTW010000271.1 GCA_024278075.1 Bacteroidota bacterium | reverse complement strand
TGCCGGACCCCGATCCGGCATCCATCTTAATATAGCCAAACAGCCCATGAACACTGGATTCTGAAACAAGTTCCGCAATGACAAGTCATAGTATTCAGGTTTATATTAAGTACTGCTCTCATTTTTAACCGGACAGTAGTGGGGTTAACTCAAACATTTCATCATATTACAAGAAACATTACAATACTGAATAAACTGAATAATAAAAATACCCGAAATGCTCGGATTATTTCATCATCGCTTCAATTTCATCCGGCCGGACAGGCAGGGCTTTAGACAGAATTATTGGCCCGCCGTCTGTGATTAATATATCATCTTCGATGCGAATGCCGATGTTCCACCACTTTTCATCGCAGGGGCTGCCCTGCGGAATGTAGATGCCGGGTTCGACTGTCATAACAGTACCGGGCTTTAGTTCGCCATTAGTGCCGGCATCATGCACGTCCAGCCCGAGGTAATGCGAAGTCGAGTGCGGGAAATAATCAGATATATCTTCTGCCGAATCGATTATTCCCAATCCAATCAATCCATCGCCCAAAATCTCAGTTGCCTTATTGTGGGCTGCTTTGAAATCATTTCCGGCCTGGCATTCAGCAATAGCTGCGCGATGAGCATCCAAGACGAGGTTGTAAATAATCAGCTGCTCGGGCGAGTATCTGCCGTTCACCGGGAAGGTGCGAGTAATATCGGCATTATATCCCCCGTAGGAAGCCCCGCAGTCCATAAGTACCAAATCTCCATCCCGGGCAGTATCACGATTAGCCGTATAGTGCAGAATGCATGAATTCAACCCCGCAGCTATAATGCTGTTAAATGCGGGATTCTCCGGCCCGTTATATCGAAATTCAGATTCCATCAGAGCCTGCAATTGATACTCGGTGATTCCCGGTTTTGCTGCGCCGATAGCTTCGCGGTGGCCGGCGATAGTAATATCAACGGCCTTTTGAATCAAACGCAATTCGTCCTTGTCCTTAACCTCGCGCATCTCTTTCAGCTTGCCGATTGAATTAGTAATCACCAGGCTTTCTAACGGCTCGAGGGCATCTTGCAATATCTTGGGATAATCATTTCCCTCGGTGCTGTACGGCTTGAAATGCCGTGCATGTCCGGAACCTGAGTACCGAAGAGTATCGATATTATTTATGATTATTGACAATATGGATTCAAATTTCTTGAAGTCCATAACCTTATCGATACCTAGGATATTCTTAGCTTCGTCGATTCCCATCCTAACGCCATTCCAGAGAATATCGCTATCGGATTGAGGGCTGATAAACAGAATTTCGCTGTGGGCGACGCTGTCAACCATGACACCGCCCGGAGCGATAATCATGGCCGACTTCGGATCGGGCATACCGCTCAGATAGAAGAAATTCGGGTCCTGCCGAAACTTTGCCCGCCTTATGTTTTGATTCATCAGGCCCGGCGACAGCAGCACAATCAGGTTGTTATCGGAGTAGGCTTTGCGAAGATTATCCCGTCTTGTTTTATAGGTATCGGAGTTTATTCCATCCGGATAAGGGTATTTGTAAGGATATGGGCTATTGGCGGTTAGAATATTTTCAGATGTTATGAAAGCGAATAAAATTACAGTTAATATTGCTTTATGAATGGCCATGGTAATTAATTTGAGATATTTATTAAGAATATGATGTTCCGCCGATGATAAAAAATGAGAGAGAGTAATAATATGAATATTCAAAAAGAAATATATAAATTACCATTAGAAAATCCCCGGTTCCTTCGGAACCACCCCCTTTTAAAAATGGGGTCTTAAAGTCTCCCTTTTTCAATGGGAGATTTAGAGGGTTTTCTGTTTATTTTCATGCTTTCGCACATCCTCGATATTTGCGAAGAAGATAAAAAAATAGATAGAATTCATACTCGATTTAAAGCTTTCACAGCAAAAGAAACAGTCTTCATAAAATATCAGGCAACGGCCAAAGTGGCGGCTTCCACCCGGCTGGCTCCGATTTCAAGCAGCGCCCCCGCACAAGCGTTCAAGGTCGATCCGGTGGTTAGTACATCATCGACCAGCAGCACACTTTTATTAATAATTTCAGCACTGCCTTTCCCCGGCCCAATCGAGTCGGATATATTGTTCATCCTGTCTCTTGCATTCAGTTTCGTTTGGGTCTGAGTGTATCTTTTTCTACGTATAATATCCTTCGGGTAATCAATTCCGAGAGCTTGCGAAACACCCATGGCAATATACAGGGATTGATTATAGCCGCGTTCACGTTCGCGGGCGTGATGAATAGGAACCGGAACAATATAATCAAAATTATCAAAATGCAAAATCTTAAGCCTTCTGCCGAGCATAATGCCCAGGCCAACACCAATCTTATGAATACCCTGATATTTCAGATTATAAATCAGGTTGTCGTACCCGTCTTCTTCGGCAAGAGATAGCAGCGAAGCGGCTTTGGATAGGTAGAGGCCATCCTTCGGAAATGTCTCAATCAAATTGGAAAATATTTCATCAGGATTGGGAGCAAAAGGCATTGCATCGGTGCAGGCCAGGCATAGAAATTCGATGTCACGATTGTCATCGCCGGTCTTTTTGCCGCATACCTGGCAATGCGCCGGTGCAATGAAATCGCCGATGGCATTAATAATAAGTGAAGGTATTCTATTAAGGGTTGATAGCATTTATCCGGGATTATTCATTAAGAAAAGAAAATCTATCGAAGTCCCTTTCGCCATAAGGAAAGTCGATGAGGAGATATTAATCCTTAACGGACAGATTCTCGAGTGTAAATTTCCTGGTTTTAGAATAAAAAAGGGCGACACACAGCAGCAGCCAGCCCGCATTCTGGACGATCTTCAGCAGCCCGACCTTTTCTTCGGCCATTGAAGAGAAGCAGCCGCAGTTGATATTCAGGCCCCTGGCCCAGGCGGTGAGTACTGCTACGATGAACACAAATAACAACCCGCCGGCTATAGCCGAATTCGCCTTCACCCTAACGCCCGCCATAATGAAAATACCGGAAATAACTTCTACCCACGGCAGAGTCAATGCGAAGAAATTAATCAAATAAACAGGCAGCATATCATAATTGCCAATTTCACGGGCAAATAGCTTTGGGTCGGCAATCTTGCCCATGCCGACTATGACGAACAGGCCGCCGAGGGCCAGCCGGAGGATTAAGTGGAAATAAGGATTGTTGATTAGTCTCTGCATAATTTCGTTCCATTTTCAATGATGTTTATTTATATGACTGATTAAGTGTGAAATTATTTACTCGAATATTTCAAGTTTTGATATTCCTTCAGTTGTTACAACTGGCGCAAGACGGAAGTCCGTGAAATCGAGGTTGAAAAATAAATAGCACTTTAGCAATTTGACATTTTGAATTGGCACAGGCCTTTGATATTTTAGAGATAGAAATAATTGATAAAATAATTATTAAAGAAACAATGCCATTTATAAGATCAATCTCAGGGGTTAGGGCAACAATTGATGACAGCTTGCCGCCGGATTTAATAGCGCAATACGTGGCGGCATTTACGAAGATTCTGCCTGTGGGGCCAATTGTGGTGGGCCGCGATGGCCGCCCTTCCGGCCGGTGGATTCAGGAAATCGTAATTGATGCAATCATAGCTTCGGGCAGGCAGGCAATCGGCCAGGGAATCGTCCCGACGCCAACTGTTCAGCTTGCCGTCGAGCATTCCGACGCTGCGGGCGGAATAGTAATTACGGCATCGCACAATCCGGCGGAGTGGAACGGGCTGAAATTCATCGGGCCCGACGGAGTATTCCTCGATGCAGAGCAAAATCAACAGCTTTGGAGATTGGCCGGCGGCGGCACTATCTCGCATGATACTAACAGGGACCTTGCACCGCTGGCCGTTCAAAGCAATGCCATCGACGAGCATATAAATAAAATATTCGATATTTCGATGCTGAATGAAAGCCTATTGAATAAGATCCGACGGCGAAATTACAAAGTGGTGGTCGATGCAGTGAATGCTTCCGGGTCGGTTGCAATTCCCCGGCTGTTGAGGAAATTTGGCTGCGAGGTTATAGAATTATATTGCGATTCGACTGGCATTTTTCCGCATACGCCGGAGCCGCTGCCGGTTAACTTGACCGAACTTGCTGCAAAGGTGAAGCAAGCCGGAGCCGATTTCGGTGCGGCAGTCGACCCCGATGCCGACCGCTTGGTTTTGATTGATGAGAATGGCATAGCGATTGGCGAGGAGAAAACAATAGCCCTGGCCGTGCAGTGCGTTTTTGAATTAAGCAAGAACACCGGACGGGAATTAATCGCCACAGTTAATTATTCCACCTCGAGGATGGTCGATGACCTTGCACGGCAATACGGGGGCAGGGTATGCCGTTCGCCGGTGGGCGAAATCAATGTGGTGAAGGAAATGAAGCGGGCCGGTGCTATAATTGGCGGCGAGGGAAGCGGCGGAGTGATATTGCCGGAGTGCCATTACGGCCGGGACTCGCTGGTTGGCATAGCATTGATATTGGCCTTGATGGCCACAAGCGGCAAAGCATTGTCGGAGGTGTCCGGCGAGTTGATGAATTATTCTATGCTTAAGTTCAGGAAGGATTTCGACGGTAATATTGATACTATTATTAAGGACATGGCAAGTCTATTCCCAAAGGCCGATATAACATTGGACGATGGCATTAAAGTTAATTTCCCGGACAGCTGGGTGCAGCTGCGGGCTTCGAACACCGAGCCGATTGTTCGGGTGATTGCCGAAGCTCCGACCCAGCCGGAAGCCGAAGGGCTGGCAAATCGGGTTCTGGGTTTGTTGTAGAGTATAATGTAGAGTATAATGCAGAGAGATTAGCAACACTTTGAAAGTAGAGGACATCGGCTTATTGGCAATGAACATTAGTTCATAGCAAAAGCATGAAAAAATCCTGCATTTTTATTAAAAAAAGCTATAAGTATTAATTAAAAATCATTATATTGAAAATTAAAGCAGAACATAAATTCAGGCAGGTTGCGAACCTGCCACTACACATACATTGGTTGAACTATAACTAAATAGTTATCAATCATTTATGAGATGGCGCAATAGTGACGTGTCAAGCATACTATGACGGTTCATTTAAGCTGTCATTCTGAGCCCTTCGGCCTGGCTCAGGATAAGCTCCGTGAAGAATCCAGTATTCACAGGCTATTAGGATGTATCAAAATGGATTCCGGATTCCCGATAGCGGGATTACTTCCCAATACGGGAATTCGCTGGGCTCAACAAGTCCGGAATGACAATTCAAGCGATACGTCATTATAAGGTTGACACGTCACTATCAGGAATAATAATATAAGAGATGTATATTGTTGCCGAATATTATTAAACACCAATTAATTAGATGCTAAACAATAATAATCCAAAAACATAACAATTAAGATATAGGGGTAGCGTGAAAAAATCCGTACTTGATTATGCTTTAAAAATTCGTTTGCCTATCACAATTTTTGTTATCATAGTTGCTTATACACTTACTTATTTTATCTCGAGGCCCGAACGCGACGGCCTGGGATATGCCCCCGAGCAGCCTATTAGTTACTCCCATAAACTTCATGCCGGCGAGCTGAATATCGACTGCCAGTATTGCCATATTGGCGTAGAAAGGGGGCGCCATGCGATAATACCATCTACTGAAATTTGCATGAACTGCCATACACTGGCCAACAAAGATTCACTATCAATCAAAATACTCACAAAGTATTATAACGACGGCGAGCAAATCCCGTGGAAACGCGTGCATAAAATTCCCGACTATGCGTATTTTAACCATAGCTCGCATGTCAACAAAGGCATTAAGTGCGAAAGCTGCCACGGCAATATTGCCTCGATGGAAAAGGTGGCCCAGGTTCATTCTTTCACTATGGCAAACTGCCTGAATTGCCACAGAAATGCCAAAGAGAGGCTGCCATATCTTAAAGATGTGAAGAACGGGCCGGACCATTGCAATGCCTGCCACAGGTAGTATCATTGATACATGCATGACGAAAAAAAATGAAGATAAGGAAAATACGAATCCAAGAGAAGAAGAATATGAGTAAGAATAACATGAATGAGAATACTAAAATAGAAAATTCAGAATCGAAACGAAGGGCAGTAGTAGCCGGGCTTGGCGCAGGGATTATGTCTTTTGCTTTCTTCGGCGGAAAATCGAAAAATCCGAACGATAGTAACGAAAAAGATAAAATAAAAGATAAAATAAATATTGAAATCCATCCATCAGCAATTAAAAGAAAAGAAGGTTGAAATAAATGGATATTATGAATAATTCAGAAAAGAAGAACGGGCTCGAACCTATGAAAAGCCGGAATGAACTTCATAAACAAGATGCTGTTCCGGAAGCCATTCAAGCTGAGTTCGGCGAAGCGGTTACGGCCGGCTTCAAACTTGAGAATATGTCGGGCCTATCGAGGCGGAAGTTCATGGCCCTGATGGGCGCATCTTCGGCTTTTGCGGCTGCAAGCTGCACCGAATACCGCGATAATGGCGAGCTGATGCCCTATAATAAGAAGCCCGAATCCATCACTCCCGGCACGGCTAACCACTATGCTTCCACATATACCGGCAATGGCCATGGCTGGGGCATATTGATTAAGACGCGCGAAGGCCGGCCAGTGAAAATTGACGGCAACCCATTGCACCCGATTAATAAAGGTAAAATCGATTCCGCCGCCCACGCATCTATATTGAATCTATACGACCCGTCGCGAATCAAGAATCCGAAGCGGATGGCCGTTAGCGATATGAAGCTAAACTCCGGGCAGTATCAGCCGGCCTCGTGGGATGATGCCGATACCGAGATAATTGCAAGCCTCGGCAATGCCGCTAAATCAAGAAAAGAAATTGCTATTGTTATACCGGCTGTGGCCTCGCCATCGCAAAAAAGATTATTCGATGAGTTCGCCGAAGCCTACCCTACGGCAAGATTTTATACGCTTTCGACTTTCGCAGATAAAGCCCGGCAAAAGGCATGGGAGAAATGCTACGGCCGGGGCAGCTTCCCGGTGATTAACTGGGAAAAGGCGAATATAATACTATCCCTAAATTCTGATTTCCTGGGCAATGAAGGCAATACCCCGGAGCAAATTGCTAAATTCGCCTCGAGAAGGGATGCCGATAAGCCCGATGAATTCAACAGGCTGTATGTGGCCGAAGGGGCTATGAGCCTTACCGGCAGCAATGCCGACTATCGGCTTAGGATAACGCCGGAAGCCCAGCTCGACTTAGTCTTTACGCTTTTGAATGAATTATGCACCAAGGGCCAATGCAGCATCGCCTGCCCGCTGCAATTGCAGCAGCAAATAAAGAAATATACGATTAACGGCTTTGCGGCAAATTATAAAGTATCGGCCGAAACGCTTGGCTATCTGCTTGACGACCTGATGGCGAATAAGGGCAAGGCGATTGTTTATGCCGGCGATTGTTTGCCCGAATCTGTTCATATTGCCGTGAACATTCTGAATGCGGCTTTGGGCAATGACAAAATTTATGACCCGAAAATAACCAATACCACTCATTCGCTGAACCGTGAGGGCAGAATTGACGAACTGCCGGCGAAGATGAATTCAGGGAAAGTATCTGTTTTGATTCTGTTGGATTCAAATCCGGCATATATGCTGCCTGATGATTACCGGTGGGATGAAGCTGCGAAGAAAGTCCCGATGAGAATTGCAATGCTCGAAACCGAGAACGAATCCTCGGACGGGTTTGAATATATACTGCCGATCCATCATAATTTCGAATCCTGGGGCGATTCCCATGCGAGGTCGAATGTCTACGGCCTGATGCAACCGGTGATTCAGCCTTTGTATGATTCGCGGCAAAAAGAAGCTGCTTTGCTTACATGGACGGCTGCCGGAAAGGAAGCATATACCTATGATATATATCATAAATATGTGATGGATTATTGGAGAAAGAAAATCTATCCGGCGTTGAATTTGGCTGTTGATTTTAATACTTTCTGGTATTCCGCACTTCACGACGGATTTGCGATGAGCAATCAATCCAGCCATTCTATGCCAGTTATTAATATCAGTGCGGCAATTGGCCTGAAATCAATCAGCAATCAGAACTTCACCGTTGTTTTGCAGCCGAGCCATTCTTTGGGCGACGGAACTTATGCCAATAACGGCTGGCTGCAGGAATTGCCTCATCCCATCACTAAAGTAACCTGGGACAATTATGCTGCGATAGCCCCGCAGACCGCCGCCGAACTTGGCGTGGAGATGAACGATTTGGTTGAAGTAAGCATTGGCGGCCGCGGGGTAACGCTGCCGGTGGTGGTTCAGCCCGGCATGGCCGAGAAGCTTGTTGCCGTTGAGTTGGGATACGGCCGGACGGATGCCGGAGAGATTGGCAATAATGTTGGCGTGGACGCTTCGGTGCTAATGACAAAGCAAGGCGGCATTGCGGATTATATATTTACCGGCGCAAGTGTTAAGAAGGCGGAAGGGACATACAAACTGGCCTCCACGCAGGAGCATCATAATCTGACCGACGACATGACTAAGGATTTCCAATATATCAGGGATATTATTCGCGAGGCATCGGTGGGCGAATATAAAAAGAATCCGAAAATGTTCGAACACCTGAAGCATGAATTCGAAAGCATAACGGCCGATATTGAGTATCCGGGCATTAAATGGGCAATGGCAATTGATTTGAATAAATGTATAGGCTGCACTCAATGCACGACCACCTGTAATGTAGAGAATAATATACCGGTGGTGGGCAAAGACCAGGTGGCCGAAGGCAGGGAGATGCACTGGATGAGGATCGACCGCTATTACGGCGGAACGCCCGAAGAGCCGATAGTCCGCCACCAGCCGATGAACTGCCAGCATTGCGATAATGCCCCGTGCGAGAATGTCTGCCCGGTGGTTGCCACCAACCACAGCCCCGACGGACTGAACCAAATGATATACAACAGGTGCGTCGGCACACGGTATTGCGCCAACAACTGCCCGTATAAAGTCCGCCGGTTCAATTTCTTCGATTTCAGAGACCATGTGGCCGACAGCTATTATAAGGGCGATTCCATGGACTTGCTTCATAACCCCGAGGTGACGATAAGGGCGCGTGGCGTTATGGAGAAATGCACTTTCTGCGTGCAGAGACTGTCGGAAGCCAAATCGAATGCCACAAGGGATGGCGTCGAATTCAAAGGCGAAAAAGTAACAACCGCCTGCGAGGACGCCTGCCCGGCCAATGCGATTACTTTCGGCAACATGAATGACAAACAGTCCGATATTGCTCAAATGCGGGAGCATAATCTTGGGTATTATATCCTCGATATATTAAATGTGAAGCCAAATGTCACTTATTTGTCGAGATTGAAGAATACGAAATCAGAAGATGATATAACAGAGAAAACGAAATTAGATGATACAAAATTAGATGATACAAAATTAAAAAATACGAAATCAAACGATATAAAATCAGAAAATACAAAATTAAATAATATAAAACCGGAGGGTACATAGTGGATATTGATTATGCTCGTGAAGCCTCCGTAATAGAAGGGAACCCGTCATTAAAATCAATCGAGGACAGTATATCCAAGCCGTTGAGCACCAAGGCAAGCTGGAAATACTGGCTGGCTTTGATGTTTACCTCGTCGCTGCTGATTACCGGCGTGGTATGCTTAGGATTTTCATTCTACTACGGAACCGGCCTATGGGGAAATAATAATCCTGTTGGTTGGGGATTCCCGATCATTAACTTTGTTTTCTGGGTAGGAATCGGCCATGCAGGTACGTTAATATCTGCTATTTTGTTCCTGTTCAGGCAAAAATGGAGGACGGGAATTGCACGGTTTGCCGAGGGGATGACGATTTTTGCGGTTATGACAGCCGCTATGTTCCCATTGATACACGTAGGCCGTCCGTGGCTTGGCGGTTATTTATTCCCATATCCGAACCAGCATGCCTTGTGGGTGAACTTCACCTCGCCTTTGCTATGGGACGTTTTCGCCGTATCGACTTATTTCATCGTTTCCTTTGTATTCTGGTACGTTGGCCTGATACCCGATTTCGCCACTCTTCGCGACAGGGCGGTCACGAAAATGCGGAAATTCATTTACACATTATTCAGCCTCGGCTGGCGGCATTCCAGCCGTCACTGGCAGAACTACGAGATGGTCTATCTGATTCTTGCCGGTTTTGCAACGCCTTTGGTGCTGTCGGTGCATACGATAGTCAGTTTCGATTTTGCCGTGGCTATTCTCCCGGGCTGGCATACGACGATATTCCCGCCGTATTTTGTAGCGGGTGCAGTATTTTCCGGCTTTGCAATGGTGCAGAATTCATTAATCATAATCCGCAAGGTGTTCAACTACGAACATATAATCACCCTCGACACGCTCGAGAAGATGAACAAGATTATGCTCGTAACCGGCATGATGGTTGGCTATGCCTATGGCATGGAATTCTTCATTGCCTGGTACAGCGGCAGCCAGCCGGAGCAATTCGCATTTATGAATCGCGCCTTCGGGCCGTATATGTGGGCATATTGGATTATGATAACATGCAATGTGGTATCGCCGCAGTTGTTCTGGTTCAAGAAAATCCGGCGAAACGTTTTTGTAATGTTCATGGTGGCTGTATTCGTCAATGTGGGGATGTGGTTCGAGAGATTTGTGATAGTCGTTAGTTCATTATCGAGAGATTTCCTGCCCAGCAGTTGGGCTTATTATAAACCAACACTTGTTGATATTGGAATATTGCTTGGCAGCTTTGGATTCTTCTTTACACTTGTATTATTATTTGCCAAGACACTGCCGGTAGTATCAATAGCGGAAGTCAAGAGTTCTGCCGACGGTTCCCAACCAACTCATCATGGAGGCAGCAGCCATGACAAATAAACCAATATATGCAGTTACCGGCCTGTTCGAAAAGCCGGATGAAATAATTAATGCAGCCGAAAAAGTAGCCTACGAAGGATATTTGAATTATGATATTCATACGCCCTATCCGGTGCATGGCATGGACAAAGCAATGCGGTTGCCGCCATCGACCATGGGTTATTTCGCATTGGTTCTCGGACTGTCCGGAGCGGTGTTAGCCCTGTTTTTCATGTGGATAACCACAGCTTATGAATATCCGCTGGTGATTGGCGGCAAGCCGTTCTTTTCGCTACCGGCGCTGATTCCGATTACATTCGAGGTGACGGTATTATTAGCTACCTGCGGCACGGTAATATCGATGCTGTTTATTTTCTTTAAAATGCCAAATAATTCACATCCTTTGCATGATACGAAATTTATGAAACAGGTATCCTCGGATAAATTCGGGGTGTGTATAGAGGCAAAGGATAAATTCTTTGATAAGGAAAAGGTTAAATCCTTCCTATTATCGCTTGGCGCAACTGAAGTGGAGGAAATATACTTTGATGTTGACGACCTTAAGAATAAAAACAAAATATTAACACCGAAATTCTCCGGCTTTCTTGTATTTGTTATCGTGCTGACAAGTGCGGCATCCTACGCAACTCTTAATATTGTAATGTATATGCCGCCGTTCGACTGGATGATGACCCAGAGCAGGCTGAACGCCCAGGGCACAACCGATTTCTATGAGAATCATTCGGCCATGCGAGAGCCGGTGGAGGGCAGCATAGCAAGAGGCTTTATGCCTTATGCCTTCATAGGCCAGCCCGATTCGGCCGGCAAATATCTCGAGAATCCTCTTGAAATGACCGAAGCCAACCTTGCCGTTGGCAAAAAGAAGTTCAATACCTATTGCAGCCCTTGCCATGATTACTACGGCAGAGGCGAGAGCCGGCTGAAGGGGAGATTCCCCAATCCGCCAAGCCTGCATACCGATAAAACAAGAAACTGGCCTGACGGCAGGCTCTATCATATAATTACATAAGGACAAAACGCAATGCCCGGCTACGACAAACAAATCACGCGACAGCAGAGGTGGCAGATCGTTCAGTACGTTCGCGTCCTGCAAAGGGCTTTCAATGCGAAAGAGGAGGATGTGCAATGAACAGCGGGCAGATAGATTATACTAAAAAAGAAATGCCGGAGAAGGTAGTAAAATTGGGCTATGGGCTGCTGGCCATAGGATTTGTGCTGGTTGTGGCGGCCTTTGCTTTTGATTATACCCGGGCGTCGTTCAACAGCCTGATTAGCTTTATGTTCGTATTCAGCTTGGGCGTTGGTTCGTTGTTTCTTGTGGCCTTGGAGCATATTGCCGGTGCATATTGGAGCGTTCCTTTCCGGCGTATAAGCGAGCTGTTAACGGCCTTGATTTTCGTTGCGCCGGTGCTGGCTATTCCCGTTCTGTTCGACCTCCACGGCCTTTTCCACTGGAGCCATGTCGAAGCGGTGGAAGCCGATACCATATTGGCCGGGAAATCATCATATCTGAACGAATCATTTTTCTATATCCGATTCGTCGTGATATTCGTAATTTTTATTTTATTCAGAATTGCGATGGTCGGCGGCTCATTCAAGCAGGATACGACCGGCAGTGTGAAAATCAATAAAATCAATGCAAGGCTGTCGGCAGCATTTATGCCGTTTTTTGCGTTCATGCTTTCGATAATGGCAATCGACTGGTTGATGAGCCTCGAGCCGCATTGGTTCTCCACTATATTCGGCGTTTATTATTTTGCCGGCACATTCCTTGTGGCTTTGTCACTTCTAACCCTTTACGTGCTTTATCTGAACAAGGAAGGCATGCTGATTGACGGCATTAGCAGCGACCACTTATATAATTTCGGTGCCTTATTGTTTGCCTTTGTGAATTTCTGGGCCTATATAGCATTCAGCCAGTATATGCTGATTTGGTATGCCAATATGCCGGAGGAGACTTACTGGTTCATTATCCGCTCCGAACATGGCTGGGAGTTTATATCATTGGCCCTGATCGTGATTCACTTTGTGGTGCCTTACGTAATGATATTATCGCAGCCATCGAAATCAAGCAAGAAGCGGTTGAAGGTAGTTTCGTATTGGATACTCGGGGCGCATTATTATAATCTCTACTGGCTGGTTATGCCCACATTCAGCAAGGATGGGCCGGTGTTGGGCTGGTATGAATTGGTATTCCCGATATTCACAGCCGGTTTGATAATTACAACATTTAATTTTGTATCGAAGAAAAGGAATCTTGTTGCCATTGGCGACCCGAAACTGAAGCGTGGAATAGATTTTCGCTTGTAAATATTAACAAATTAATTATTTGAAAATCCGGATTAGATATGGATGATAATAAAAATTATTTCGATGACGATGAAATATTTGAAACCGAAGTGGATTGGTGGAAAATATTCAAGAATCCGCACAGGTGGGCACCGCTGTATTTTATCGTTACTATCGTATTGATTGTAACATGTGGGTCATATTTCGTTACGAATTTCAATACGATATTCGAAAACAAGCATGCCCCCATGCCCGACACAACAGCTAATGAAGCCACCGGCGAACTTGCAATGAAAAGGGCGAGCCTGTCCGAAGGCCTGGATATCAATCTGTATTACGTCCCGTCGGATACGCTTTTGGCAAGGGGCAAGGAATTATATGATGTGAACTGCTTTGCCTGCCACGGCACCGAAGGCGATGGCCAAGGCCCGGCCGGAGTAGCCCTAAATCCCAAGCCGCGTAGTTTCAAAAATCCCGAAGGCTGGACCAACGGACGGCGTATAGTAGATATTTTTAAGACATTGAAAGAGGGGATTCCAAAAAATGGGATGCTTGCTTACGATTTCATGCCGCCGGCCGATAGGTTCGCTATGATTCATTATGTAAGGTCCTTTGCCGGGGATTATCCCGAGCCCACACCCGATGAAATTGCTATGGCCGATACTGTTCATTCAATTTCCCTGGGCGATTCAATCCCGGCGCAGATTCCCGTTGCCTTGGCCATGGAAAAAGTAATTGCCGAAGATTCTACAATTAAGGCGAATATCGATGATATACTTGAGTATGTAGGTGTGTATAACGAAAGGCCAGGGGCGAGGATATTTGATCTTGTTAGCACCGACAAACGCAAATCATTGGAAGTGCTTAGCAGATCCACGGCCTGGAGAAATAATTTCAATAATTTCACAGCTATTATTACTTCCAACCTGTTGGACAACGGATTTTGCTCTGTAGCCTCGCGCCTTTCAACCAGGCAATGGGCAACCTTGCATTCGTATATGGCCGAATTATTCACTGAGTAGCGGTGGGAATAGATTATTATTTTGCCTTGCAAATAGCTGCATCCGGGAATTAACGAGTTGAATTGAAGCGGGAATTCTGCTCCCTCGCCCCCTCCCTATCAATGTTTCTTATTCCTCTGATTGATTTATATATATGCTCTATCAGTTTTGGCCTATGCTTTGTTAAATAGCTCTTTTTCCAATGCACCCTATCTTTGAGAAACCTATCCGGCAAATAATTTATCGTCCTGAAATATACCCTAAACAATGCTGCACATTTCCTTCCTTTGATTTGCTTTCTCATCGCTGACCAATTGTTTGATTTTTTTCGCAAACTCTTGGCGACCGGAGGGGATGCCAATATTAGTTTTACATTATTGGATTCACAGAACGCCATCATTTTTTCTATCCAGTGAATTGCAAATTCATCCATTAAATATGGACTTTTCCTTACGGTGTCAGAAAAATCCAATTCAGAAATAGGCAAGAATCTATAAAATGGCAAAAAATACAGGTATGATAGTTTCTTATTATTTAATTTATCAAACAGGCTTGAATCAAAATACTTAATATTATCAACAGTTAAAAATGGCTTAATGAAGTTATTGCAAGTTCTTGTTCTTTCAATTTTACGGCCTATTACTCTCGGCACACCAAGGTAAATAACAGTCGTTATGTTGGGATTGTTCTTTATTGCATTGCAGACTAAAATATAATTTCCTATAGGATAGACGGCTCCATTGCTTGTCAACTGATTTTTGCCATTGTATGGAAATAGCTGCCCGGCCACACTATCGCCTATATACAAGGTATCGGATTTAATTTTTTCCTGGGATGATATTACTCTTTTATATATTCTTAACCATGACTCATCGGAGATGGTAAATAATAATTTCGGACTATTCAGGAGAATAGTTGCAATGATGTTGAGAACGACAAGCAATAAAAATGTAAATAATAATATATTAACAATAAATTTTCTCATAAAATTCAGAATTGGAAATAAATAAACTCAGTTTCATCAAACTTGCCAAACAGCAAAATTAATAATATAATAAAAACATAGGAACTCCATCTAAAAACCTTCGAGGACTTGGCCGAATCGAATTGTAAACCATGCTGCTTATCTCTTTTCATCCATTCGATCATAACCATCAGCCCGATAAGAGTCAGGCTAATTAAGGCTTGCCCTGATAAAACCGAAGGAAATGAGAATAAGGATTCGGAGAACATTCTCCCAAGATAGAGCAACGATTGCTCTATCGTTTCGGCTCTGAAAAACACGAAGGCAATTGTAGTCTGAAAGAAAGTCGTTCCGATTTGGAGTATCTCCCTGATGTTTGGAAAGAATCTCCCTTCGGCTACATCATTCATATACTTTCGATTTCGGCTTAGAAGCAATAATGGCAGGAAATAGAGAGCATGCAACAATCCCCACACTATAAAAGTCCAGTTGGCACCATGCCAAAATCCAGTGACTGTGAAGATGATAAATATATTTCTGATTGTTAGCCAAACCCCTCCTCTGCTTCCGCCCAGCGGTATATAAAGATAATCTCTGAACCAGGTTGACAAAGAAATATGCCACCTTCGCCAAAATTCGGCTATATCTCTTGAAAAATAAGGGAATGCAAAATTTCTCATCAAGTTAAATCCGAACAGCCTTCCTGTGCCAATAGCAATATCGGAGTATCCCGAAAAATCACTATAAATTTGCAAAGAAAAGAATACGGCTCCGAGCAGCAATGTGCTTCCAGGGTATTGCGAATAATTGTGAAAGATGTCATCAACAATAATTGCGCAGTTGTCGGCGATAACTATTTTCTTGAATAGTCCCCAGAGAATTTGCCGCATTCCATCTGCTGCGCGGCTATAGTCGAAATTCCTTTTTGTGCGAAATTGTGGCAGAAGATTAGCCGCCCGCTCAATAGGCCCGGCAACCAGTTGAGGAAAAAAGCTCACAAAAGCGAAGAATGCAATTATGTCATTATTCGGTTCAAGTTTTCTTCTATATACATCTATTGAATAGCTAAGCGTTTGGAATGTGTAGAAGCTGATTCCGACCGGCAGAATTATACTTAGCCTGGCGGGGTCGAATGAGGTGCCGAAGAGTGTGAACGCATTGGCAAAGCTATCGGCGAAAAAATTGAAATATTTGAAGAATCCGAGGAATCCAAGATTTACTGATATACTTGTAAGCAAAAGCAATTTTCTTTTTCGTTTGCTTTCTGCTTTAGATAATTTGATTCCTACGATGAAGTCAATTAAAGAGCTAAAGATTATCAACGAAAGAAACCTCCAGTCCCACCAACCGTAGAACATATAGCTGGCAATCAAGAGGAATGCATTTTGAAATTTAAGGTTTTTATTTGCAACCAGCCAATAGACAGCAAAGACTATCGGCAGGAATATTGCAAATTCAATTGAATTGAATAGCATTGCTGTTATTATTTTTTATTTCATGGCTTGCAAGTTTGTTTCTATACTTAATAACCCTGGTTAGTGTATATCGTGGCGGTTTGCGTTAATTTATTTCATCTTTGCTTGCAGTCTGGGAATAAGGTAATTTGAAGAGGTTGAGATTAAAAAAAATCCACCGAAATAGATGGAATTAATGAAATAAATAATAGAATAGCAAAGTGCAATATCATCTACCTGCCGAGGGCATGCTTCAAAGACATATACCCGATGGTTCCAAACCCGAGAAGAAATAGCAATTGGAAGGGAATCGCAGCAATTTCCATATACATAGCCGATATTATGATTCCGACAATAAAATAAACTGTCAATAGCAATTCAAAAATTACCATACCGCTTACTTTCTTCTGCACATATTTCTTCGTTTTCCAATCATCCCCGGTCTTGATAATACCGCCTTTCGGTGTGCGGGTGAATCCGGATTTTTTTCTGATAAGGGCTTCAATTATGGCTTTCGTGTTATTAACCGCAAGGCCCATGCTTCCCGCCAGGAATACGGGGAAGAGCAAAAGCCTCTTTCTCCAGTCCAAGTGAATGGCTTTTTGGGCAAACGTATAGAACAAAAATGTTGAAATCGACGCAAACACAAAGATAGACATAATGGAGTAATACTCGTCGAAGCCGCCGATTGTGTTCTTTATTATCACTAATGGGACATTCAGCAGGGCAACGATAATGATGAATGGAAATACGATATTACTGGATAAATGTATAAGGCATTCGATTTTGATCTTGAACGGCAGGTCTGCTTTGAATACCTTCGGCAGCATTTTAATTGCCGTTTCCATCGCACCCTTAGTCCAGCGGAACTGCTGAGTTTTCAATGCGTTAATATCAGCCGGAAGTTCGGCGGGCGATGTAATGTCATTCAGATAAATGAAACGCCAGCCCTTTAGTTGGGCGCGGTAGCTCAAATCGAGGTCTTCGGTTAATGTATCTGCCTGCCAGTTGCCTGCGTCGATTATGCAGGATTTGCGCCAGATACCGGCCGTACCGTTAAAATTAATGAAGAACCCGGCTTTGTTGCGCACCTGCTGCTCGATCACGAAATGCCCGTCCAGGGCCAGGGCCTGGGCGCGGGTTAAATATGAATATTCCTCGTTCAGATGTTCCCAACGCGTCTGGACCATGCCGATTTCGCTGTCATTTAAGTGGGGCAGGGTCTTGATAAGGAAATTTTTATTAGGAACAAAGTCAGCATCAAATATAGCTATATATTCGCCTTCGGCAGTTTCTAATCCCTCTTTAAGAGCGCCTGCTTTATATCCCGTTCTGTCGGTGCGGTGAAGGAATTTAATATTAAAGCCTTTGTCGGTGTATTCCTTGACTAACTTTTTTGATATTTCCACAGTATCATCTGTTGAATCATCAAGAACCTGGACTTCAAGTTTGTCCTTGGGGTAATCTATGGCACAGACAGCACGAATCAACCTTTCGACAACGTACACTTCGTTGAAAATAGGAAGCTGGATTGTAACGAGAGGATAATTTTCAGGCATATCATGTTCCGGGTGGTTTTGGCCGGAAGTCTTCCTATAATAATATAGAAGAACCAGGCCATGGATACCAAAGCCGAATAGAATGCTTAAAGAGAAGAAATAAATAATTAGTATAATATTTTCCATATTTGGAGGTTTTCCCTCCCATTGTGAACAATAGGAACTACTAACTTACGAAAAAATTTACCATCCCGAAACAACTGCTAAAAAAATATCGTCGGATAATTGCTCTAAAGCCTGTTGAACTGCTTCATCTCTTGCCTGCTGGGCATTAACCAGCTCGTATATGCTATAATTGGAAAATGTCTTTGACCAAATACTCTTCTTCTTAACAGCATCATAATATTCAACCGAGCAATTGACCGTTATCTTTCTTTCATTTTCGAGTGTGCCCTGACGGCCAGAGCCGACCGATAAGGTGGCATCGTTAATTGAGGCAATTGATACTGTTAACCTTGCATCGCCCGCCGTCTCTGAGACCTTAAATGAATTATCATCGCGAAATCTTTCCACTAACAGCTGAGTCATATTATCCCTATATAGCGGATTGCCATAACCACTATTGTCCGCTACCGCAGAAACATAGATTGTTTTTAAATGCTCCGGCACCGATCCGCCCGTGAACGAATAACAACCTTGAAATAAATAACACGCAAAAAGGAAAAATAAGAAATATTTTGGGAAAAAATTAACTTTTAAATAATTAGCGGTAATATTTATATAGTTTTTCAAGCTGTCCTATTGTTAATCCCACATTTTGGGTTTAATTCCCCGCTGCTTGCGGCGATTATTAAATTCTGTTAAACATTGATACCCCGCTGCTTGCGGCGGGGAGTTCATTAATAAATATTGAATTGCAATTACAGTCAGATACTATATATTCCGTTAATAAACGGATTGCGGTTCCGCTCGAAGCCGATTGATGTCTCGGGCCCGTGGCCGGGGTATACCATGTAGTTGTCATCAAGCGACATAAGCCTGTTAGTGATTGAATTAATTAAGGTTTTGCCCGAACCTCCCGGCAGGTCCACACGCCCTACGCTGCCATGGAACAACGTGTCGCCGGTGAAGATTATCCTGCTCTTGTGGCAGGCAAAGCACAATCCTCCCTCCGTATGCCCCGGAGTATGTATAACCTCGAGAACAATATCGCCGAATTTAAAAGTGTCTCCGTGGCCCAGGAATTTCGCATCGTGATAATCCTCCAAATCGAAGCCAAGCTGTAGTATCGAGTGCTTCATTGGGTCTGTCAGCCTATATTCATCGGCTTGGTTCACATAAACCGGAGCGCCCGAGCTTCTATGCAAAGCCGGTGCTTCGGCCGAGTGGTCCCAATGCGTATGGGTCAGCAGAATTGCTTCGAGCTTAGTATCTTTTTCCTTTATCAATTTATCGAAGGCCGCAGCGCTTTCGATTGGTACGTCGATTACGACTGCCTTTTTATTAATTTCATCGTTCACCAGGTATCCGATAGTTGCAACCGGCCCGGCTTCGACAGGTATTATTTCCATGTGATTCTGATTTTCTATGTAATTCAATACAGTGTGTAATATTTTACACAAATTTAGTAAATTTTGCGTTATTTGAAAATATATTATTATCTGAGTAATTCTTAAATCGGATTCAAATTTATAGTGAAGCTATACGAGGAGTCAGTTGTTGCATCTAACCTGCGGAAATATCGCTTGCGCCGGTTATAATATCCGGTGTGGCGAATTAAGCCAATAAATTGAGCTGGGTTTTATGCTATAGCAACACTACTGTCTGGTTAAAAATGAGAGCAGTTCTTATATATAAACCTGAATACTATGACTTGTCATTGCGGAACTTGTTTCAGAATCCAGTGTTCATGGGCTGTTTGGCTATATATATGATGGATGCCGGATCGGGGTCCGGCATGACAGCTTTAGTATTATTTTTTCGCTATATCTATCAATCGCATCCAAATCAGCACAATATAGGTCAAAATGTAGATTGCTACCGCGAATATCACTTATTATCCGTATTTTAACCGGACACTACTGCTATAACAACACAAATATTCAGATATGAAGATAATATTTTTTAAATGCTGATTAATAATTAAATTATCATTAGAGACTTCTGATATAATAGGGAAGTTGTCATTCCCGTGAAAACGGGAATCCAGTATTTATGCGGCAAATGGATTCCTGCTGAAGTTTATCCTGAGCGAAGCCGAAGGGCAAGAATGACAGAAAAAATCGAATTTATCTGAAGTTTCCATTAATTACTTTTATATTTAATTCTGATTTATCATTTTGAATTGAGATTATTATTTAATTTATTAGTTCAGCCAGATATTTATTAACAATTGATTTAAGGGGGAATAATGGTTTCAGTTATTCTGTCAGCAGCGAGAACGCCGATTGGTGCGTTCATGGGTTCTTTGTCATCATTGTCGGCGCCCAGGCTTGGTGCGGTTGCAATTGCCGGTGCTGTGAAGAAAGCCGGCGTTAGCAAAGATGAGATCGACGAAGTGATTATGGGTAATGTACTAACCGGCGGCATTGGCCAGGCACCGGCCAGGCAGGCATCAATTTATGCAGGGCTTCCGTCGAATATCGAGTGCATGACAATCAATAAAGTCTGCGGCAGCGGGCTGAAATCTTCAATGCTGGCCGACCAGGCCATACGCTGCGGCGATGCGGGCGTGGTGGTTGCCGGCGGGCAGGAATCAATGTCGAATGCGCCCTATATTCTGTTCAAAGCCCGCACGGGCTATCGAATGGGCAATGGCGAACTTGTGGATTCGATGGTCCACGACGGCTTGTGGGATGTGTATAATCAGGTCCACATGGGCAATGCCGGCGAACTTTGTGCCAGCGAGCATAATTTCTCTCGCTCCGAACAGGATGAATATGCCACCATGAGCTACCGGCGTGCTGTTGATGCACAGAATAATGGCTGGTTCAAGGACGAAATTGTTCAGGTGGAAATTACAAGCAGGAAAGGCACGGTTGTAGTTGACTCCGACGAGGAGCCGGCAAAGGTAAGGTTCGATAAAATCCCGCAACTAAGGCCTGTATTCAAGAAAGACGGCACGGTTACGGCCGCCAATGCTTCTTCGATTGATGATGGTGCTGCGGCTGTGGTGGTTGCCTCAGAGGATAAGGCTAAGGCGTTGGGCGCCAAACCGATAGCCAAAATTATTTCTCACTGCTCGTTTGCGCAAGAGCCGGACTGGTTCACAACGGCTCCTGCGATGGCCATCAAGAAGGTGCTTGACAAAGCCGGCATGAAGCTCGGTGATATTGACCTGTTTGAAGTTAACGAGGCATTCTCGGTTGTGCCGATGTACGCCATGAAGGAGCTTGGCATCCCGAAGGAGAAGATTAATATTCACGGCGGGGCAGTTTCTTTGGGCCATCCAATTGGCGCTTCGGGGGCAAGGATACTCGTTACATTGATTCATGCACTGAAGCGTACCGGTGGCCGGTTCGGCATAGCATCGCTCTGCATTGGCGGCGGCGAAGCTAATGCTATGATTATCGAAATGGTTTAACCCGCATAATGCGGGACTTTTACTCAAGAGCTTCGTATCTCTAAGAGAATATACGAGTTAGGCCGATTCCACGGTGATTATGCTTGGCTTATTACCAGAGTTATTTAAATATCTATTATCCATTGCCTGTCAGGTGTTTTGAATATTTTATGAATAATGCGGGTTAAGAAGTTGCTGGGCGCAAGTCAATAGTGTAGCCAGTCACTGAAAGGCCTAGTACATTGCTGAATTCCAAATTGGGAATATAGCTGCGAGTTTTAATTTGCGGGGTAGATTTGCTCGAAACAAATTTACTTTTCAAATGCTGAAACCAGACACATTAACTTTTAATTGTTAGAGACTTCTGAAAAGTTCTGTTTTTAATGTCATTGCTGCCCATCGGCTTCGCTCAGGATAAACTTCAGCCGGAATCCATTCCCCGTATGAATACTGGATTCCCACTTTCACGGGAATGACAATTCCCCTATTATTCTGAAGATTCTAATAGTTATTTATTTATTGAGTTTATTATTCCTCTATCTTAAAATGCCCGTGGCATTTCGGACAGTTGATGTATTTCTGGAATTCATCATTAACTTTACGATAGCGGTATTCAACATATTCATGCCCGCAATCCGAACATTTCCTGTTGATTGGTTCGTAGTTGGTCAGGTATTTGCACTTCGGATAAGTCGAGCATCCCCAGAATTTCTTCTTGGACTTCGGGCTGTATTTTTCCGATAATTCGCCCTGGCCGCAATCGGGGCATTTAACCGAAGTGGTGATGGCTTTAATGCCCTTGCACTTCGGATAGTCGATGCACCCCAAAAATCGTCCGTAGCGTCCGGTGCGTATTACCATTTCCTTGCCGCAATTGTCGCACGTTACGCCGGGCATAATCTCCGGCGGTTTCCTTTCGCCCTGATCCTTGCCGCTTTTCGGCAGTGGCTTTGTAAAAGTACAATCGGGATATTTCGAACATCCAAGGAACCGCCCCCTCCGGCTGACTTTGATAAGCATAGGCGCCCCGCATTCCTCGCAAATAATTTCCGGTATATCCCCGGATTTCTCCGCATGTTCCAATGATTTGCTGAACGGGTCGTAGAATTTGCTCATCATATTAGAGTAAGACAGCTCGCCGGCGGCAATAGTATCAAGCTCCCGCTCCATTTCCGCTGTGAAATCAACATTAAATAGAGTCGGGAAATTCTTAACCAATACATTATTAACATCCTCGCCAAGCTCGGTTGAACTAAATGACTTTTTCGACAGGTCAACATATTCACGGTCCACCAGAGTAGACACAATCTGGGCATAAGTGCTGGGGCGTCCAATACCCAATTCGTCCAATTCCTTTACAAGGCTGGACTCGGTAAAGCGGGGCAGAGGCTTGGTGAACGACTGGTTCGGCTCTGCTTTGTTGAGTATCATTGCCAAATCTTTTGCCAGTCCCTGAGGAAGTTTCTCGTTGGTCTCCTTTCCATTCTTCTTAACGTCATCATAAATCGCAAGGAAGCCCTTGAAGGCGATAACCGAGCCGGATGCCCTGAATGTGAACCTGCCACCGCGGATAGACACAGAAGTCTGGTCAATTTTAGCCGGACTCATTTGCGAAGCGATAAACCTGTCGAAAATCATCTTGTAAAGTTTAGCTTCGTCTGGCGATAAATACTCCCTGACTTTGGCCGGAGTAAGCTCAAGGCTGGTTGGCCTGATAGCTTCGTGAGCGTCCTGGGCCGCTGCGGATTTGGTTTTATAGAACGGCGGTTTGGCTGGCACATAGTCCCGGCCATATTCACTGCCGATATAATCCCTGGCCGCCTCGACCGCTTCGGGGCTCACTCGTACCGAGTCGGTTCTCATGTAAGTAATCAAACCGACGGCGCCTTCCTTGCCGACCGTTCTGCCTTCATATAGCTTTTGGGCAACCAGCATGGTTTTCTTGTTCGAGAAGCCAAGCCGCCGCGAGGCCGATTGCTGCAACAAACTTGTCGAAAACGGAGCGCTTGGTTTTCTTTGGATTGTTTTCTTGACTATATTATCTATGATGAAATCATTATTTCTAATCTCATCGGCCAGTTCGGCAGCACGCAATTCGTCTTTGATGTAATTCAAATTATCGAGATAGCCCTTTACTTTCTTTTTGCCTTCATCGGTTGGTGCATCGCCGGAACCTTCGGGATTCTTCAGATTGTCGCCGTCGATGGCTACCAGCCGCGCCCTGAACCTGTCCTTATCCCTGCCGGCGGGCGAAAAATCTCCGAATATATTCCAGTACTCAATCGGGACGAATGATTTAATCAAATTGTCGCGCTCGCAGATCAGCCTAAGGGCCACCGATTGAACCCGGCCGGCCGACAGGGCAGCGGTGGTTTTCGACAGTAGCGCCCGCGATAGGAAAGGCGATACCTGATAGCCAATCAGGCGGTCCATCACCCTTCTTGCCTGCTGGGCCATAAAAACTTTTTCGTCAATATCCAGGGGCTGCTCAATTCCCTTTTTGATTCCGGCTTTAGTGATTTCATTGAACAGGACACGCTTAACATTATCATTTTTCTTTTTCACTTCTTCGGCTATGTGCCAGGCAATAGCCTCGCCTTCGCGGTCAGGATCGGTGGCAATCAGTACCTGCTTCGTCTCGCCGGACAGCTGCCTGAGCTTCTTAATAATATCGCCCTTGCCTTTAATGGTAAAGTACTTTGGCTGAAATCCGTTCTCGATGTCGACGCCGAGCCTGAATTTTGTAAGGTCTTTAATATGCCCGACCGAAGCCTCGACAATATAATTCCTGCCGAGGTATTTATTGATTGTCCTTGCTTTTGCCGGGGATTCCACAATTAGTAATGTCTTGTTGGATACTTTTGATTTAGTCGATTTCTTAGTTGACTTCTTAGTAGTTTTAGATGTCGTTTTTTTAGCTTTGCTTGTAGGGGTCTTCGATTTAATCGCTGCCATGAATATAACCGGTTGTTAGTATATAATCAATATAGTAAATTACTTTTCAACAGAATTCAGATTGCAAATATAGAAATGATATATATGAATATAAAGATAAAATTTCAAAATTCGGCAATTCACTGCTTTTGGGAGACCGTTCCAATGGATATTAGAATCTTTTTCGCGAAACTCAATGCTTTAGTTGTGACTAATTAGGTTAAACTCAAAAAGTATCAACTAATCATAATTAAGGTAGTTATAAAAAATATCCAACAACAAAGTGCAAGGCATACAATTTATTATGCTCGAAAACCTTGCAGAAAGTATGACAACCCCCTGCTCGCCTGGCT
>JAJRTW010000270.1 GCA_024278075.1 Bacteroidota bacterium | reverse complement strand
TTTAAAAACAAATTGCTCTGGAATCAATCAAGGAGCTTAAAACGATCAGCGAAATATCTGCCGAATATGGGGTGCACCCAAATCTCATATCAAATTGGAAGAAACAATCTTTCAAAGACCGTAGAATCATCTTTCAAAGCCACAGTATCATCATTCATTGCCATTAATTCTTAATCCATAGCCACATAATCACCATTCATTGCCACATAATCACCATTCATTGCCGGATAATCACCATTCATTGCCACATAATCACCATTCATAGCCACAGAATCTTCATCAAAAGCCGGAAAATCACCATAAATGCTTAATATATAACAATCAATAGCCGGAAAATCACCATTCATAGCCACAGAATCTTCATCCATAGCCAGAAAATCACCATAAATGCTTGATATATAACAATCAAAGACAGGAATATTACCATCAAAGACAGGAATATAACCATCAAAGACAGGAATATCATCATCAAAGACAGGAATATTACCATCAAAGACAGGAATATCATCATCCAAAGGACACAAATCACCATCCAAAGGACACATATCATCATCCAAAGGACACATATCACCATCAAAAGGACACAAATCATCATCCAAAGGACACATATCATCATCCAAAGGACACAAATCACCATCCAAAGGACACAAATCATCATCAAAGTCCTTTGATAGAGAGATGTTGTGATTGAATTATAGATTTATTTATGAATATGCAGAAAAAGATTTATGCCTAATGGTTCCGATTCAATATAATACTGATTTTCTTCGAATCCGCATTGTTTTGCTAAATATTTTAGATGCTCCTCGTCCCTGTAATTCAAATCCCATTTCAAAAATTCCATATAATTCTTCGTTGGATTCGCCGGACTGAAATTACCAATTATAAGTTTGCCGTTTTCTTTTAGATAACCATAGAATCTTTTTATTAGATGAATGAATAATTTATCGTCAAAATAGTCAAACAGACCGCCCGACCAAATTAAATCATACTTCTTTTTATTATGAAACCTGATAGCATTCCTGTTGACAAAGGAAATGTTGTTACTGATTCCATTGAGCAAATCGGATGCATATTCAATTGCCTTTTTATCAGATTCAATACATTTAAAAGAAATTCGGTTGTCAGGTTTTTTTTGGTAAAACTCATAAAGATCGCGGCAAGGGCCGGATGCAATGTTCAAAACATCCGTATTTATGTTGTTATCGCATTCATTTAGTAAATTTATGAAGTAATCCTTTCTATTTCTTACCGCCATTGTGGCTTTTGTGTTCTGACAATAATTGTCCCATTCAATAAGTTTTTCGTTCTTTGTCTTATGATTAGTATAAATGTTGTCAATGATAATATAATCGCCGCTATAACCATTCGGCCGGAGGTAAGAATACCCCTGCATGGTCTCCAAAGAGAATGCATCTCCAAAACTTTTTCGCATAATGTCCAAATCTTCATCGCTCAGCGCTCCGGCTTTGTAATCATCCATAATGTTATCAAACAATTGTGTTAACGAATCCCATTCATCTTCATTCGGGCCGCCTTGGGCAACGAATCTTTTGATGGAATCAACATAAGAATCAATCATAATATCTCCTCAACATAAAAAAAGGGCGATTTAACAAATGCCCTTGATTGAGGTACCGACAAGCACCCTGAGTAAAAGACATAAGTAAACCGCCCGGATTACGGGCGATCACTTATTTTGTTCTTTACTCATTAAAAAATTGTCGGTTTTCAATCAAGAACTCAAATAAGCAAACGCTTATATATATTTTAGTTCAGGCTTTGGCCTGTGTCATTGTTTTAGTAAATCCTTTGAGTTATTTTTTTTGATTATAGGTTCTGATTCTTTTATATTAAGCAAATATATCAAATCCTCTGTACATATCAAACAACCTCTTCGATAATCATCCAATCCATGCTATCCTCCCCAGTAGTCCAAAATTGAACTTCACTTACAGCCTCTATCATAATTTCTGTTCTTAGGATGTCCCCGGAAACACAACAAGGACTTAAGTAAAACACCTAAGTCCTTGATTTATAGCTGTGACTCGTACAGGATTTGAACCTGTGGCCCTTTGATTAAAAGTCAAATGCTCTACCAACTGAGCTAACGAGTCAGTTTAATATTATCGTAAAAACAATCACAAAAATAAGATTACAAATATAAAGGGATTTTGAAAAACAAACAAGAAAATGTTATTGGCTTTCTGAAATTATTCTATGCTCGGCTTGAGCCTTCACTCCCAGAAAATCCTCTGCCGTCTTTGCTATTCCTGCCGCATCCAGCTCCAATATATGTAATAATTCCTCCTGAGTGCCGTGGTCAATAATGCGATCAGGGATGCCGTGAACAAGAACATCAATATTGCTAATACTATTGTCGGACATGAATTCGAGTACTGCAGAACCAAATCCGCCCTGGCGCTGATGGTCCTCAACGGTGATTATCTTGCTGAAACGCCGGCATAAATCAGAGATTAGTTCGCCATCAATTGGCTTGACAAACCGTGCGTTAACCACACAAGCCGAAATCCCTCTCTTCAGCAATAGCTCAGCAGCATCACAAGATTCTTTCACCATCTTACCGATGGCAAGTATAGCAATGTCCGAGCCATCCCGCAAAACTTCACCCTTGCCCAGCGGAATTTCATTCATAGGCCTTTTCGGCACTCCCAGCGTTTTTCCCCGCGGATATCGAATAGCAACCGGGCCGCCGGTGTATTTAAATACGGCGGAATAAAGCATGTCCCGCAATTCCTGCTCGTCTTTCGGAGCCATTAATATTATATTCTGGATTGGCCTTAAATAAGCAAAATCGAGTACACCATGGTGCGTAGAACCGTCCGACCCCACTATACCAGCACGATCAAGGGCGAATACTACGTGCAGCTTTTGCAAGGCACAATCATGTGCCACGTGGTCGAATGCCCTTTGAAGAAATGTTGAATAAATCGCTACAACCGGTATCATACCTTCGCTGGCCAATCCCGCCGAGAAGGTTACTGCATGGCCCTCGGCGATGCCAACGTCTATCGTGCGGTCGGGATATTTCTTCTGGAGAATATTCAATCCCGTACCGTCTAACATTGCTGCCGTTATTGCCACAACCTTCGGGTCCATGCTGCATAATTCAACCATTGCATACCCGAATTCATCCTGATAGTCAAGCACCTGCTTTTCAGTTGAAGTTTGTATTCTCAGTGATTTTCCGGTGGTTTTGTCAATCTGCCCGATTGCATGAAGATTTTGCGAATCCTTCTCGGCCGGGCCATAGCCATAGCCTTTTTGAGTCATTATATGCAGGAAAATCGGGCCGGTCATATCCTTTATCGATCTCAACATACGAACCAGTTTATGAACATTATTTCCATTAATTGGCCCTATATAATGGAAACCCAGGGCTTCGAAAAGAACTCCGGGCGTGATAATAGCTTTGACTCCGGTTTCGAGCTTCGATGCCATTTTCCTCAGGCGGTCGCCAATCTGATCCATCTTGCCGGTTAATTCCCAGATATTCCCCCTTAGCTTTCGAAAAGGGCTGGAGGCAAATACTTCATTGAAATAGCTTGAAAAACCTGACACATTGGATGCGATTGATTTATTATTATCGTTAAGCACTACCGTAATATCGCGCTGCTGAAATCCGCAATTATTCATAGCCTCGTAGGCCAGTCCGCCGGTCATGGCACCATCGCCAATAACTGATATTACCTTGAAATCCTTGTTCTGAAAATCTCGGCTGGTGGCAATCCCGAGCCCTGCCGAGATGCTTGTGCTTGCATGGCCAGCCTCGAACACGTCATACGCCGATTCAGACCTCTTCAAAAAACCTGACAGCCCGCCCAGTTGGCGGATAGTATGCAATTTGTCGCGCCGGCCGGTCAGGATTTTATGTGGATAGGCCTGGTGGCCCACATCGAATATTATCTTGTCAATCGGGGTGTTGTATACATAATGCAGCGCCACCGATAGCTCAACTATTCCAAGCCCGGCACCGAAATGGCCGCCGGATTTGGTTATAGTATCGATCATAAACTCGCGAACTTCGTCCACCACCTGTTGAAGGGCTGTTTCCGGTAGATTCCTCAGATCCTTTGGCGAATCTAAGTCATTCAAATATTTATATGTATATTTTTCGTTGGCCACTTTGTTTTAGTATAATGCTAAAAAAGTTATTTAATGGTTTATGAGCGGATTACTCCTTGGGCGTAATAACGTAAACCTGCACGGTTCTGGACAATTGCCTGCCGGTGGGCAAGTTATTGTCGAAAAGAATAATATTCTCACCAATGCCGAATACTTCGTATTTCGCACTTCTCGCTTTCGATTCCAAATACTCCTTAACATTGTTTGCCCTCTGCAATGCGAGTTTTTTATTATAATCCTCGTCCCCGATTCTGTCGGTATAACCGTAAATCTGCACGGTTGAATTATATTTTATTGCCGGCACTATTTGCTTTTGCAATAAATCCTTGTCAGTCTCCGAAATTTCCGGGCTGTTGAAATCGAAAACAATTAGGCTGAATTTCGATATGCTTTTGTCCGGCCTGTCTTCTTGTTTCTTCCTGACATAAGAGTAGAATTCCACCGGTAAGGTGCCTGATTTCGAATCAGTCAGGCCTTTGCTGTTTTCGGCCGAGAAATGATAGTCCACGGGAATCTCACTGGCAACCAAATCATTTGGCAGAATCACCCATTTCAAAGGCTCGGGGGTGCTATCGCCGTTAAATCGTCTAATCATCTTATCGGCCTGCGATATTTCCATCGACCAGCTTGTAACCGAATCGGTGGATTTAATGTATGGTACAAATTCAATCAAATTTGGTTCGGTAGCTGTCTGCTTGTCCTTTTTAATCAATATTGGCTCGAACAGATATTGATTGTTAGCGGAAAATTCGATACGCCTGTTCTCGGCCAGTCCGTCCGGGTCGGACACTGCCGATGCCTTCTCCGGCAGATTTCTTGCCTCAGTTTCAATTCTATTCGGATTTATTCCGTAATTGATAACGAGGTAATTCTTTGCAAATTCAGCCCTTTTTCTTGATAATTCCAGATTGTCCTGCTCGGAGTCATTATCATTTGTTCCGGTTATCTTAATCCGGTAGTTCTTGTTTTTCTGCATTCTAATGCCGATAATATCGAAGGTTTTCTTATTGATTTCCAGGGCATCGGATTCGAGCTGCTTCATTGTAAATTCACCATATTCCTTTTCGGCGGAAAGTTCCTGGCCGGAATTGCTTGGGAATTCGCTGTCTGGGTCGCAAAATACATAGGGAATCAATGGATACAATTCGGTATATTGAACTTCCTCGACCGTTAATTTGTCCACCTCCCGGGGATTGTTGTTCTTATCATAATGCCTCACCGATTCGAATCCTACATCAATGCTTGATGCAAATTCAGGCTCCTTGTCGCCGCCGGCGCCGAAGGTTAGCGATACTCCGAATCGTAGCTGCGGGACGTTCCATGAGTCGAAATTAACATTGCTCGAAACATCAGTGACGGGGAAGCGTAATGATAATTCGGGCGATAGGTATAGGCCATCGGATATTTCACATATATATCCCGCTCCAATTGCAATGGCAAATCGCATACCCGCATCGGGAATGTCTGCGTTATCGGTAATAGTGATTTCTTGTTCCCCGTTTGTGAATGTAGCCGGAGAAATTGCCTTTGCCGAATGAGTGTATGTGCTTGCGATTGGAAAGCCGAATTCCAGGCCGCCAAGAAGGTATACATCGTCCAACGGAATGATATTATGGAATTGGAACAATGGTGATATTTCAAGATAATTCAGCGAGGCATCCAAAGTGTTATCAGAATTAGATGGGGGTATTGAAAGGAATGTTGGGGCTTGCTTTTCAAGGTTAGCTCCCATCGCATTGAAACCAATTCGCCCGGATAACGTAATAATATCGGAGAGCGGGAAGTTGCCAATTATTCCGAAGTTCATACCGAAACTTGCAGAGTTTTCATCAAATGGTACTTTAAGAATATTCTCTGCAGGGTTGCCAAGCAGGAAGCCGGGAGTATGGAGGTTCATGTTCAGTCCGCCATATAAACCAAAGTTCATAGGAAATTCAGAACTTTCTTTTGCTGATGCCATAGTAGCAATAAACGAATTAAGGGCGAACAGTGTCAATAGGGCTAAGAGGCATTTGGTATTTTTCATAATTTGCTTTGATTATTTAATATGTATATGCTGTATTACAAAAATAATTATTTTATTTGATATTCAGTTATCATAGACGAATAAATTACCATTAATTTTGAATAAGATAGCATATAAAACAATCTACTCCCACATTGTGGGGTTTAATTCCCAGCGGCTTGCTGCGATTCTAAGATACTTTACTATTTTATTACCATGCAGCTTGTGGCTAAGTCGGGTCTTAGGATTTGAATTAATCAATATTATTTTATTTAATTCAATTAAGTTATTAATTTATTTTTTTAAATTACAAAACTAAAACAGACAAGTTCAAGATATAATACAGAAAAATAATGAAAAAAATTATCTATACTATTGGATTTATACTGCTTATAGGCATTGTTACGGATTCACAGTTATCCGCCCAAAAAATCATTAATGTCGGTTTCGGCTTAGGGCTGTCCACACCAAATGATAAGCTTAGTGATGTATATAATTCATCGCGATTCCCCGGCCTTGTAGAGGCGAATCAAATGTTCACAGAAGGCGTTGCCACAGGCTATCATTTCGGGATGAAAGTGAGATCACCCCTGAACGATAACGTCACATTCGTTGGCGGTATAGGATATAACAGGTTCCCGCAGTACGAAATCAAGGTGGATGACCCGATTGCCGACACTACGTTTTTTTCATTGGCTGTGGTCAGCAATATCGTGCCTATTTCCGCCGGATTAAATTATTATATAATCAATGATGTAATTGGTATTTATGGCATCGGCGAGCTTGCATACAGCTATATCTTCTCCTCTATCGACTATCCGGACGAACTATACAGTTATCCGATTGAAACACTGGAGAGCGACAGCAGAATCGGCTTTGGCGCAGGCGTTGGATTCGATATTAATTTCGAATTGCTGCTTGTTAACATTGAAGCGAAGTATAATAACGCTAATTTAATCGGCCAGGTGGAAGATGAAGAGACGAAATCTTATGTTACCTTCGGCCTTATGGTTTTCTTCTAACAATTCGCAATCAATTTCCAATTCGTAATTTGTTATAGCGTCAGGGGGCGTGCAATTGAATAAATAGCCACGTGCTTCAGATCGTGGGAAAAAAAAGACATAGAATTATATATTCTTTCCCTCATTCCCAAATTCCGAGACTGTGTGAGAAAGGCTTAGGAATTGTCATTCTGCCTGTCCCGATTCATCGGGGAGTGAAGCGAAGAATCCAGAAGCCGCATGAATTCTCTTGCTTTTGATACAGCCCCTTCGCATTTAAACACCTCAACCGCCATAAATGATATTTTTTACCATAAACAAATTGAAAATGATAGGCCATATCATATCAACAAAATAAAATTTCTTTTGTTTCTCACTTTTATTGAATAATTTAGTAAGCTACACAGTGGGTTACATGTTAAATTCTCAGATATAATAAAACGGAGCATCTTTTATGAAAGCTTACGAGGCACAACAAATAAGGAATCTATCCATTCTTGGCCATGCAGGCTCGGGCAAAACGACATTAACCGAATCACTTTTATTTACAACCGGAACTATTAACAGGCGAGGGTCAGTTGAGGATCGCAACACTGTCTCGGATAATACGGAAATTGAACACGAGCGCGGCAATTCAATATATTCCACTCCGACATTTGTAGAATTCGACGGGTGTAAATTCAATATAATAGATACTCCGGGCTATGATGATTATTTTGGCAATACCGCCGCAGCCATCAGGGTTTGCGATACGGGGCTGATTGTAGTTAACGCCCAAAATGGCATTGAAGTCGGAACGGAACTGGCCTGGCAGTATTCCGAGAAATTTAGCGTGCCGTTGATGTTCTTAGTCAATAAACTGGACTTGGAACAATCTGATTTTGATAAAACACTTGATGATTTGAAGACGCAATTCGGAAGCGGTGTAACCGTATTTCAGTTCCCGGTTAAGCAGGGGCCTGGGTTCAATGAAGTAATCGATCTGCTGCTGATGAAATCATTGAAGTTCACCGATGACGGCAAATACGTGGAATCTGATATTCCGGATTCCGAGAAGGAAAAAGCGGAAAGCCTAAGAAATGAGATGGTTGAATCTATTGCCGAAAGCGACGAAGGCCTGATGAATAAATATTTCGACGAAGGCGACCTGACTTATGACGACATTAAATACGGGCTCAAAAATGCAATCGTTAATCGCTTGATTTTTCCTCTTTTCTGTGCTTCGGGCAGGGGCAATGTCGGGACAACGGCCTTGCTCCAGTTCTTTCGCGACGTTCTTCCGTCGCCAGTTGATATGCCAGTGGCAGTTGATGTAAATGGCAAGGAAGTGAAATGTGATTCTTCACTGCCGGCTTCATTATTAGTTTATAAATTCCATTCCGACCCCAGGCTTGGCGATATAACTTATTTCAGGCTATATTCGGGGAAAATGACAAGCGGCAAGGATATGATTAACGTAACCCGTTCTTCGTCGGAGCGATTTGGCCAAATGTTCGCCATGAATGGCAAAAGCAGGGTTGAAATCTCGGAGATGAACGCAGGTGATATCGGTGCGGCTGTAAAATTGAAAAATACACATATAAGTGATACGCTGCACGAAAAGGGGTTCGATGTTCAATTCAACAAGATAGATTATCCGAATTCCAAGGTTCGCGTGGCGGTAGTGCCGAAAACAAAGGGCGAGGAAGAAAAGGTGGGATTGTCATTGCACAACTTAACTCTTGAAGACCCGTCGCTGATTATTGAGCATTCCCAGGAGCTTCGCCAAATGATCCTTTATTCACAGGGCGAGCAGCACCTGAGTGCGGCTAAATGGCGGCTTGAAAAGCGATATAAGGTGGAAGCCGAGTTCGTGGAACCGCGAGTGCCATACCGCGAGACAATCCAGAAGCAGGTTAAAGGCAGCTACAGGCATAAGAAGCAATCAGGAGGCGCCGGGCAGTTCGCCGAGGTTCACATGATGATTGACTCCTGGCATGAAAATATACCTAATCCAGCTGGCATGTCGGTGCGGAAAAAAGACCTGTATGACCTGGATTGGGGCGGGAAATTAGAATTTATCAAATGTATTGTCGGCGGCACAATTGACGACAGATTTATGCCAGCCATCCTCAAAGGTGTGATGGAGAAAATGCAGATGGGGCCGTTGACAGGCTCTTACGTAAGAGACATCAGAGTAGTGATTTATGACGGCAAGATGCACCCGGTGGATTCGAACGAAGCTGCTTTTAAAACCGCCGGAGCAAAAGTATTCCAGGATAATTTTCATCACGCAAGCCCGAAATTATTAGAGCCGATATATAATATTAAAATCAGAGTGCCAGAGGAATTCGTTGGTGATGTGATGAGCGATTTGCCTTCGCGGCGGGCTGTTATTCTTGGTATTGACACCGATGGCCGCTACCAGGTTGTCAACGCCAGAATGCCTCTTGCCGAGATGGATAAATATGCTACTGCTTTACGGTCGATGACCCAGGCGCGGGCTACTTTCAATTCCGAATATGCCGAATACCAAACCGTTCCGGCCAATATCAAGCAGGAATTGATTGATGCGTATAAGAAAAGCCAGGAAGAGGATTAATAACGAATATTACGGTGCGATTTTTCCCATTTAGCATTTTCTTTGAATAATGTGGGCTATTGTATATCAACAGATCGGACATTTTTGTCATTCTGAATGGAGCCGGGTCGAAGGGCTCAGAATGACATTTCGTAAGTGCTTTATTTTTCAAGTCATTATAAAAAATGTCCGAAGTGTTGGTATATATTGTAGCTATTCGTAAAAAGACTTAGTATATTCATCTCATTCCCAAATTCCGATTTGGGAATACAATTTTCCCGCAAATCTCTGTTCTGCAATGGAGTAGCCAAAATAATTAACAAGAGTAAATTTACATTAAGTTTTGCTAATTACAATATTATTTTTGTGATTTGATACGATAGAAAAGAAATATCTAAAGTATTCCCATTATCATAAAAAGCCATCAGCTTGCCGCTTGCTCGATACCTTCCTTTATTTTGTTAAGTCAGGTGTAACACCTGACTTTCAGGAGCTATTGTCTATTGTCTATCGTCAGTTGAAACAACTCACGGAACATAATAACCAATTAATTCAGCTTGCCGCTTGCTCGATACCTTCCTTTATTTTCACCTTAAGCAGCAAAACAAATCCAGCTATGAAGAAGATAATCAGCGATAGAATTGCAATCCTGTAGGAACCGGTGAACTGGAGCGACAAACCGAACACCAAAGGGCCTGTCCAGCTGGTGCCGCGCTCGCTTACTTCGTAGAGGCTAAAATATTCCGCCTCGCTGCCTTTGGGTATCAATTTCGAGAATAACGACCTCGACAAGGCCTGCGTCCCGCCCATTATCAGGCCGATTACAGCCCCCAAGATATAGAATCCTGCGGCTGTCTCCAGAAAACCGAAGGCGTAATATAATGTCCCCGTCCATAATACTAATGACCACAATAAGGCCTTCTTGGCCCCCATAGCCTTTGCCAGGTAATTGAACATCAAAGCGCCGCCGAATGCCACAAACTGCACTATTAATATCACCTGGGTAAGCACCTCCATCTCAAGGCCAAGCTCTTCCTGGCCGAACTGAGCCGACAGCGCAATAACCGCCTGCACGCCGTCATTATACAGCAGATATGCAATCAGAAAATAAAATGCCTGGGGATATTTCCTGAGGCTTTTAAGCGAAATGAACAGTTGCCGAAAGCTTTTTGATAATTTAATTTCCGTGGAATGCTTTGATACGTTTTTATGTACTCTTAGCCATATTATGGGAAATACAGTGAAAATCCCCCACCATACGCCGGCGGAAGCAAGGCATATCCTAACCGCATGGCCGGTGGAAATGCCAAGGGATTCTGCCTGGGAGAACAATGCAAGGTTCATCGCCAGCAGTATCCCGCCGCCAAGATAGCCAAAAGCCCAGCCAATCGACGAGACCGAATCCTTCTCGTCATCATTGGCTATATCATTCAAATACGCATTGTAAACTACCATCGATGCGCCGAAGGATACATTGGCAACTACAAATAAAATCCCGCCGAGAATAAAATTGCTGCCTTCGAGAAAATACATCGAAATTGTGGCTGCGGCGCCTATGTAGGCCGAGGTAATAAGAATCGGCTTTTTCTGGCCAAAAGCATCCGCAAGGCTGCCAATTATCGGTAATATAAAGACTTGGAGCAATACTGAAAATGAAACGATATAGGCGAAGTAAGAGCCGTAATAAATTGGAATGCCCAATAAATAGACGAACTCGCCCGGGTCATTTGCAGCCGCATTTCCGCATATAGTGGTCAGGTAGGGGCCGATGAATACCGTGACTACAGTAGCCGAAAATGCCGATATTGCCCAATCGTAGAAGTACCAGCCGAGCCGTTCTTTTTTGTTTCGATGCAAAGGATTTAAGGATTATTGCAGGAATATTATTTTTGAATTTAAAATTGTAGTCACATAATCGTCCGGTAATAAAGGCAGCCAATAAGTGATAATCATAATGACAATATAAATTCTCCCTTAGAAGGGAGATTAAGAGGGATGATGATAACCAAATATAGGTTAAGAACAAGGCTCTTTTTTTTCCCGGACAGTACTAATATAAACAATAATAAAGCATTATATCATTTAATCCAAATTAAGGGTAACAAATATGGAATAGAATTAGGGGAAATGACTATTTTGCATTACACACAATTGAGTTCTTTTTATTAATTTGCTTATATTATTAATCCTGGCTTCAGTAGTGTCCGGTTAAATATGTGAATCATTTTAAAAGAATTCCAAATAACTATGATATGTCATTGCGGAACTTGTTTCAGAATCCAGTATTCATAGGCTATATGACAGTATTAAAATGGATTCCGGATCGAGCCCGGAATGACACGCTTTAATATTAAATCTTACTAAATCAATAATTGCATCCATAATAGAACAATATGGGCCAAAAGGTGCTTATTAATATGAGTATCGCGATTTGGATGCTTTTTAACCGGACATTTGTGTCCTGGCTTATATAAATTATTCTAAATGCAGAGGTGATTGTGAAATCCGCATCGTCTTATTACTGTTTCGCAGAAGTAGCCAATGGCGACATTATTTTAAAAGTGAAATCCGACCCGAATTTATCTGCCGGCGGGGATTTCAGAATTTTCCCGCCCGATTCAACCGAACCGATTGGAAACTGGAAAATGGTAATCGACGAAGAATCCAGGAAAATCAAGAGAATTCTAATTGATACACGCAAATTGCATAACCATAAATTAGCATGGAAGATACTTTGCTGCTCAAGGAATCCGGTGATTTCCAAAGGGAAACTGGAAATAGAATTCCTGCAAAACGGACGAGTTCTGAAAACGAACCGGCCAATTGCGCTGGAAGTTGACAACGTGCCGCCCTGCGCAATCAAAAAGGCACAGGAAATTAGCGGCTTCGTTACCATTGTCGTAACAAATTCACTGCCTAATTAGTTGGTTATTATTTTTAATAATTTCTATATATTTGTTTTTTTCATTTTTTGAATTATTGATTTTTATTGGAGAAATAATGAATATTCTTGTTTGCATTTCAAGAGTCCCCGACACTGCAACTAAAGTTGTGATTGGCAGTGACGGAAATTCCATCGATAGCCAGGGCGTTAAATTTATCGTGAATCCTTATGACGAACTCGCCATCGAAGAAGGCCTAAGGCTTCGGGAGAAGAATGGCGGCGTTGTAACGGCCGTGACTATTGGCACCGACAAATCGACTGATGTGCTTAGAACCGCCCTTGCCATGGGAGTGGATAAGGTGATATTGGTGAAAGGCGAGGAGAACCCGGATTCTTTCTACGTAGCGGAGAATCTTGCGGCAGTAGCCAAAGATGAAAACCCCGACTTAATTCTGCTTGGCAGGCAAAGTGTGGATTTTGATTCCCTTCAGATTCCTTCGGCTTTGGGCGAAATTCTTGGAATGCCGTCCATCTCGGTTGTGTCCAAACTGACAATCGAAGATGGAAAGGTAACTGCGGAAAGAGATATTGAAGGCGGATGCGAAATCGTCGAAGCTTCGCTGCCGTGCATAATCAGCGCCCAAAAAGGCTTGAACGAACCGAGATACCCTAAACTACCGGATATTATGAAATCGCGGTCGAAGCCAATCGATCAAAGAGATGCCGCCGCCGCTGCAAGTAGAACCAGCATCATCGGCATGGAAATCCCCCTTAAGCAGCGGGCCGGGAAAATATTGACTGATTCCGACGATGATATTAACGAACTGGTCAGGATGCTGCATGAAGATGCTAAGGTAATCTGATTCGGGTTAATTTCACTAATTTATTTATGATTTGATTTGATTTGATTTATTTATTTATAATTTGATATCTAAAATTTGGAGAGAAAATGAAGAATATATTAGTTTATTTGGAAGCACAGGGCGATGGCCTAAAAAGAATTTCCTACGAGGTCATCAGTGCTGCAAGAAGTATAGCCGGCGATTCGGCGAGAATCTATGGTGTGCTTGTTGCCGGCAATTCCGGCCAGGCAGAGAACGTTGGCGAGTACGGGCTAACAGACGTGATAGTGGCAAACCATATCCTGCTCGAAAGATATTCCTCTACAGCCGTGGCTGCCACTATTTTTCAGGCAGCGGAATCTGTCGGTGCGGATTGCCTGCTGTTCCCGGCCAATGCAGCGGGGTTGGAACTGGAGCCCAGGCTGGCCGTTAAATTATCGGCCGGATATGTTGCCGATTGCACAGGCCTGTCTGCGGATGACGGCATTATTGCTACAAAGCCTGTCTATGCCGGCAAGGCTCAGGTGAAGACCAAAGTTGAGACTGATAAGTGCGTATTTTCGCTTCGGCCGAATGTATTCACAGCCACCAAAGCAGACTCGCCGGTGTCAACCAATTTCACTGAAATGGTTCCCGAATTAACCGATAATGACGTATCGGTTGTTGTTACATCAGTAGACAAAAACGAAGGCACATTGGACGTTCTCGAGGCCGATATGGTCGTTTCCGGCGGGCGTGGAGTGAAATCTGCGGAGAATTTTAATCTGATCGAAAGCCTCGCAGAAGTTCTTGGCGGAGCCGTCGGAGCATCCAGGGCAGTTGTTGATGCAGGCTGGAGGCCGCATTCGGAGCAGGTGGGCCAGACGGGCAAAACTGTTTCCCCGACCCTTTATGTGGCTTGTGGCATTTCCGGCGCAATTCAGCACATGGCCGGTATGTCCACCTCTAAGGTTATTGTTGCAATAAATAAAGACAAGGACGCTCCGATTTTTAAAGTTGCGGATTACGGAATCGTTGGCGATTTGTTCGAGGTACTGCCAAAATTAACAGATAGAATCAGAGAGGTAAAGTGACGATATTTTTATTAGGTTAAATTTTTATCAAGCCTGATACGTATATTATTATTTGATTTGCTATATCACAGAATGGGTTCTCAGTATTAAAGAATGGGTTCTCAATAATGAACTACCCCGCCATAAGCAGCGGGGAATTAAACCCACAATGCGGGATTAAATCTTCGGATTAACAAATATTTGAAACAGGAGATAAATAATGTCTTTTAACGGAGTTGACTACTATAATATAGATGACCTTTTTTCGGAAGATGAATTAATAGTGAGAAGATCAGTCCGCGATTTCGTCGAGAATGAAGTATTGCCGGTTATCGAAAAGCACTTTCGCGACGGCACTTTCCCGGAAGGCTTGAATCGTAAAATGGGCGAACAGGGACTATACGGAATTACAACATCACCCGACTATGGCGGGGTGGGTGCCAACCATACTGTATACGGATTGGCCATGCTCGAGCTTGAGCGGGGCGATTCCGGCGTCCGTTCTTTCGCCTCGGTTCAGAATTCGCTGGTTATGTACCCAATCGAGGCCTATGGCAACGAACAATCGAAAAGAAAATGGCTGCCAAAACTCGCAACTGGCGAAGCTATTGGCTGCTTTGGCCTTACCGAACCGGACTATGGCTCCGATCCCGGGGGAATGATTACGAATGCAAGGAAAATTGGCGGCGGATACCTGCTGAACGGTGCCAAAATGTGGATAACCAACGGGTCTGTCGCTGATGTTTCTGTGGTATGGGCAAAGCTCGATGGCACGGTTCATGGCTTTTTGGTAGAAAAGGGGACAAAGGGATTTTCCGCACCCGAGATGCGAGGCAAGTATTCGCTGAGGGCTTCTGTTACTTCCGAATTAATATTGAATGACGTAGAAGTACCGGAAGAAAATATTCTAAGCATTGCCGGATTAAAAGGCCCATTAAGCTGCCTGACCAAAGCCCGCTACGGTATAGCCTGGGGTGCCATCGGTGCCGCTATGGCGGTTTATGATTCCGCTTTGGAGTATTCCAAATCGAGAATTCAATTCGGAAAGCCAATAGCTTCATTCCAGTTGGTCCAGGAGAAGCTTGTGTGGATGCTGAATGAAATAACCAAGGCCCAATTAATCGCATACCGCCTGGGACGCCTGATGGATGAAGGCAAGGCAACGCCACAGCAGGTCTCGCTTGCCAAGCGCAATAACGTGTCTATCGCTCTCGAGGCTTCGCGATATGCCCGTGAGATTCACGGCGCCAACGGAATTATTAGTGAATACCCGATTATGAGGCATTCGGCTAATCTGGAATCGGTTAAAACTTATGAAGGAACCCACGATATTCATACTCTAATTCTGGGCAATGATATTACCGGGATTCAGGCTTTTAAGTAATTAATTGAAAATTATTATTTAATCCCACTCGTGGGTTTAATTCCCCGTGGCTTGCCACGCTTTTTAATAACGATAATCCAAATCGATACCCCTCTGCTTGCGGCGGGGTATTTCATTCAACAACCCGGCGGCAAACAGCAGAGTATGTATCGAATAAACTATTTTTAATCTGATGCTGGCGCTTGGGAATAAAATCCGTTATCGGGGTTCAGATACGCAATTGCGGCTCCGGCCAACAGGGCCATACCGTTTATCATTGCTGTTTCGTCCGGTGCGAATGCAGAGTTATGCAGCGATGACATTTCATCAATACCTTCAGGCCGGACGCCCAAGAACCAAAACACAGCGGGAATCTCGCGCGCAAAATAAGCGAAATCCTCTGCCCACATCTTCGGTTCGAATTCTGAGACATTATCTTTGCCCAGCAGATCCGTTGCTATATTCTTCACAAATTCCGTCGCCGGTTTATCATTGAAAAGGGCAGGGTATCCTTTCACTATATCGATTTTGCAATCCACACCGAAATTATCGCATATCCGCTTAGAATTCTCTTCTATCAGCCCGTACATTTCCTGCCGCCATTCCTGGTTGTATGAACGCATTGTGCCCATCATCTTCACTTCATCGGGGATGATATTCGGAGCATTGCCGCCATGCACCGACGTTATGGTCAATACGCCAGGATGCAAGGGATTGCGGAATTTAGTGAGCAGAGTTTGGTAATGATTTATCAAATGCGCTGCAGCCATTACAGGGTCGTTGCCTTGATGGGGCTGGGCTGCATGGCTGCCTTTGCCGGCAAGCGTAATATATAACTCGTCGGCCGAAGCCATCACCGGGCCGGTGGCAAGGCCAATCTTTCCGGCTTCCTCCCCCGGGTTCACGTGCTGCCCGAATATAACATCGGGCGCAGGATTTTTCAGCACGCCCTGCTTTATCATCAATCCGGCCCCGCCCGGCAGTTTCTCCTCGCCGGGCTGGAAAATTAATTTCACACAGCCGTTCAATTCGCCTTCATATTCCTTGAGAATCTCAGCCGCACCTAGCAGCATCGCCGTGTGCATATCATGGCCGCAAGCGTGCATTACACCCTCGTTTTCAGATGCGAATTCCAGGGCCGTTTCCTCGGCTACAGGCAATGCGTCAATATCGGCACGCAGCGCAACGCACACGCCGCCCGAACCGATTGTTCCGGCCACACCAGTTTCCGCATATACTTTATATGGTATATTCAGTTCATTAAGCCTGTCCTTAATGAAAGCAGAGGTTTTATGCTCGGCGAAAGAAAGTTCCGGATTTCGATGTATCGCCCTTCTGTACCTGCAGATTTCCGGAAATATATCCAGGGCCTTGCTTTTTATTTTCTCGTAATTTATTTTCATGGATTCCTCAAAATATCATAGATCACTCGAATCAAGCTGGATTATTCGAGTAGATTATCCGACACTGCAAATTAATTATCGAATAATTCTTTATCGAACAGTTCTTTGTGGAATAATATATCGGCACTGCCCGTAAGAATAAATTTTTCAATATTATTAGTCGGATTATCATTGGTGTTACTATTGGAATTATCATTGGGATTATTAATAAAACTACCAACTATATCCACCTCCAACGGTATCCCGCTTGTCGGCACAATGGTTATCGGCAATAATATATAATCTTTAATATAAGCCGTTAGGGCTGTGGCAATTGCGCCCGTTCCGCACGCACCGGTTTCAGCCTCGACACCCCTTTCGAAAGTCCGCAAAATCAATTTATCCGCTTCGATTATATCGTAATAATTAACATTTACACCGCGGGGGGCGAAAGTTTTATGATGCCGGACAGGAGGGGAAAGCTCATCAATTTTTATATCCTGAACGCTCCCCATATCCAGGTCATTAACATTAATTACAAAATGATCCGACCCAACATTAACATACGAACCTGAAATGGCCGAATTATTCAGATTAATGTCAAAGTTCTCGACGAACTCCCTGGGCGGCGGCATTTCAAGGCTTATCCTGCCTTCGTTGATATTGCTCAAATACGAATCGCCCGACATAAAGAAACGAATGTCCTTTTTGTTGGATATGAAACCTGTTTCCAGGGCAAACCGCACGGCACACCTGCCGCCATTGCCGCACATCATACCCGATGAGCCGTCGGGATTAAAAAAAAGCACCAGGAAATCATAATTGTCATCACATATAACTACCAGCAGGCCCTCGGCAGAACTGTCCTTCTCGAAGCTGTTGCAAATCGCCGGAGACAGTATCGAATATTGCCGTTCGGTGAAATCATAATCCCTGCCATCGATCACAGCAAAAATATTGCCCGCTCCCGACATGTATGTTACTTTGATTGCCATATTATAAGATTGCCATATTAAAAGATTGCTACTATAAATAATGCCTGCATTTGGTTAATATTGATATTAGCTCATGGTGGATTTTGCCATTAGTTGCCAGCATTGTTTCCGATACCAGTTCATGCTGCTGCCCGTTGAATTGGGTAACTGTCCCGCCGGCTTCACGGATTAGCAAAATGCCGGCCGCAACATCCCACGGATTCAGGCCGATTTCCCAGAAGCCGTCGAACCTTCCGGCAGCAATGTAGGCAAGGTCCAAAGCAGCCGAACCAAGCCTTCGTACCGGTATGCCGCGTTTTATTATATCGACGAATAAATCTATGCAGTGGCACGGGTTGTCGCCAACGTTGTACGGGAAGCCGGTAATAAGGAATGATGAATCAAGGCCGGCAGTGCCGGAGACGGAAACAGGGCTGCCATTAAGCGTAGCCCCCTGGCCCTTAGCCGCCACAAACAGTTCGTCTAACATAGGGTGGTAGACCACTCCGCAAATTACTTCGCCGGCTTGTTCGGCGGCAATGCTAATGCTGAAAATCGGCAAGCCGTGGGCAAAATTTACCGTGCCGTCCAGCGGGTCGATTATCCATCTGATACTGCCCTGCAAGCCGGATTCGGTATATCCGCTTTCTTCGGCCAGGAAGTTATGCTCCGGAAATGTACTTCTGATATTATCGATAATGATTTTTTCAGACAAGAGGTCATATTCCGTTACGAGGTTATTCTTCCCTTCCTTATTCTAAATTTCAAAAGCAGTGCCAAATCCTTCTTTCAGGACTTTTCCAGCTTTCAATGCAGATTCGACTGCAATTTTTGTTATTTGATCGATCATATTGTCGGATTAGCTATTAATACGGACTCGCAGATTTAGTAAACGAATAACAAATGATAATAATATACTTCCAAAAATGAAAAATTTCATATTTTTGCATATAAATCTTATTTATCATTTCTTTCAGGCCATAAATGCTTAGAACTAAATCACAAGCCTTTTGGTATTTATTCGCCGCACTTCTGATTATTTCAACCGAAGAACTACATTCTCAAGTTGACAATCAGATACTGACCGGCTCCACAAAGGGGAAGATTGATACTCTTGGATTCGAGCGGGCCGGCAGAATTGTTAAAGAAACCGAAGGCTTGCTGGAAAAAGAGATTGACCCGGACAAATATGTACTCGGGCCTAATGACATCCTGACGATTTCAATAATAACCGCCAAGCCGAAGGAATTCGAAGCAATTATATCGCCCGAAGGCAAACTTCTGATCCCGGGTGTTGGGATTGTTGGCCTTAAAGGGAAAACTCTTGCCGAGGCACATGGCATTATCAAACATCGAATAAATAAAGTGCTGAAAACCGATGAAGTTTATATCCTGATGAAGGATATTCGTAAATTCAAGGTAACCGTTGGTGGCTCGGTTCTTCGGCCATCGATAGTTTCGGCCTATGCCGTCGACCGCGTATCGGAGATAATTGAAAAAGCGGGCGGGCTTGATTACAAAGCTTCGATGAGGAAAATTGTTCTTCTAAGGAATGAAGGCCGAACTCAGATTCCGGTAGACCTTCTCAGGTATTATCTGCTGGGCGATAAGAATGCCAACCCAACTGTCCTCGGCGGCGACCATATCCTTGTGCCGCCAAGCAGCGAAAGCTTTGCAGTCGAGATTTCGGGCGAAGTGCCGGCTCCGAATGTATTTGAGTATGCCAATGGCGATTCGCTGTCCACATTGATTAAACTCGGGCAGGGATTCCTTGGGTCTTCTTTTCTCGACTCGGTTGAAGTGGCGGGATATGACCAGGCCGGAAGATTAACCAGAAAGTTTGTTGATATTAATTCATGGCGGGATAAACTATATTCGAAAGCCGCCCTGCCCGGGGATTTCCCGATAAAACCCGGCGACAGGGTGTTCGTGAGGAAGAAACCAAATTGGTTCGAAGCGGATTATGTAGTAATCACAGGCGAAGTCCTGTACCCCGGATATTATCCGATTGATGAAAATTCAGATCACTTAAGCGACCTTATCGTAAGGGCCGGCGGCCTTTTTGAGGATGCATCATTCGAGTCTTCCTATATACTTCGGCAAGAAGAATTGGAAGAACGCGACATTGAGCTTGAGCGACTCTACCAAATCCCTCGTTCCGAGATGTCTGATGAGGAAAACAGATATTTCCAATCGAAAAAGAGAGAGAAAAAAGGTGTGATGGCCATTGATTTTCAGAAAGCTTTGACTGATTATAGTTCCGAAGATAATATAATATTACGGAATAAGGATTCTATCGTAGTTCTGCGGAAGAAAACTTTTATTAATATTCAGGGCAGGGTCAACAAACCTGGTTTGGTCAACTTTATTCCCGGATATGAATATGAGGACTATATCGCTTTGGCCGGAGGCTATGGCTATCGCTCTGATCCCGACGAAACGCAGATTGCTAAATCGAAAGGGGAACTTTTCCTGGCCGAGGACAAGAATTATGTTCTTGAGCCGGGCGATGTCATACTCGTTCCACCTGAAAAGGAAAGTTCTTTCATAGAAGCCCTAACCGAGGGATTGGCATTTACAATCCAGATGATGACAGTTGCGGCTTTGGCGATTACGCTTTCCAGATAATTCGGAATCACAAGTGTCCGGTTAAAAAGCAGTCAATTTGTGATATTGGCAGCATTAAACTCCGTTTTGGCCTATATTGTGCCATTATGGATGTAATTTTTGAATTAGTGAAATATAATATTAAATCATGTCATACCGGACTTGATCCGGTATCCATCTTAAATATAGCAAATAGCCTAAAAATACTGGATTCCCGCTGGAGTTTATCAGGGTATATTCAGCAAGACTCTCATATTTTTTACCGGACACTATTGATTCAGAATATAATAAATATTAACTTAATAATTAATTATGCCAGCAACAGAAAAACCACAGGAATTAACACTGGAATTGTTATTTTCTTTATTTAGGTTTCGCAGGAAATTCATCCTGACTTTTATTATTTCGGCGTTAGCAATTGTAACGATATATTCCTACATCATGCCCCAGGAATATCAGTCGAGTGCCACATTGCTTCCACCGGAAAAGAATTCATCCGGCGGCGGATTGTCGAACTTCCTGCAAAGCGTATCGGGCGGCGGCGGGCTTGTCCTGGGCGGTTTGGGCAAGTCCAACCAATCCCAGGTTTTCTCCGAGATACTCCGAAGCCGTTCGGTTGCCATGTTTGTTGATGAGAAGCTGGAACTATCCGAAAGGCCGGAATTTGAATTTCCCGCTGACGATCTAAGATATGAAATGATAAGGTCGATTATCGAAGTTGAAGTGGAAAGAAGCGGACTAATCGTTGTTACCACTGCCGCTTACACTCCCTATTTCGCAAGTTCGGCCGATAAGGATTCTGCGGCTGTGCTGGCTTCGTCTATATCAAATGCAGCCGTCGACGGGCTGAATCAAATCGTAATGAATAAAAATGTATCGACGGCAAAGAAAACCAGGGAATATATCGAAAGGGAACTGTCAGATTATAAAGTAAGTCTCGATTCGGTGCAGCGCGAGTTAGAAAAATTTCAGTCCGAAAATAATGTCCTGTCGCTGGAGGAGCAGTTCACGGCTATTGTCAATCAGGCAATCCAGGCCGGAGCCGAACTGGCCAAAGCCGAGAGTGACTTAAATTTGGCACTAATCGAATGGAGCCCTACCTCGCAAAAGGTCAGAACATTGACAAAGCAAGTTGAATTTCTGCGGAAACAATCCATAAAAGTACAGAGCGGCGGCCTGAGTTCGGATGCCTATGCAATTGCTTTGGACAAGCTCCCGAGGCTCGGGCGGTTATATGCCGACTTATACCGCGAGCAACAGGTGCTGGTGCAGGTTATTCTATATCTCGAAACCCAAAGGCACCAGGAAGCGATTCAGGAGGAACGGGACCTGCCGGTTATCGAAATTCTTGACCCGGCTGTGCCGCCGATATACCGGTCTTCTCCCAACAGGAAATTAATGCTGCTTCTGACGCTGATTTTGTCTTCATCTGTTGCAATGCTGTATGTGAGCTTTCGGGCTTATCTGAAAGGTGAGCTGTTCGAAACAGGGAAATCGAAGTAGAGTCGGTTAAAATTTAACCGTAACCCCCAATAGAAAGTGAATTTGGTTTGTTGGCGTCCTCACGCTTTCGTATTCCACATATCCGTCTACCTTATCTATCGTTCCTTTCTTGACCACCGATGCCTGGCTGCCGAATAAGAACCTGAAACCGGCATCAATCAATACTTCGGGGGATTTACCCTTGTTGCTCAATACCGACAGCCCCGCTCCGAATCCGGCATTCAATCCGAAGTCATTATTTAGCGAGCCATAGAATTCACCTTCGCCGTATTCACTGAATATAGAGCCAAAATGTGAAACCGAGGAGGTGTAGTACCATGATGCCCCGGCTACTGCTTCAATATAAGGACGGAAAAATGCCTCGGTGGGTTGCAGCTTTAAATTAATCAACATCATGTCAAATCCGCTATAGAAGAAAATATCCTCGTCCGAATAATTGTCCGAATTACTGCTATAATAATAATCTCCTATGTTTTGGTAGTCATAAAAGATGAAATTATATTCCATCCCGAATGTCAATGGCAGATTCCTCAGGTTATAACCCATTTTAAAGGCAAAACCGTTGCCCGAGCCGTTCAATCGGTTTTTGAACGATCCTATTGGGGCCATGTTCGTAAAGTTCAGCGATAAGGACAGGCGGCTGAAATCTGGATTGATGCCCTCTTCACTTGCCGTAGCAAGGCCGGTGCATTGCGGCCTGGCTGTGCTAAGTGATAGAAATATAAATATAAATATGGCTGATATGATGAATGTTCTGAGCATAAGCCAATGGCGTTTTTTTCTTTAGATATTTCCAATTATTTGTCTTTATTTGTCTTTATAATATTACGGGCATTGGAGAGGAATGTTTCTTTTCCGTGAATAATAGTCAAGCGCGTGGATGGAAGGTTTTGTGAACTTCTTTGATATATTCCTTGTCGATATGAGTATAGATTTGAGTGGTTGCAATGTCCGAATGCCCGAGCATTTCCTGCACAGCCCTCAAATCCGCCCCGCCCTCCAGCAGGTGTGTGGCAAAAGAATGCCTAAGCATGTGCGGGTGTGCATGCTTGTCCAATCCGGCACTTTTAGCCGATTTATCCACCAATTTCCAAATAAACATTCTCGACAGGCCTTTGCCTCGCTGATTCAGGAACAGAATATCGCCTTCCGTGTGGCTTTTCACAAATATTGTTCTTGCCCTGTTTCTATATTCGGCAATCCATTCAATAGCAGACTTCCCGATTGGGACAAACCTTTCTTTGGCCCCTTTTCCGAATACTCTTATTATTTCGGCATCAATTAATATATCCCTTTGCTTCAGATTAATTAGCTCCGAGACGCGCAATCCGCAGGCATAGAGCGTTTCGAGTATTGCCCTGTCGCGGATGCCGGCCGGTTTGCCGGTGTTCGGTTGCGAAATAATGCTTGTTACTTCGGCGATGCTCAAAGTTTCAGGCAAAGTCCTTCGCGCCTTGGGCAGGTCGATATTTTCGGATATATCACACTCTATCCTGCCCAACGAGAAAAGGTACTTATAGAAACCTTTTATTGACGACAGGTAGCGAGCCCTGCTCGACGGAGCGATGCCCATATCATTTAATAAGGAGAGGAATCTGGAAATATCATCATGCTTTGCTTTGTCGAACGAGGCAAGGCCGCTTTCATTCAGGAATTCGGCATAGCTCTTAAGGTCGTGGAAGTAAGATTGCTTCGTATTGTCGGACAAGCCTTTTTCTAATGTTATGAAATGCAGATAGCTGTGAATATTTCTCATATCCGGCTTCGAAATATTTTGGATTGTTATCTTCATTGTCCAAATTAATTAGGGTTTCCTTAAAAAAGTTGACTGAGATATAATTATTAGTACGTTTGCAATTTTAAGGAAAAAACAACCCCCTAAATCCCCCTTTTTTAAGGGGGAATTTAATTGGCTATTCCCCCTTAAAAAAGGGGGAAGTGAGCAAAGCGAGCAGGGGGTTGTCCTACAATCTGCAAGGCATAAAGGCATAATAAATCCATTTCCTTGCACTTTCTAATTGAATAGTTTTCGTAATTACTATAACAATAAACAGTTAGTACTTTTTGAGGGCAATCTAATTACTTGTCATCCCTCGGGAATTTTCTTATATTCCACTCTCTTATGAGAAACGCCAGCAAGGTTTGTAACCAGAGTTTCCCGAATCTTATCCAATTCATGCAAGTTGATATTGCACTTGTCAAACTGCCCGTCGAGCAATTTTTCACGAATATTTTCCTTAATAATCTGGTCTAATTCCGCAGAGGTTCTTTTATTAATCCTCGAAATAGCTTCGGCCGAATCGCAAATCATCACAATGGCGGCCTCCTTAGTGTTTGGCCGCGGCCCGGGGTATCTGAAATCATTTACATCCACGCTTTCGGCATCCTTATTCTCAAGGGCTTTTGCATAGAAATGCCTGATTAGAGTAGTCCCATGGTGCATGGGGATAAAGTCAACGATCTTAAGCGGTAGTTTGTTTTTAATGGCAAGTTCAATGCCGGCATTAATATGGTCTTTAATAGCTATGGCACTTTCACGCGGCGATAAGTTGTCATGCTCGCTGCCGGATTCATCGCTTTCATTCTCGGCGAAGAAAGCCGGTTTGCTCAGCTTGCCGACATCATGGAAATATGCACCGACTTTTGCCAGCAGTTGATTGGCGTTGATGGCGCTGGCAGAGCGTTCGGCCAGCATAGCCACAGCAAGGGTATGCTGATAGGTGCCGGGTGCCTTTTCGCTTAATTTAATCAGCAGCGGATGGTTCAGATTATTATATTCCTGCAACCTAAGGTCCGTAGCAATATTGGATATTCGCTCCAGTACGAAAAGCAAGCCGAAGGTAATCAAAGGGGCGGTTGTAGCATTAATCAAAGCCAAAAGCAGTTTGTTCAGGGTTATGGTAAATTCCGTGCTTCTTTCCAGGCCGAAGGAAATTATAGAGACGAAAAAGCCCAAGAATATATAAAATATAGACCGAAACATCTGAGTCCGGTTCTGAATATCCTTAACCGTATAAGCCGCCAAAGTCCCGGTCAGTATCATTACTACACCGGTGGTGTAATCATTCCCCCGAATTCCGGCCAGCATTAATGACATTGTCACCGTAACATAAAATGCTGTCCGGGAATCAAACACGATGGCCGAAAGCATCGAAAATGCGGGAATAATAACTAGGTATTCAATGGGAAACTTGCTCGGGATTTCGATTGACAGCCAGGATAGCGATGCAGTAAATACGAGAATTCCGCACAATATCATCACCTGCACATTATCAGAATAAATCCGCTTCCGTATTTTATAGAGATAAATAAAAAGGATTGACAATATCAAGAGGGAATGGCCAATGTTGCCCACATAAATCCAGGCCGTATAAACAGCATCTTTCTTTTTAAAACTGGTGTTTTTATACGACTGTATCTTCAAATAATTATTATCATCAATCCTCTCGCCTTTCGCAATTATTATCTCACCCTTTCGAACAATGCCGAGCGTTTTCGGGACAGCTTTCTCCGCAATGTCCCTTGCCTTCGATGTCAATTCAGATGAGAAAATGATGTTTGGCACGTATAACTTTCCGGCAATCTCATTTGCCAGAATGTTTGTGCTTGCCGGAATCTTGCGAGGGATGAGGCTTTTGGCTTCGGCTGCAAACCTGCCCGGGTCAAGCAGGGTTTCCTTTTTGATTATTTTCTCGGATTTCGGCAGCAGCTAAACTCGTACTTCGGTTGTGGGGATTTCGGCTACTGCTATATCGGCCGCACCGTTTTTGTATGCTTTAGTCAATAAGGACTTAATAACCCTCCTGATGGCTTTCAGGTTATCATGTTTCTGCTCGGGCGTTAGCTCGGCAAAAGAGAGCAAAGCGTTTTCTGAGAAAATGTCCACGAGTTCTTCATCAGAGATGTCTTCCATATCAGACAATTTCTTTATAATATCATCCAATTTATTAAGAGCTTTGTCCGATGCATCACTATCATAAATAAAGACTGGCAGCGATTCGGACCGGGCTTTGTCAATATCATTCTTCAGCTCAAGGGCGGATTTGTAAATAGGGAAAGAATATTCAGCCTGAAGGGTAGGATTGGGCCAATTCGATCCGGGCGCTATTGAAAAATCCGGATTCTCGTTTGCCTGGTCGGCCAGATGGAGAGAAAAGAAAAGTGAAGTCAGCAAGACGGTGACGATAAATATTAATATCTTGAATTTATTCGAAAACCTCAATGAACTGTACCGAACCACACCGAATTTCTTTAGGTTTTGCAATTGGCTTGCCAGGCTTTTCTTGTTTTTTGACATTTCAGAATTAAACATTGAAATTATGGTGAAAAAGCATTAATTTCAAATTAACAATAATTATAAAATAATAGTACGATTTTCTTAATAAAAAGCAGAATTAATGGGTTTCTTAATAAATATTCAATTAATAATAACAATACTTTGGACATTTTTGTCATTCTGAATTTATTTCAGAATCCATAAGTCGGTATGAATAAAGCATTTGGATCCTGAAACAAGTTCAGGATGACATTTTAGTCTTTTTCGCGAAAATGAGAATATTTCTATTTTTCAAATGTTTTAATAAATTAATAAATTAATCAATCTATTGCTATGGAATGTTTCTATTTCCCGGACATTAACCGCCAATCTGCAATGTTAACAATCTCCGGCGACGATACCAAGCACCTGAAAGCCAATCATATCGACAAAGAAAATGTGATGCTTACCAACGGTAGCGGGCTGTCTGCCGTAGCATTGGCCGAAAGAACCGGCAAAAACGAATTCACACTGCATATTACCGAATATTTATCGGATTACGGAGAGGAGAAACCTTACATAGCGCTGGCCCTTGGCATCCTGGGCAGCCGCGACAGGTTTGAATTCGCCCTGGAGAAAGCCGTGGAGCTGGGGGTGAATGAATTCTTCCCGCTCATAACAGCCCATACCGAGAGGAATACGACAAACCACAGCAGATTGCTTGCCAAGGCGATTGCCGCAATGATTCAATCCAAGCGGTCGCGCCTGCCGGTGATTAATTCGCCGCTGAACCTTGAAAGCCTCCTGTCGCAATCATCGGATTTTGGCCGCATTATCCTTGCCGATCCGGAGGGCGAAACACCTTGCAAAACAGGCCATAATGGCAAGTACTTAATCCTAACCGGGCCGGAAGGCGGATTCTCCAACGAGGAGCTAATGCAGATTAACAGCACAAGTAATCTAATGAAATGGCGTTTGGGCGGCACAAGGCTAAGAGCGGAAACCGCTGCAATCGTTGCGATAGGATTCGTATCTAATTTTGCTTAATTGGCCATCCTTTCCCGAATGCCTCTTCGTCGGATTGCGCTGAATTCGTCTTGCAGGCAGTAATAATAATAATTCCAAACTATTCCGAATTATTCCGAATTATTCCGAATTATTCCGGCAAAGCAGGTTCAACGCCAAACCTGAATCTGCTTATTATCCGGGCGGACTTTAGCTATTCAAGCTTTGCCGTAGTGATGCAGGTATTGCTTTCCGAGAATGTAGTAATCATTTCATCTACCTTGCGGCCTTCGTACTCAATATGAAGGGTAATAGTTCTGTTCCTCGGCAGCCACAATTCAAAAAAACCATTGTTCAGAGAAGTAATATTGCCATCGTAAAGAATAATATTCTCCTCATCGGTTGCTTTCAAATAGAAGGTTTCCTCTTTCAATTCGGCATCGCAAGAAGAGAAATAATGGGTTGCACAATCGTGGGTACTGTTAATATAAGGGGCGATGGCAGCAAAAGTTTCATCGTCATCTAATTTTTTTCTGTATTCCGTATTGTCCGACAGGGTAATAACCAATTCCCGCTGGTTAATAAAGCTGGTGACTTTCGGGTTGGATTTTCGCCATTTGTTAGCATCGGCCACAGCTTCCTTAATAGTTTTGGAGTCAAACGGCTTCATATCGAGGCCGGCCGCTGAATCCGGCTCGTTAACGCCACATCCTGAAAGAAAAAAAACGAATCCAATCAAAATAACTAAAACGGTTTTCATAATATTCCTTTAATATGATAATTGTTGATAGTGAAGCTATTCATAAAAAGGCTTAGTATATTCAACTCATTCCCAAATTCCGAGGGCGTGTGAAAACATCAAAATATGTCATCCTGAATTTATTTCAGGATCCAAATATCGCATGAATACTGGCTTATAGATTCTGAAACAAGTTCAGAATGACACTCTCTGAGCCTTTTCACACAGTCTCTCCGATTTGGGAATGCAATTTTCCCGCAAATCTCTGTTTTGCAATGGATTAGTCAAAATAATTAACGAATGTTATTTTAACTATAATTTCACAAATATTACATGCTTTTATGTGTATCGTTACATTAGTGAATAAACCACATTGCGGAGTATCTACAAAAATAAGCATTTGGCAGGATAAGAAAAAGATATGTATAAATATATTTACTAAATATGTGATTGCTTAAAGCGTCGTCTGTTTTTTTGGGCATATTGTCAGGTGATGAATATTTAGGATAAACAGCCGCATGCTTCGGTTCGTAGAAGAGGGTTCGATGGTTTTTATTCACTTTTCGAAAGCAATGACAAATAAAGTAATATATTTCATAAACTTACACGGGAATCGATATGAATAGATTTTTTTACTTACTGATTTTTTTAATTCTCATTGACATCAACTCCTCCCGCGGCTGCACGAATTTTCTGATAACCAAAGGCGCATCGGCTGACGGTTCGACCATGATTACCTACGCTGCCGATGCCGGCGGTTTTATGGAACCGCTGTACTACCTGCCGGCAATGGACCATGATTCGGGCGAAGTGGTAAAAATATATGAATGGGATTCCGGCAAATTCCTTGGCGAAATCCCACAAATTGCCCATACCTACCGCGTTGTTGGCAATATGAACCAGCACCAGGTTTCCATTGGCGAAACTACTTTCACCGGCCACAAAGAGCTTAAAGATTCGACCGGGCTGATCGACTACGGCAGCCTTATGTTCCTTGCATTGCAGAGAGCTAAAACTGCCCGCGAGGCAATTGAGGTTATCGATAACCTTGTTCAGGCCTATGGCTATTACAGCACCGGCGAGTCATTCTCCATTGCCGACCCGAACGAGGTATGGATATTTGAGATTATCGGCAAGGGGCCGGGAAATACCGGGGCCGTGTGGGCTGCCCGAAAGATACCGGACGGCTATGTGGCGGTTCATGCCAATCAGGCTCGCATTCACAAAATTTTCCCGAACGACCCGGACAATTGCCTTTATTCGCCCGATGTTATGACGCTGGCCAAGGAGAAGGGCTATTGGGACGGGAAAGGTGAATTCAGCTTTGCCGATGCTTACAATCCGCTCGACCCGGGCAGCGCTTTGTACTGCGAAAGCCGTGTATGGCGATTCTTTACTAAAGTGGCACCATCGCAGGAGTTTAACGAAGACTATTTCCGTGCCGTTGAGGGTGCCGAACCTTACCCGCTTTATATTAAGCCCGACAGGAAATTATCGGTAAGGGATATCCAATCCCTGATGCGTGACCACTACGAAGGCACGGAATACGACATGACCAAGGGCCTTGCAGCCGGGCCGTTCGGATGTCCAATCAGGTGGAAGAACCTTAGCTGGCAAATCGAGGGTGATACCGTCAATAAATACGGCTGGGAGCGTTCTATCTCAACCCAGCAATCGGCTTTTACTTTCGTATCGCAGATGCGGTCGTTTTTGCCAAATGAGATTGGCGGTGTTTTCTGGTATGGCGTCGATGATGCGTATTCATCTTGCTATATCCCGCTCTACAGCTCTATGCAGGAAGTGCCGAAGCCGTTTATTGGCGGGTCGATTGCCGAATTCGATTTCGACAAGGCGTTCTGGGTGTTCAACCTTGTAGCCAATCTGGCCTATACGAAATATTCTTATATTATTAAAGATATTCAAAAAGTACAATCCGGATTCGAGGATAAGTTCGAAGTCTATCAGCCTGCATTGGAAAAGGCTGCTCTGGAACTATATAAGCAGGATCCGGAGCTTGCCATTGGGTTTTTGTCGGATTATTCCGTCAGCCAGTCCGAGAAGGTTGTTGAAAGATGGCGGGAATTGTGGAAATATCTTGTGGTCAAATATAATGACGGCTATGTGAATGACGCAACTGTTGCTGGCGGGCTGAAACCGAAAGGCGTGGGCTATGACAATGAATTCCTGAAAGAGCTAATCAAGCAGCGCCCCGGTTATTACGACGTGAAATGGCGGAAACCGCAAAAGAAGGTGAATTAGGTGTCTGGTGTTCATTCAACTCATCCGATGACTTTAAGTCAACGGATGAGTACCAGTCAACGTTGTTATTGTAGAATATTTACGTTTATTATTAATTGTGTGGTACGATAATTGTTAAATATGTGTTATATTAATAGTATTTTGATGAAATCATAATGGAAGCTGAATTAAATAGCGGAATTTATACAATACCTGACGTCTCAAAAATACTACAGCTGCCTTCTCCAAAAGTGAGGAGATGGATAAAAGAATATTGGGATACTCAATTTTCATCTTTCAATTCTACTCACTATTCGTGGGGTTCTGGAAGATATAAAGCAGTCAACTTTTATACTTTGATTGAATTCTTTATTTTTTATCAATTAAGAAATTGTGGCTTAAGTTGCCGGAAAATAATAAAAGCTCATCAAATTATTGCAAAAGATTTAAAAACGAATTATCCATTCGCATCAACTTCATTACTTGCTGGTGAGAAGGATATATTCTACTACTATGATAAAGATACTATTGTGAAAGCGGACGAAATAGCTCAAATCGGCATTAAGAAAATGATTGAAGATTATTGCAAAAAGATTGAATTTGATTCTAACAATTTGGCTGAGCGATACTGGCCACTTGGTAAAAAGCACAGTATTGTTGTTGACCCGCAGCATCAATTTGGCCGGCCAATAATAAAAGGTACAAATATATTAGTTGAAACACTTTATAATTACTTGAAGGGTGGTGAAACTATAGATTTTATTGCATCGTTATTTGAAATAACAAAAAAAGATGTTAGAGATGCTATTGCTTTTAGTAAGAGAGTAGCTTAATGAAAATCTATATTGATGAAAATTTTCCAATTCAGTTAGCAAATGGTCTTCATATATTGGAGAAGCCGAATAATGAAAATGTAGAGGTCATCTCAATAAGAGAAGAATTTGGGAAAGGAGCAAAAGATGAGGATTGGATACCCAAAGTTGGACGAAACTGTGGAATCGTAATTACACAAGATTATAATATCCACAGAACACAACATCTATATCAATTATTGAAAGAGAATGGCTGTAGAATCTTCTTTTTTAAACCCCCATCAAAAAAAAACCGGATTTACGTACTGGGAGATGGTAGAATTCACGATAAAAAGGTGGAAAGAAGTAAAGGAACTTTCAAAAAAATACACGGAACCTTGTGCCTTTAAATGCACTTCCCGAAAGATTGAAAAGTTGCTTGATTAGCTCCCTTGTCTATCACTTCTCATTCAAGGTTCAACGTTTTAGATTCACCCATTATCACCTATAATTCATCAGGGTTATAACCGAATCACGGTTGAGCCGGAGCTTCAGATAATTCGTAAACTTTGCTTCGAGCAATTGCCTTTCTTTGCTCCTTAGCTTTTTTCCAACACTATAGACAATTATCGGACATAATTTGAACAAGCTGTCGGTGGTTTGGTCGTTCATCAGGCCGAATGAAGTGCTTTCTATCTCGGGGAACAGCACCGTAATCTCCCGCTGAATTTTCCGCACGAACGGATTGTTGAATTTCAGGGTTTCGATAACAGTGATCAGGCTGTCGATGTGTCTGTCCTTTTTGCTTTGTACTTCACGGGTAAGCTCGATTTTCTGCATAACGCTTCTGGCCACTTCGCCGGCCACCTCGGTCTTGATCCTATCCCTTTCCTCTTTGGGTACATTCATTTGCACCAGCTTCAATTTCATTCCGCCCATGTCGTAATTCTTCATCTTCTTTTCAATTTTTCTTGCCTTGTCCTTGTTAATAAACTCGCCAATTACATATACTTTCAGTATGGTAGAGGAATCATTTTCCATCAGTTCCCAGCCTACTTCCTCGGTTAGTTCGCTTTTAATTTGCTCGCTCAGGAAATTATTCACACTCCGGCTAAGCTGTGCCTCGATGATTACATTATAAAAGATATACATGCTGGGAACCATGACGACAAAGGCAAAGGTTGCAATTCCGGTTTGAATCCTTTTTTTGGTTCTTTGATCAACGAATTCCTTTATCGGGAACTTAAGCAATCTGACCATGGCGTAAGTGGAAAGGCTGATAAATACGGTATTGATAAAGAATAAATAGAATGCACCGAAGAAGAACACCGTGGAGCCGGTGGCAATGCCATATCCGGCCGTACATAGCGGGGGCATAAGTGCTGTGGCAATTGCCACACCCGGCAGAGCATTGGTTTCCTTCCGGCGTGAATTGGCAATGATACCGGCCATGCCGCCGAAGATAGCTACCCCCACGTCCAAAAGCGTAGGCTTAATTCTGGCAACCATTTCGGTTGTTTCCTGGCTTAGAGGCGACAGCGTGAAGTAGACGGTGGAAGTCAAAAGGCTGATACCGACGGCAAGGCTAAAATTCTTAATAGCCTTGATTAGCAATTCGCGGTCGGATATGCCGATGCCGAGGCCTATGCCAAGAATGGGCTGCATTAGTGGCGAAATTAACATAGCGCCGATTATTATTGCGCTTGAATTTATATCCAGGCCGATTGAGGCCAGAATAGCACCGCAAAGCAGAATCCATATATTGGCCCCGCGTATCGATACCCCGGACGAGATGGTTTTTATGGTTTTATTTACATCGGTGCCTTCGGTGAGCGAAAGCACTTCCCAGATTCTTGTTCTAAGATTAAGTATATATTCCAGCATCATTAGTGTCCGGTTAATAATATGAATCGTTCCAAATCCTTGCCGATATTCAATGTACTGTCAGCCTGAGCCCTTCGGCAGTTTATCCTGAGCCCTTCGGCTTCGCTCAGGATAAACCATGTCGAAGGACTCAGGATAAACTATGTCGAAGGATCCAGTGTTTATAGGGTTTTTGCCAGTATTAATATGGATTCTTCGCTACGCCACAAGTGGCTTGCCATAGATGGCTTGCCATAGATGGCTAGGCTCTGAATGACAGTTCATAGTTCTGACGGTTGTTACAACCGGCAATTCGATGAAGTTGAGTTTGGCAGAGGCACGGCGTGCCGTACCCTGAGGGCCTCCCCATTGTTTGAACAGAAAACAGCGTATTTTAAGGTGGAACTTATGTTTTGAACTCTGATGATTTAAACTATAAAAAATTCAATAATAATAATAGCTTTTTCTTTTTTTGCTACTTTTTTTCTTTTTGTTGAAAACTCATATTTTGTGGATAACCTCCCGTCTTGCTTCATAAATTATAATATATTCAATAGCTTACAAATGCCCTTTCCCACTCTCTCAAACCATTCAAAACATTGCTTATGTTTTTAATTTTTCAGAAGTTACAGTATATATAATAAAAAAAAAGGCCGGAAAAAAACCGGCCTATAATATCGATATTCATGTACTAATATTTATGTACTAATAAGAGAAGCCGAATCAATATCTTCTTCGTTCTCCGCCACCCCTGCGGTCGCGGTCACGGTCACCGCCTCCTCGCCGGTCGCGATTGTACCCGCCGCCCCTGCGGTCGCCGCCATCTCGCCTGTCATCCCTTTCTCTAGGCGGAGGTGCTACATATCCTTCGGGTTTCTCCATCAGAACTTTTCTGCTTAGGCGGAATTTTCCGTCTCTGGTGCATTCCAGTAATTTAATCTCAATCTCTTCGCCAACTGTCAGCACATCGCTAACGTTCTCGGTTCTCTCCCATGCCACCTGCGATATGTGAAGCAAACCTTGCTTCTTAGGCAAAAACTCGATAAATGCACCCAGGCCTTCGCGAATTTCCTTCACCTTGCCGGTGTATATCTTGCCTTCCTCGGGCGCCTCTGTTAGGGCTTCGATCATCTCCTTGGCCATATCGCTGGCCTCTTGAGTAACGGCGGCTATGGTCACCGTGCCGTCGTCATCGATATTAATTTCAGCTCCGGATTCGGCAACGATACCCCGAATCGTCTCGCCGCCCGACCCAATCACCGCACCGATTGCTTCCTGCGGAATCTTTATCGTAGAGAATCGAGGTGCATACGGCGATAGTTCCTCCCGCGGAGCATCCAAAGCCTGGTTCATAATATCCAATATATGCAGCCTTCCAGCCCGCGCCTGCTCCAGTGCATCTTTCATAATTTCGACCGACAGGCCTTCAATCTTAATATCCATCTGGCAAGCGGTTATTCCATCGGCGGTTCCCGTTACTTTGAAGTCCATATCTCCCAGGAAGTCCTCATCGCCCAAAATATCGCTTAGGATAGCAACTTTATCATCCTCGGAAATTAATCCCATTGCAATTCCTGCCACCGGCTTTTTCATCGGCACTCCGGCATCGAATAATGCCAGGCTTCCGGAACACACCGTCGCCATCGACGACGAGCCGTTGGACTCGAGTGTATCAGATACGATTCTCATTACGTAAGGGAATTCTTCCTGATCGGGTAATAATATTTTCAAAGCGCGTTCGGCCAAATTTCCATGCCCGACTTCCCTGCGCGAAACCCACAGCCTTTTGACTTCGCCCGTGCTATATGGCGGGAAATTATAATGGAGAAAGAAATTATTAGTAAACTTGGGCAGCAAGCCGTCAACCATCTGCTCATCGCGTTTTGTTCCAAGTGTAAGGGATGTAAGGCTTTGCGTTTCACCGCGTGTGAATAATGCCGAACCGTGATTGCGGGGCAACAACCCAACATCACACGTAATCGGCCTGATTTCATCCAATGCCCGGCCGTCAAGTCTTTTCTTTTCCTCCAAAATCATCGTACGCATTTCTGCTTTTTCTAATTTCGAGACGATATCTTTCGTATATTTTTCGATTAAACCTTCATACTCTTCATTTTCGCCAAACTTTGCTTCGGCTTCGGCAAGGGCTTTATCGAAAAGCTCGGCCCTTTTCTCACGCCTTTCATGCTTGCTTGTGGCGGAATAAACATTGTCATGCAGGTCAGTTCCGATTAAGTCAACAATCAACTGGCGGAACTCATCTGGTATCTCAGTGACGACAAACTCACGTTTCTCGGTGCTGACAAGCTCTAAGAGCTGTAATTGAAGGCCGTTTAATTCTTTGATTTTCTCGTAGCCGAATTCCAGTGCGGCTATAAAATCTTCTTCGGAAATTTCTTTGCATTCCCCCTCGACCATCGTTATAGCTTCATTGGTGCCGGAGATAGTAAGGTCTAAGTCCGAATCCACAAGCGATTCCGTAGCGGGGTTAATCACAAACTCGCCGTCAATTCTGCCGACTCTTACTTCGGAGAACGGGCCTTTGAACGGGATGTCCGAGATCAACAACGCAGCTGAGGTTCCGACTGCTGCAATCGTATCGGGGTCATTCTCCTGGTCCGAAGAAAATACCGTTGCGATAATCTGCGTTTCAAATCGCCAGGTTTTCGGCAATAGCGGCCTTGTCGGCCTGTCGATTAGCCTCGAGCACAATACTTCATGATCCGATGGGCGGCCTTCCCTTTTTAAGAACCCGCCGGGGATTTTGCCGGCAGCGGCCGATTTCTCTCTATATTCCACCGATAAGGGCAGGAAGTCTATCTCGGGGCGTTCATTATCAGAGGCCACAGCCGTGACCAAAACCATTGTGTCGCCGCAGCGAACCATCACCGAACCGTTAGCTTGCTTGGCAAAGCGGCCGGTTTCTATTGAATACTCTTTTCCGTCGAAATCAATAGATACTTTTTGTAAGGACATATAATTCCCAATTTCAATTTAAACAAAACAATTAAACTTGCCCTTGGGCCACATAGGCCGGCGAGCAATAAAAGACAAAAAAAACGGCGTCTGTTCACGCCGTTGATAAATTTATTTACGTAAAGAAAGATCCGAAAGGATTGTCCGGTACCGGGTAATATCATTTTTGGCAAGATAATTTAATAATTTCCTGCGCTTGGATACTAATTTGATAAGGCCTCTGCGGCTGCTGTTATCTTTCTTAAAATTCTCAAGATGGCCGGTCAGATCATTAATACGTGCCGTCATAATTGCAATCTGTGTTTCGGCTCTTCCCGAATCCTTTGGTGTTGAACCAAATCTTTGCACAATTTCCGCTTTTTGCTCATTAGGAATCATCAATTTCTCCGAATGCTTTTTACTTAATTGAATAAATATAAGAACAACAAATATAAGACTTTTTGAATTACTAAACAACAAAACTAACTACGTTTTATATTCGAGAATTAGCTTACTGTATTTTAGCTTATCCCTGCGAAGCTGCCCCTGCAATTCCACAACGCTGTCGAATTTCTTTTCATTTCTGATAAAACTTATAAAAGATATTGCTATTTTTCGTCCATAAATATCGGAATCGAAATCGAAAAAGTGGGCTTCGAGCATGGGTGCGGCCTGTAGCTTAAACGTAGGCCTAAAGCCAATATTAGCCATGCCGAAATATTTCTTGCCATCGATTATCGAGGAAATAAAATAAACACCGTTGCCCGGCAGTAGTTTATTCCTGTTGGCCGGCCGGATATTTGCCGTTGGGAATCCGAGATCGCGGCCCCGGCGGTCGCCATAAATCACCTCTCCCGACACAATATAGTCATAACTTAGCATATCGGCAGCTATAGTCATATTGCCACTCTTCACTGAATTTCTTATCGCCGTGCTCGATACAATCCTGTCGCCGCTGCTAAATGGATTGACCTTCTCAATTTCGAAGCCAAGCTCATTTGTTAATCGTTGCAGCAACTCGATGCTGCCCTCCCGGTTTTTCCCGAACAAGTGGTCATATCCAATTAATATTTTACTCATTCCGACTTTGCCAAAGAGATAATTGCTTATAAAATGTTCGGGCTTGGTTCGGGAAAATTCATAAGAAAAAGGAATTATCAATACATTTTCCAAACCCATATCATCGAATAGTCGTAGCCGCTCATCAATATCTGTCAATATAGAGAATGGCGGGCTTCCCGGGGATTTCAAAACAATCTTAGGGTGCGGGTCGATTGTAATCAATACCGGCCTAAGGCTTTCGGTTTTTGATATTTCGATAAGCCGCCGGATAATAACGCGATGGCCGCTGTGGACACCGTCGAATGTGCCAACAGTCAGAACCGTGTTGTCATCCCTTGGTATTTGTTCAAATGATCTATAAATGTTCATGTTGTCAAATATATATTATCTTTCTTTATTGTCATTCTCTGCGACTATTTCATCTATTTTCAGGGCGTTTTGCACCTTATAATCCCCAATTGCCGAGCGTCTCAGATTTGCCAAATAGCCCCCCACGCCAAGTGTTTCGCCAATATCACGGGCAAGCGAGCGGATATATGTTCCCTTTGAACACCTTACGCTGAAGCTCACCAGCGGCAGGTCAATACCAATTAAATCGAACTGATATATCTCCACTTCGGATGACGGCGGCTCGATTTCAATATTTTTCCTTGCCAGGGCATATAATTTCTTTCCCCCGACCTTCTTGGCCGAATATAGAGGAGCCTTCTGATTAATTCTGCCCACAAAAGACAGGCATGCAATTTCGATTTGCTTGTCATCAAGATTGCTAACGTCAACAATGTTTTCCTCATCGGCCTCGCTGTCATCGGTTTTTGAGGTTGCCCCAAGCCGGATAACGCCCTCGTACTCTTTCTCCATGCCCTGGTAGCTGCTCAATGTCTTGGTTGCCCTGCCGAAAGCAAGGATCAGCAGGCCGGTGGCCAAAGGGTCGAGCGTGCCGGCGTGGCCTACCTTCTTGATTTTTGTTAATCCCCGCAACTTCGCAACCACATCAAATGAAGTCCAGTCCTTTTCCTTGTCGATCAGTGCAATCGCCCCTTCCGTATGAGCTTTCGAGTGCCAATGCCGATAGTCATCAATATTTGTTTTGTCTAATATTAGCATGTACAATATTCACCATCTATGTTCCTGAACTGTCTACATCCTCTTCATCATCACTGGCGCCGGATTCCTGAGATGGCGGCACCGAATCAAGCAGGCTCTGAATATGGTCTATCTGGTCGAGCGTGTCATCCAGGTAAATCCGAAGTTCGGGCATAAATTTAATCCTTACTTCACGGCTGATTACTGACTTCAGCCCGCCGGCCTTCTTCTCGATACTGCCGACAACTGTTGCCGGAGGGACACTCCCGCCATAAACGCTTAAATAAACTTTAGCCACCTGCAAATCCGGCGACATTCTAACTGAAGTAACCGTTACAAGCCCTTTGGTGAATTCGCGGGCAATATCGCCGATCGGCCCGGCAAGTGCCCGCTTGATAACGCTTGCTACCCTGTCTGTTCTTTGTGACATATCTTTTAGATGTAAATGATAAAAAAAGTGGCTGCGAAATTATGAATCGTAACCACTTAAATAGATTGCCCTCAAAAAGTACTAACGTTTATTGATATAGTAGTTACAAAAGATACTCAATTAGAAAGTGCAAAGAAATGGATTTATTATACTCTTATGCCTTGCAGATTGTAGGACAACCCCCTGCTCGCTTCGCTCACTTCCCCCTTTCTTAAGGGGGAATAGTTGATCAAATTCCCCCTTAAAAAAGGGGGATTTAGGGGGTTGTTTTTCTCCTTAAAGCATAAGTACTAATATCTTTTTCTCCAACTACTTATTGAGGAAACCTTAAATAATATTTTATTCTAACTAATTTGCTACAATATTCGCAACGCTTTTGGCAGCATCCTCGAAGTTGATGGCAATATTAAATTTCATGCCTGATTTTTTGAGTGATTCTGCCCCTTCTTTAGCATTAGTGCCGTCCAGCCGGATGATTACGGGAATATCCACTTTAACGGTTTTTAATGCCTCAACGATTCCATCGGCAACTTTATCGCAACGTACTATACCGCCGAATATGTTGATTAGCACCGCCTCGACTTTCGAATCGCTCATCATAATTCGGAAGGCATTCGAAATCCGCTCGACGTTTGCTCCGCCGCCAACATCCAGGAAATTCGCCGGGCTGCCGCCGGATAGCTGTATCATGTCCATAGTTGCCATTGCAAGGCCGGCACCGTTGACCATGCACCCCACATTGCCGTCAAGTTTGATGTAGTTAAGGTCGTAATTTGATGCTTCCACTTCGAGCGGGTCTTCTTCGGTAATATCGCGCAATTCGGCATATTCGGCGTGGCGGAAATCAGCATTGTCGTCGAAGGCCATCTTCGCATCCAATGCAATCATCTGTCCGTCTTTTGTTAATACCAGCGGATTTATCTCGAGCATATTGCAATCCAGCTCGTCATAGGCCCTAACAAGATTGGTAATAAACTTGATGAAACTCCTGACTGCTCCGCCTTCGAGGCCAAGGCCAAAGGCAAGGCTTCTTGCCTGAAATGCCTGGAAGCCAATATTCGGGTCGATAAATTCCTTTAATATTTTTTCAGGCGTTTCTTCGGCTACTTTCTCGATTTCCACTCCGCCTTCGGTCGAAGCCATGATGACGTTGCGCGAGCTTCCGCGGTCAAGAACAATACCGGCATAAAATTCTTTTGCGATAGCACACCCTTCCTCAATCAGCATGCGGTGGACAACCGCTCCGGCCTCGCCGGTCTGGATTGTCACCAGCTTATTGCCCAGCATTGCGTCGGCGTATTTAAACACCTTATCGGCCAGGCCATCGCCGCTCAGAACATTTACTCCTTTTACGTCCTTGCCGTTTACCTGCATTTTCGTGCCGGTGTCAATATCGTGGAGCGTGCCTTTGCCGCGACCGCCGGCGTGTACCTGAGCTTTGACCACAACTGTGCTTATGCCTTTTCGGACGAATTCGTCATAAGCGATTTTGCCGGCATCGGCCGAATTAAATACTACTTTGCTAAATAACACGGGAACGTCGAATCTTCTAAGCAGTTCCTTGGCTTGATGTTCATGAATTTTCATTTATGTTCTCTATTAAAAGTTATAAATTAACAACAATTTCAATTTCTGGTTTTAGCAATAATTTCAGAATACAAAGCTATTAAATATGTAAGAATTAAACAAAGGAGTAATTAGAAATGCAGCTGTTCTCTAAAAAAGCAGGTTATGTGAATGAACTTATTGTGAGATTCCATTACGCTATTTAGGGTTCACTCAAAAAGTCGACTAAGATAAAATTATGAGTACATTTGCAATAATAAGGAAAAAAACAACCCCCTAAATCCCCCTTTATTAAGGGGGAAATAGTTGAAATTACAATAACTTAGCTTCCCCCTTTATTAAGGGGGAAGTGAGCCAGGCGAGCAGGGGGTTGTCATACTTTCTGCAAGGTTTTCGAGCATAATAAATTATATTCCTTGCACTTTGTTGTTGAATATTTTTTATAACTACCTTAATTATGATTAGTTGATACTTTTTGAGTTTAACATATTTATATCGCCGAGTCGTTTGCAAAACGGAAATTTGCTGGAAAATTGCATTCCCAAATCGGAATTTGGGAATGAGTGATATATAGCAAGCCTATTGATAAATAGCTACTGTAGCCTTATCACAAATTCGCAGGTATGATTATCATTTTAGTGAGAATATCATCTTGATGAAATCCTCATCTTGATGAAATCCTCATCTTGATGAAATCCTCATCTTGATGAAATCCTCATCTTGATGAAATCCTCATCTTGATGAAATCCTCATCTTGATGAAATCCTCATCTTGATGAAATC
>JAJRTW010000269.1 GCA_024278075.1 Bacteroidota bacterium | reverse complement strand
TCCCTTCTTTTTATAGGGGAATTTGATTGATTTCATCCCCCATAATCCCTTCTTTTTATAGGGGAATTTGATTGATTTCATCCCCCATAATCCCTTCTTTTTATAGGGGAATTTGATTGATTTCATCCCCCATAATCCCCCTTCTAAGGGGGAATTTGATTGATTTCATCCCCCATAATCCCCCTTCTTTTTATAGGGGAATTTGATTGATTTCATCCCCCTTAATCCCTTCTTTTTATAGGGGAATTTGATTGATTTCATCCCCCATAATCCCTTCTTTTTATAGGGGAATTTGATTGATCGGTATCTCAGCCGTAATTCGTAATCCGTAATTGTATTACGGCAGCATGGCTTTCAGGCCTTGGTATCTTTCGGCAAACAAGTTATTCTCAGCCGGCGGCGACAATCCGGCATCGGTTATCAATGAATTAATTATCCCCAATCGCTCATCCGGGTCCGGATGCGTTGAGAGCAAATCTTCAAGGAAACTACTGTTCATATTATCGCCGATCTTCTCGAAAAAGTATTTGATGCCACCGGCGTAATATTCGGTTTGCCGGAGGTAATTGAAAGAATACTCATCTGATTCCAGTTCATCGGCCCTGCTGTTAGACAATAAATACAGCCCGGACAGCAGGTTGGCTGCAATGTCTGCGGCCTGCGAGGGGTCCTCGCCCAATGCAATTGAAATCAGCGCCCCGATGCCATAGGCTTTCGTCATTCTCGATGTGGCGTGGCGAAGCTCGGCGTGTGCGATTTCATGCCCGAGCACTCCGGCAAGGGCTGCCTCATTATCCAAGAACTTGATTAAACCTGTGTATACATAAATATAGGCGCCTGGGGTTGCAAAAGCGTTTACCACTTTGTCATTATTAATTATACTGATTTGATAGGTAAATAATTTTCTATATTTTATCAATGGCGATTGATTGATTTTATCTACCATGGCCTGTAAATAAATAACAGCCTTATGATCCGATGGCAATAAATCGTATTCCGCTGAGTTGCTTTTTATTTCAGCATCAAGCCGGGCGCCAAGCTCCACATCGTCAGCGGTATAAAAAATATTGAACTCACCGGGATTTTCGCAGGATAGAAGCAGAAATGAAAATACGGCTGTTATTATAATAGTTTTTAATTTCATAACAATTCCTTATAATATTAACAACACTTCGGATATTTTTATAATGACTTGAAAAATAAAGCACTTACGAAATGTCATTCTGAGCCCTTAGGCAGTCTATCCTGAGCCCTTCGGCTTCGCTCAGGATAAACTATGTCGAAGGACTCAGGATAAACTCCGCGAAGAATCCGGCAACCGCATAAATACCGGATTCTTCAATTGGTTCAGAATGTCTATCTTTTAACTATTGTACTTGTAAATTATTACGACAATGACAATTTCCCTATTTTTCAGAATTCTCTATTAAACAGTAACGAATTTCAGTTCTTTATTATAATATACTTTTTCGAGAATCAGTCCCTGGGGCGGTGCCAGCGGGCTTGATAAATTCCTGTCTCGCTTTTGCAGTGCATGGCCTATTTCGCCAACGCTCCTTTTGCCCCTTGCAACGTCATACATAGCCCCCACCACAGCCCTGACCATCCCATAGACGAACCTGTCGGCCTTGATTCGCAATTTCCATTGTCCGGGCCCGGCTTCACCCCACTTGCACACTTCTACCTTGCAGACGTAATTCCGGGTATCGGTATTATTTTTTGAAAATGTTGTAAAATCATGCTCCCCTTCGAAAACCGAGGCGGATTCGAATAAAGCTGCCGGATTGAACGGATATTTAAAATAAGTTGCAAAGCGGGTCAGGAATACGGATTCCCGGTTAATTACGCTATAGGAATATTCCCTTGCGGCTGCATCAAACCGTGCATGGAATTCTTCTTTGAGAACGGCGCTTCCGTTCACCCTTATATCTTTAGGCAAATTGGAGTTCATTGCCTTTATTATCTTTTCAGGTGGCATTTTAATGCTAATGCTCGGCCGGATATGAGCTACTTGCCCCCTGGCATGAACGCCGGAATCGGTTCGGCCGGCCCCCACCACAGGCACTTCGCTGCCGGATATGCTTTTGAAGGCGATTTCCAACGCTCCCTGGATTGTCATGGCATTAGGCTGGTATTGCCAGCCTGCATAAGGCTTGCCGTCGTATTCTATTCTTATTACTATTGTTTGCATTTAGCAAAAATACTAAAATTACGTATTTAAATGAGATAGAAACGAAAGAAAATATCATCTGCTATGGCACACATACCTGTGCTGAACATCAGGACTGGAATTCCTGCCGCTACGGTAAATGTAGGGGATGGTTCCCAACCCTCCCGTTTCTCTCATTCCCAAACCTGTGATGGGCATCAGGACTGGAATTCCTGCCGCTACGGTAAATGTAGGGGATGGTTCCCAACCCTCCCGTTTCTCTCATTCCCAAACCTGTGATGGGCATCAGGACGGGAATCCTGCCGCCGCAACGAAACTAAAGAAAACATCATGCAATCTGGACCGATTTTTGATTGAGGCACAGATACAATTATTTTCTATGAAAACAGTTAATCAAAGTAGATATAAAGTAGTTTAATTAATATTATTGTGCAATATTGGACACTTCACAGGAAAATACATCAAACGAAGAAGCAACTGAAAGTAGCCTGTTCAGCGAAGAATTCGATAAAAAGGACGTAATTAATCCTTCAATTGATGAAAATAAACCTTTCGGCGAAGAATTCGATAAAGAAGATGTTGTTAATTCGCCGGACGAGAAATTAGTCAAGAAAATTACTCAGGACGATATAGACCATTTGGTTGCTTACGACGATGAAAGAAGAAAAGATATTTCCTTTATCGAGCGATCGTTTAACTTCCCAGGTATGGAAAACAAGGAAATGTCGATTGACGAGGCTCTTCGTAAGAATTTCAATGATTTTCTGATTGCCCCGAAAATTTCGGGCGACAATAAAAGGCCTATCCATACTAACAGGCTGCCGGCCGATCATATTAACCAGGGAGAAGGAGTTGTTGAAATTCTGGAAGACAAAGAATTTCTGGACCACGACCGCGAGCATTCTTCCGTTATTCTGAACAGGAGCCCCGAAGGTGAACTGGAGAATATTGAGATACTATGCAAATGTGGCGAGAAGACTCTAATTAAATTTGACTATGCCGAAGATGATATGGAATTAACTGAACTGGAAGGGAAAAAATTAAGAGAGTAACTCGATGTTAAAACCAATGTAATTGCTGAAGATTCGCAGGAAAGGATATTCGCAGATATTGGTGAAGAAGACATCGGAGCAAGAGTTGTTGACCGCCAAGAAACGGCCGAAGCGCCCGCTGCTAACGATGAAATTATTGAAAATGAAGGTCCGGAGACAGCCGGCCAGGATGAAACGCATAAGGAAATTCCGGACAGCCCGGAGGACATTGAGCCCGGTGATGAAGCAATAAATGAAATTGATTCGGCAGAAGAAGAGATTGATCCGGAAGATGAGATAAATCAAGAAGCTCCGGAAGACAATATTGGCCCGGAAGGGCTTTCCGGGGATGAATTCCCCGAGACGGGTGCATCAACTGATGAGACGAGTGATTCTATAGCAGAAAGCGAATAAAAAAAGAGAACCATAATTCTAATCTATGATTCTCTTAAATTAATTAAATTTCAAATTCCAATTGATTTATTTTTTGCATTAATAGTGTCCGGTGAAAAATGAGAGACATTCCTAATTTATACCTAATAATTATGATTTGTCATTCTGAACTCGTTTCAGAATCCAGTATTCATAGGCTATTTGCTATATTTAAGATGGATTCCGGATTCCCGATGGCGGGATATTGCAAGCTCAACAAGTCCGGAATGACATGCTTTAATATTATATTTCACAGATTTCAAAATTGCATCCATAATAGCACAATATAGGCCAAAATGGAGTTTATTGTTGCGAATAACACAAATTGGCTGCTTTTTAACCGGACACTTAACATCCTAATTACCAATTTGGATACGAAGCCAAAGAGAAAAAGGCCCGAAATGTTCGGGTTATTTTGCCACGTTCAGCCTTATCGTGCTAACCTTCCCATTAGATCTTAACCTACAGAAATAAACACCATTGCTCAGCGAAGCACCGTTGAACAGAACATTGTGCTCGCCCTCCTCAAAGTATTTATCTACAAAAGATTCGCTCAGGTTGCCATAAACATCATATATCGATATACTTAGGAAGCCGGGTTCATCTATAGTGAAGTTAATATTTGTCGTTGCGGCAAAAGGGTTCGGATAGACATTTATTTCTTCTTCGGCAAACAACTCCTCGGGTATGTCGCTAGTTTCAGCTGTCACCCGGAATTGCATATAATATTTATTGTCCGGATTAGACCTGTTGGTCAAAGTAAGGGTTACATCTCCGGAGCCTGGGTTGGCATCGGTATAAACATTAAGGGCAAAATAGCAAGTATCCATGCCCTTCATATACAATTCATAATATGGTATCTCCGGAAGCTGACATATTTCAGTGTGCATAGCTGATGTCCAGCCATCAGGTAAATCTTCAACAATCCTATCCAAATCAACCCATATCGGCATAGCAAATATATTGTCAAGCCTCCCTTCAATTATAACAGTTTGATCGGTATAACCCGCCTTTATGCTTCTATCATATAAAGTCAAACGGAATATAGAGTTCGGTTCGGCCGGCAAGCTGTCGGGCGGGACGCCGGTTAAAAGGCTGTTAATTTCAAAATCAAGATCGTAGCCTGCCTTTTCGAACCACGGAGCTTTCGTATAGACTGTGCCATCGGGATTAATCAAATATGCCGAGTTCGGTGCCGGGCCGAAAGTAGTCCAAAAGCTATTGCATGGCCCGTCGATAACGAGCGGCATCGGTATATCCAGATCGTCGAGCATATCGTAAACTATTGCCTTACGCTCACCATAAGTTGTTGGCTGCCGGTAGAGGATGTCGTCCTCTATGTTAGCATCAGTCACCCATTCTCTGCCCGGCGGCGGAGTATATTTATTAATGTCCACTTCCGGATGGGCTTCGATAATATTCACCATCAGGAAATTGACTTCTCCCTTATATTTCTCATATATTTGATTGAATATCGGCAGCTTTCTGCGAAAAACCGGGCAAGTGTAACTGCCTAACATAATTACAAGGGGCTTTCCCGTTTCAAGAAGCGCCCTGGCGTTCACGGCTTCGCCATCTAAAGTATATAGTGTGAAATCCGGGATTGACATGTTGCGGTAAATCCCCATCGTGTTGAATGTTCCGCCATGAATAACAAATTGTACCTCGCAAATTTCTTCATCGTCCGAGGGAAGTGCATCAAGGCCAATTGATGGCTTTAGGTTGATTTCTCCGGCAATCAGGCCGTTTATTGCCGCCATACTCAGGACAACCGAAAGGAATAGTATTATGGCCAATACATTTTTCATGATTTTCACCCTGTATATATATTATAAGAAGAAGATTAAAATATTCTCTTTGGAGTTATTTTCGCAAGCATTAATCTGCCGCAGTGGCGTCAGGACTTCCCGTCCTGACATCTAACACAGATTTACGGAAAATTGCATTCCCAAATCGAAAAGGCTGCGTTGTGTCGCCCTGAGCGGAGTCGAAGGGTCTGAATACCGCAGTACTAATGGCTCCTGGATTCTGAAACGAGTTCAGAATGACAGCCTTTGAGCGTTTTCACATAGCCACGGAATTTGTGAATGAGATAAGCCTTTCAATGAATACGAACGATAAACAATAGAAATTAAATACGTAAGCATTGATTCAGAACTCAATCTTAGTGTTCAAAGAAATCTCTTCTAAGATATTACTCACTTTAAGGCATTCGGGCATATCGCCGTCATAAACGCATGACTTGCCTTTGTTGTGAACTTCCCAAGTCAGCAGTTCAGCTTTATCCATGCCGCATCTTGTGGCTTTGATTATCTGGTTTATCACTTCCTCGAAGGTATGCCATTCGTCATTGAACAGTATAACTTTTGCCGCATTGGCAACGCCTGTGCCGGTGGTGACTTCCGGCGATACCACTTCCTGGCTGCCGGCCATCAATACGTTTCCGTTCATATTTAGTTCCGTTACCTTTCCAAATTTGCTAATAATTACAAATTTAATAGATTGGAACACTTAATGCAATAAAATTCTTAACTAATTTTAATGTTTACTAAGACTAACAGCAAATCATTGAAATAATTACACTGATTGCAGCAGTTTTCATTTTATTATTTACTTCGGGTTCGTTCTACAATGAATACCAGGATGCAGGCAGTCATTCGACTGTTTTCGATGCAGCCGGCCACCCCGAAGGGATGTATTATTATACTGTCCGAAAAGGCGATAAAATCGAATCCGGTAAGATGATGCTGGTGAGGTAGTACGTAAAAAGAGGTCCAACACCTCGGAGGTGTTGGGAATCTGAGACTTTCAATAAGCGAGCGGGTAATATGCGGGAAGATAGTTTTGGCAAAATAAATACAATAAAGTTTTTTTTCGTAAGTTCGTATTGATATAGAAAATAGCTTATCATTTATTTTGGAATCTGTAAATGAAATTTAATGTAATAGTTGAACCTGCGGAAGAAGGCGGCTTTAATGTTACTGTGCCTGCCTTAGACGGTTGTTTTACTCAGGGAGAAACAGAAAAAGAAGCATTGGAGAATGCAAGAGAAGCAATTATTTGCTATTTCGAAGGGCTTGAGAAACTGAATTATATCAAGGCCGGAACAGGAGTGCTATTGAAAGAATTTGAGGTAGTGATTTGAGCAGAACTTTTTCGGGCAAACAAGTCGTTAAGGCTTTGCGAAGAGCAGGGATTGTTATTAAACATCAACGAGGCAGCCATATTTTTATGCACGACTTTGAAAATCATATAACGGTTATCGTACCTAATCATAAAGAAATCAAAAAAGGAACTCTGAATAGCATAATTAAAAAAGCCGGAATCTCTCTTGAAGAATTAAAAGATTTGATATAGTTTTTCTACAACAAGACTCTCAATAAGCCGGCAATTGATTAGACTGCTCCATACACCCCCCATCGGCAACACCCGGAATATAAAACCAAACATAGAAATTCATTTTTCGTTGTTTAATCCTGTCGAGTTTTGTAAATTACTTTTTTCTTATTTCTTAATGTTCGGAATACAAAAAGGTATTTGAATCGGGTTGATTTTATTACTTGCGATTCGAAACCGGACAAAACAAATAATACCCGTTAACTCAATCAAATTAGTACAGGTTAGATTAAATGCACGAGTTAATCAAATTCGTACCGGCATTCCCACTTTTAGGTTTTCTTGTTCTAAGCTTTTTTGGTAGAAATATTAAAAAAGAAGCAATTATTGGCACAATCGGCAGTGCAGCAGTCGGTGCATCCTTTATTATTTCTTTTTTGATATTCTTGTCCTTCGCCGCCAATCCGCCGGATAGTCCGCATATCGTGTCGCTTTTCACATGGATTTCCGCAGGCGATTTTTCGATTAATATTTCGTACCAGGCCGACCAGCTCTCTATCTTGTTCTCAATGATTATTACCGGCGTCGGGTTTTTGATCCATGTCTATTCAATCGGGTACATGCACGGCGACCGGAGCTTCTACCGGTTCTTCGCCTACCTGAACCTATTCATATTTATGATGCTGAACCTGGTGCTTGCCAGTAATTTCCTATTGACCTTCCTCGGCTGGGAGGGCGTGGGCCTGTGCAGCTATCTGCTGATTGGCTTTTGGTACGACAAGAAATTCCCGGGCGTCAGGATCACATGGACCGGAGATGCCGGCAACAAGGCTTTCATTGTGAACAGGATAGGCGATTTCGGCTTCCTTATCGGCATGTTCCTGATATTCACAACATTCAATTCACTTGAGTATACCGATATTGCAGGTATAGCAGCCGCCAACACCTCAGCTTTTGAGAACACAACGATAATTACAATTATAACATTGCTGCTATTCCTCGGCTGTACGGGGAAATCAGCTCAGATTCCATTGGCCGTGTGGCTGCCCGACGCCATGGCCGGGCCAACGCCGGTATCGGCATTGATCCATGCCGCCACTATGGTAACGGCCGGAATATTCCTAATAGCAAGGAATGCGTCATTGTTCGCTTTGTCGTCGACTACTATGTCGGTGATAGCCGTAATCGGGGCCAGCACGGCAATAATTGCCGCTACAATTGCAATCGTTCAGAATGATATTAAAAAAGTATTGGCCTATTCTACGGTCAGCCAGTTGGGATTTATGTTCGTGGCGCTCGGAGTCGGTGCGTTCACCGCCGGAATCTTCCACGTAATGACTCATGCTTTCTTCAAAGGGCTGCTCTTTCTCGGTGCCGGCTCGGTTATCCACGGCATGCACGAGGAGCAGGATATTAAAAACATGGGCGGCCTGAAGAAATATATGCCCGTTACCTATAAGACTTTCCTGGTGGCTATGCTTGCCATTTCGGGCATTCCGCTGTTCAGCGGGTTCTTCTCCAAGGACGAAATCCTGTGGTATGCCTTTAGCAACGGCAGCTTCTTGCTATGGATTGTTCTCGCAGTGGCGGCCTTCTTTACCGCATTCTATATGTTCAGGCTGCTCAAGCTGACCTTCCACGGCGAAGAGCGGTTCAATACCAAGCGAATTCATCCGCATGAATCCCCAAAGACTATGACTGTGCCGCTGATAGTATTAGCTGTTTTATCCGCTTTTGGTGGATTCCTGGGCATCCCTTACGTGCTTGGTTTTGGGCTGTTTGAACATACCAACCTGATGGAATTATGGCTGGAGCCGATATTCATGGACGCCAATATTATCCTGAACCATACGGCCGGCCACGATATACATCTAAGTGAATATGTGATGATGCTGATTTCAGTTGCAATTGCACTGCTGGCCATCAAAGCCGCCAACAGCATGTATTCAGACAATCTCGAAAAATCTAAGAAAATCATACGGAAATTTAAGTCGGGCTACAGCCTTTTGTGGAACAGGTATTTCCTTGATGAATTCTATTTCAAAACAATAGTCGACCCAATATTAAGCCTGTCGAGGAGCTTTTTGTGGCAATTCTTCGACATGAAAATTATTGACGGTATCGTTAATGGTTCGGCACAGCTGACCGGAAGCCTTGCTAAATATTTGAGGCGGATTCAATCCGGTGTGGCTCAGAACTACGCAGTTATCATGGTTGCAGGCATAATATTGATAATTTCATGGATGGTTTTTTAGGTAGTTAGGGGGCGTAGGTAGTAGGAATGTATCAGGTATACTTTGACGCTTGGATACCCCCCCCCCTGACCCTCCTTTTTAGGAGGGGAACTAAAAGGATGAATCTCCTACTTCATAAAGAGGGGAACTAAAAGGGGGGTGGTTCTTCACTACTACGAACCTAATTTCCAATAGTCAATCAAAATTCAATCAATATTCAAATTAGTATTAAATTAAGTATAAACAAATATGTCAGCACTATTCATTACACTTTTTCTTCCGCTTTTCGGTTCGTTGTTGCTTCTGTTTTTCAATAGGAGGAATACGGAGTTAATTGAAAAAACAACCCTGGGCATTTCGTTGCTGACTTTTATAGCATCGCTGTTCCTTTTTCTGTCCTTCGACCCAGCCAATCCCGGATTCCAGTTCCTGTACGAGGCCACATGGATAGAATCAATGGACGCCGGTTTCAGAATAGGAATAGACGGCATGTCGCTGTTGCTTATAATGCTAACCACATTTTTGACGCCAATTGTAATATTATCCTCGAAAAATGCAATAACCAAAAGTCGGAAAGAATTTTATGTGATGATACTGCTGCTTCAGTTCGGAATGACCGGAGTTTTCCTGTCGCTGGATTTATTTCTGTTCTATATATTTTGGGAGCTTATCCTTATCCCGATGTATTTCATCATTGGAATCTGGGGCGGCAAGAACAAGATATATGCTGCCATCAAGTTTTTCATTTATACTGTTGTCGGCTCATTATTAATGCTCGTAGCGCTGGTCTGGCTGGGGCATTATTGCGGCACCGAATTATTGCACAACCAGCAGGGATTCACCTCCAATTACCTGATAATTCGCGACCTTGCAGCTTCAATCCCACTCGAATACCAGAAATGGATGTTCCTTGCATTTGCTTTGTCTTTCTGCATTAAAGTGCCTCTGTTCCCATTCCATACCTGGCTGCCGGATGCCCATACCGAAGCCCCGACCCCCGGCTCGGTAATTCTTGCCGGAGTGCTGCTGAAGATGGGTACATACGGATTGATTCGGTTCAACTTAGAGCTGTTTCCGCAGGCATCGATGGAATACGCCTCGCTGATTTCATGGCTGGCCGTTACCGGAATTATCTACGGCGCATTGGTGGCTATGGTGCAGACAGATGTGAAAAGATTGGTAGCTTATTCGTCGGTGTCCCACCTCGGGTTCGTTGTGCTTGGAATATTTTCGATGACAGCCGAAGGAATTCAGGGTGCAATCATCCAGATGGTCAGCCACGGCCTGTCGACCGGAATGCTTTTCCTTTGCGTTGGCATGATCTACGAAAGGCGGCACACCCGCGATATAGATCAATTCGGCGGCCTGGCCAAAGTGATGCCTTTGTTCACGGTTTTCTTTGGCATTGCAATGCTGGCTTCGGTGGGCCTGCCCGGCTTGAACGGCTTTGTCGGTGAATTCCTCACTTTGCTTGGCGCATTTAACTCGCCTTTCCTGAATTCACATGCCTACACCATTGTGGCGGCTACGGGCGTAATATTTGCGGCGGTGTACTTGCTGTGGATGTTCCAAAGAGTTATGTTCGGGGCAAACGAGAATCCGGCTAACCATAATTTAAGTGATGTAACCAAAAGAGAGACATGGATGCTGGTGCCGATCGTTGTCTTCATCGTTTGGATAGGGATTTATCCGAATACATTCCTAAAAGTATCCGAGAATTCGACGCGGGCTTTGGTGAACAAATTGCACGTAATAAAATTCGGCACACCAAAATTTACTTTACCGGTTTATAAGGACGATCAGCTGCTTCAGGATGATTTGATTAAACCGACAGAGCCGATTGAAACTGTGCGGTAATAATTATTCTGAGGTTCACAAATAAAAGTTCTCCCTTGGAAGGGAGATTAAGAGGGATGATTGAAATAAGGATAAATTCGGAATTAAATCACAGAATTAATTTATAATATTATTTTAATACATTAATTCAAAATCACAATAAAATTTAACGTTCTGTCAGTTGTTACAACTGGCGATAGCAAAAAGATTTAATAGAGCAATTGTTCCTGAGATGATACACTACTATAATATATCATTAGAACTTATATCATTAATAAAATTATGCCATTAGAACTTCAATTAAGCTTGCCGCTGATACTCATACTTATTTTATCGATTAAAATAGTGATGGTTGATGCTAAATTCGGCAATAATAAAACACTCGGATTTGTTACTGCTTTAGCGGGATTTATCGTTGTATTCATTAGTGCCGCCTTCACGCTGACGATTTCGCCGGAAGCAATAGCAAGCCTGAACGCAGAGGAATTATACAGCAAAGGCACAATCACCTATGGCGGATTTGCCGCTTACTTCGATATGCTGTTCTGCGTGGCCGCTATCCTGACAATACTTGCAGCCCTGCCCTACTTCCAAAAGGAGAATTCCGAGCATAACGCTTTTTATTCCATGATGGTTTTTGCCGTGGCGGGCATGATGCTGATAGCCCATTCGGCGAATCTGCTCTCGCTTTTCATCGGCATAGAAATAATGTCAATTTCATTCTATGTGCTGGCCGGATATTTCCGCACCAAGGAAAAATCCATCGAGGCCGCCCTGAAATATTTCCTCTTGGGAGCATTCGCCACCGGCTTTTTACTCTATGGCATTGCCCTTATCTACGGGGCAACGGGGTCGTTATCGCTGCCGGAGATACTAACAAAGATTGCAGCCGATGATTTCAGCAATACATATTTAACACTTGGCATTGCCTTGATGCTAATTGGTTTGTGCTTCAAAGTAGCGGCATTCCCGTTCCACCAGTGGGCGCCGGACGTCTATACCGGAGCGCCAACCGTGGTTACGGCCTTTATGAGCACAGCCGGAAAAGCCGCCGCCCTGATAGCTTTCATTATTGTTGCAAGGGCATTGTTTGTTATTGATATAGGCCAGGCTGCCGAAATACCCGATTTCCAGACAAATGCTATAATGATTATTGCAATCATTTCCGCCGCTACTATGCTGATTGGCAACATCACAGCCTTAGTGCAAAAGAACATCAAAAGGATGCTGGCCTATTCGTCGGTGGCCCACGCCGGCTATCTTTTGATGGGAATAGTAGCTAATTCACCTCAGGGCTGGGAAGGCATAATTTTCTATGCCACGGCCTACCTTTTTATGCAGATAGGTGCATTCATCGTATTGTCGGTACTCGAGCGCAAAACCGATAAGAACCTCGATCTTGATGATTATTCGGGAATCAGCAAATCCCACCCCTTCCTGGCAGCCATTATGGCAATATTCATGTTCTCGCTGGCCGGCATTCCCCCATTTGCCGGATTTTTCGGCAAGTTCTTGCTATTCACAGCCGCCATCGACGCCGGGTTCACCTGGCTGACAATTATTGCCGTCATATCGTCTATGATTTCAGTTTACTTTTATATCGGCTTGATTGTATATATGTACTTCAGAAAATCAAATACCTACCCGCTTGAGGCTGACATGGGCAGCGCCAAAGTAACACTAATAATATCAACTGCTTGTGTTGTTATTCTTGGCATTTTCCCATCTTTGATAATTAATTTGATAAATAATTTCTTTTAGCCGAGATTTCAGCTCTTTTTTATTGATCCTTCTTAAATTTTTTATATAATGTATTTTAGTATGTAGTAATTTGGCGATTTCGATTGTTTTATGGTTAGATTAAATTCCGAATAAACTGAATCCAATAACACAAATCATCAGGCTGCTTTGAAAAGTAGGGCTTAATTTAACGGAAAAAATCAAGCAGAAAAAATAAGCAGAAAAGAATCAAGAGGTTCAGAATGAAAAAAATATTGCTTCCTGTCTTCATAATTCTTCTGTTTGCCCAGGAGTTTGCATATTCTGACCTAAGCGGCTGGCGAAGAATGATAGCAAAGGACACCTACGACGTATGGGTAAATCCCAAGAATCCCAATACTATATTCGTTGGCGGGGGCGGCCATGTTGTATATCGCTCTTACGACGGCGGGTATAAATGGGATACGCTCGAAACCGTCCCGGGCCTAACAGGCACTTCGGCCCATTTCAATAATCTATTCATCCACCCGAAGGACACGAACGTAATCTTAGTTGCCGGCCTGAACTTCTGTCAGGTAAGAAGAAGCACGGACAACGGCGATACATGGGAGATGGTGCTAAGCTATCCCGGGCAAAAGGGCTGCCTTTCGACCAATGGCAAATCAATGTTTTTTAAGCCCGACCAGCCGGATACGATATACGTAGGCGATTTCATGCGCGGCGTAATATATAGGAGTACAAATCGCGGGGCTACATTAGACTCCTTGTCAACAATTATGACGAAATGGAGATTTGAGGACCCGAATACCGGCGAGATTTATTTCGAGAAGGGCAACCTTACAATAGGCAGCATGACAATTCGGGATGATTCGACAAATATTATCCTTGCCGGCGGAACTAATTCAGAAGTGCATATATCTACCGATGGCGGATTGACATGGGCTTTTACAGATGTGATGGCCTCGCCGCTATTGGACTATTCGGATTCGGAAATAACGAGAATGGTATTTTCCGACCGTAACCCCAGGGTTGGTTACGCTGTAATAACTTATCTTTTTTATGCGAACAGACAAAATGGTTCCCTATATAAAACTATCGACGGCGGCTATACCTGGGATATGGTTGCTTTCCCCGACACCAGTATGTGGGCTGTCGATTGCCGAAAGTTTGGCAACACCGAAGAAGTTTTTATCGGCGGCTATACCGAAGATTTTTACGTGCATGACAGCATTCGAGTACCGGGTGTTAAAATTGTCCGCCGCTCTCAGGATGGCGGCATGACCTGGCTTCCCTACGACAATACGATTGATTGGTATGTTAAAGACCAGCAATATGGCCCTGTTGCGAATGTTTGGTCAATCAGGTACTTCGGCCCGGAAGGCAAGGAGAAGATATACATGGCATCCGAGGCAGGCGCATTTGTCCTTGACGATCCGGGCGCCAGTGAAGTAGCCGGCGGGCTGGATGAAGATGAGCAAAGCATTTTCCTCTCGAAAAAATCCGATAGGACAATAACTCTTGTATACAAACCATACAATCCGCATTTAAGGCAAAAACTTAGATTCAGAATTGTTAATTCTCTTGGCAAGTTATTAAAAACGGCCAGCTTTTCGTCGAATAATCAAAAGGCAATCCGAAAGGATATATACGTGCCACGGCTGACCCCGGGATTATATATTTGCCAAGTGATAGAAGGCTTGCGCAGCAGTTCGGAATTGATTATTATTGATTAAACTTTTTTTATTGAATTGCTTATAAATTATATCAATTCCTAATTGAATTGAAACAAATAATTTACATAGATCTTTATTAACTATACCCAGTAGTGTCCGGTTAAAAAGCAGTGAATAATTGGTAATCACAGTTATAGCCTGTATTTTGCCTTAGATAACGCTGGTTTAGATACAATTTCGTATCATAGCAATTATAATAATATTACTTGTCATTCCGGACCCCGTCCG
>JAJRTW010000268.1 GCA_024278075.1 Bacteroidota bacterium | reverse complement strand
TATTTCGTTTTTATTATTCTTCTAAATTTCGTTTTTATTATTCTTCTAAATTTCGTTTTTATTATTCTTCTAAATTTCGTTTTTATTATTCTTCTAAATTTCGTTTTTATTATTCTTCTAAATTTCGTTTTTATTATTCTTCTAAATTTCGTTTTTGTTATTCTTCTAAATAATATTATTACTTCATTAGCTCTCAATCCACATCATTCATACCTAAGTGCGTCAACCGGATCGAGGCTTGCGGCACGAACCGCCGGCAGCAAACCGGCCAATACACCTACGAACAAAGAGACTATCGTGGCATAATACAATAGGTTATATGGGATGAACGGGGAGAGAAATGATAGGGCAGAGTAATATTCCGTCAGATAAGTGGCCACAAAATATGCTATTGCCGAACACAGGACAAATGCGATGAATGCCCCAATAATACATAAAACCGTTGATTCCACAATAAACTGTGTCCATATTGATCTTTTCTTCGCTCCGATAGCTTTCCTTATCCCAATTTCCTTTGTTCGCTCGGTGACGGAAACGAACATGATATTCATAATACCAATAATACCCACAATAAACGACAAAACAGACAGCCCAATCCCGATAGACCAAAAGCCTATTCTCATCTGCTCGAAGTTCTTCTGGAAAGCCTTGGATTCGTTAATTGAGAAATCGTCTTCCTCGCCCGGGCGTATATTTCGAATATCCCGCATCAGCCCCCTGGTTTCCTCCCTTACATCATCCAAATACTCTTCGCTCCCCGCCTTAACACCAATCAGAACCGAACGTCCGAAATGGCCGAAAGTACCCAGAAAAGTTTTCAATGGCATAAAAGACCGGTTGTCGATAAAATCCATGAGCATAGTCCCCTGCTTGGTAATAACTCCAATCACTTTGAACTTATGGCCTTTGATTTTTATGGTTTTGCCAACGCCGCCGCCATAGGGGAAAATAGTTTCCGCCACCTTATGGCCGAGGACAATTACATTTGCACCCATTTGATCTTCGAACCGAGTGAAATGCCTGCCGGCAATGATACTTCCGGCCGGAGTAAGCGACATCTCAAAGGTGGTGCCATAAATACTCGTTCCCGAGTATTCATCACCATCATAGGTTATCGACGACCTCCAGTCGCGTGCATTAATGAATGTGAGTTCGGCTCCATTTATCCTGTCGCGGAATTCATTGGCTTGCTGCATCGACAAGTACTTTCTTTGCCTGACTTCCTGCCATCTTTTCCCGCCGGTCCAATCCCATTTGTCAACATATAGTATATCGGTTCCAATCATATTGAACGTGTCAATCAAAGCCTTGTCGAGGCCGGAGATAGCCCAGCCCATTATAATTACAAACGATATGCCGATAACCACTCCCAGGGAAGCAAGGAAAGAGCGGAGTTTGTTCACCCGCAGTGCATCCAAAGCAATTTTTATCGATTCTATTAATTCGGAGAATTTCAACTGTCAACCGTTAGTTGTTTATTCGTCAATTTTATTAAGTTTATCAATTCACTAAAAAGCATCGTATATTAATGAACTTGGTGTTAAATTTACTTTCGTTAATAATACTTACTAATCCATTGCAAAACAAAGAATTAGGGGAAATCTACATTCCCAAGCCGGAATTTGTGTATGAGCCGAATATACTGAGTCTGTTTATGATTAATTACCTTAGCTGCTATACTTGGCATTAATTCCCTTATTGCCCGGAGGTTAGTGGTTGCTTGCCGAGGTATTAATTCTACCTTCGTTAATTTCATCATTTTCCACAAGGCCGTCGCGAAGCCTTATTATCCTGTTGGCATGGCGGGCAACCTCCTCTTCGTGTGTAACCACAATTATCGTATTTCCTTTTTCCCACAGGTCGTTGAACAGGCTCATTATCTCTATGCCGGTTTTAGTGTCCAGGTTGCCGGTTGGTTCATCGGCAAGAATAATTGCGGGGTTAGTAACCAAAGCCCGGGCAACGGCAACCCTTTGCCTTTGCCCGCCGGACAGCTCGCTTGGCTTATGGTCTGTTCTGTCGCCAAGGCCAACATCTTCAAGTGTTTTGTTAGCTTTCTCGGCTCTTTTCGAGGCGCTGTATCCGGAATACACAAGTGGCAACTCGACATTCTTCTGGGCCGTAGCTCTGGGCAGCAAGTTAAATGTTTGGAAAACGAAGCCAATCTGCTTGTTCCTAATCTCCGCCAAATCGTTGTCGTCCATATCATTAACGTCTTCGCCATTGAAAAAATACTTGCCGTGGGTTGGAGTGTCAAGGCATCCCAGCACATTCATCAATGTGGATTTCCCCGAGCCCGATGGCCCCATTATAGCAACATATTCGTTTTGATAGATTCTAAGCGTAACGTCTCGAAGTGCATAGACCTTCTCGGCACCCATTTCATAAATCTTCGCAATATTTCCTATATCAATAAGCGGATGTGAATTTGTTTCCATAGTGTTAATTCTAATCAATTATCAATTGTCAAATATTTTATATCTTACTGCCAAACACCTGCTATTCAGAAAAATTATTACTTCGACTTGCCGAATCTTCTTCTCCCCAATGTCGAATCAATTTTAATCTTCGCTCCGTTTTTTAATAGCTTGCTCACGGCTTTGAACGGCCCGTTGATAACTTCGTCGCCTTGGCTTATTCCATCAATAATTTCGATAAAACCTTTATCGCTTATCCCGATCTCCACCTGACTTATCTTAGCCGTTCCGTTATCATTCAGGAATACAACTGACGGCGGGCGTTTTTTCTTGCGTACCTTTGAATCTTTATTCTTTCTCAGATAGTCATCGTCTTTCATTATATCGGGTGCGGTTTCCACTGTGGAATCCCTAACAGTGACCGCCTGCAATGGCACTGAAACCACTTCGAATTTAGTTTCTGTCTTAATCTCCACATTGCAGCTCATGCCCGGCCTTAGTCTGTTTTCAATATCGATTAGCCTGATTTTGACTTCGAAGTTAGTCACCTGATCTTGCGAACCAAGCTGGTTGACTTTAGCCGAATGGCCGATTTCGATTACAATACCGTTGAAAATTTCATCCGGAAACGCGTCGATCTCTATGTCGGTGGTATCGCCAGTCTCAACATGGACTATATCGTTTTCGTCCACATCCACAACAGCGTTCATCACAGTAAGGTCTGATATTCTCATTAACTCGGTGCCCTGGAACTGAGCCGTGCCAACTACTTTTTCGCCTTTCTCAACGTCGAGTTTTGTTACTATGCCGTCGATAGGTGCAATAATTGTAGTCCTCTCCACGCTTCTTTCAATCTGCTTCAATCCGGCAAGAGACTGCTGATACCTTGCCAAAGACCCGTTGAAGCTGGAATGTGACTGTTCATAAATAGCTTTTACTTTGTCGAATTCCTGCTGTGAGAGGAATTCTTTTTTATATAATTCAGTAGCTCTTCTGAGTTCCGATTTCATTCGGTTCATTTCGGCTCGCCGCACCTCAATATCCATTTTCGACACCTCGGCGGCGGCCCTGAATTGGTCAAGCTGAGTTTCGACTATATCCGGCTTGACCTTAACCAGCAAGTCGCCGGTATGAACCGTGTCGCCTTCCTTAACTCCAAGGAAAACGATTTCTCCCGGCGTTTCCGACGAGATTTTCACTTCCGTTTCCGGCTGAATTTTTCCGATTGCCGCCACTGTTTGAGTGATTGTACGTCTATCGGCCTTTACGGATGTAACCCTGATTACGTCATCGTTCTGATTTCGCAGCACTGCCGCTGCTATTGCTCCGGCTATAACAACAAATATTATAATCAGAATTATTACTTTCTTCTTCGACTTCTTCTTAGCCATTACTATTCCTTTTAAATTAAATTTCTTGTTGAATGTTCTTATATATTCGACTCAACTGTCGTATCGCCGACTAAAATATCATTCCTATGATAAACCGCAGTTTTTGCTATCGTATCATGCAATGCCTGCCCCTTTTCGCCAAGTGAGAAGAAACAACTGATAATCAACATAATAAATAAAATGAAATCGACCGTACCTAATAATTCTATACCGAGAATAAAACTTAAAAACCCGACTATTGCCCATGAATGCTTGATTGCAAATCGCTTCAGCAAAACCATAGGTTCGGCCTGCTTTCTGTTGTCGTTCGCTATTTTAATGCTTAGCAACGTTTTGCCAATCGTAACGCCGATAACTGCCTGTGGCAAGTGCAATAATGCAAATATAACATAGAATACCATATTTAATTTGGCTGCTATCTCCTTGAAGAATTCTTCGTTCTCAATCATAAAATCCGGATTGCTTAATTCATTCGGATCAATAGAGCCGATCAATGAATAAAAGTTAACAAAGCTCAACCCGATAGCGAGTAGAATAACAAATAAAATAAAATCGATGAACGCCGCACCGAAACGGCGGCCAAATCGCACCCTGTAGCCATATTCGTGGTAGACGCCGTAATCCGGCATATTCCCGCCAAAATCACCAGCGTTTGTTGATGGAGTATTGCTGTATTCCATGAGCCGCCCTTTAAATAAGTTATAATAAATTAATCAATTTAATTCAGTTTGCCCATTCCGAATAGAATTTCCTTCTGCGAATAGATATAACTGTAGATAGCAGTTATTCTGTTAATTTTAGCAGTAACAAGCTGAGTATTAGCAAAAATCAGGTCGGTGATATTAATAGCACCAATCTGAAATCGTTCCCTGGCGCTATCATAATTCCTTGTGGCAGATTTCAAAGACCTGCCCGTAATTTCAATTCGCTTCTCGGCAGCATCCAGGTTCAAATAGGCTGTCTGTACATAAGACCGTATATTTTGCTCTAATTTCTTTCTTTCAACTTGCCTTTGTTCCAAATTCAATTTGGCCGATTCAATATTATTATTCGTAATAAATCTGTCGAAAAGAGGCACCGAAAGGTTCAGGCCCAAAAATGACCTGCCGAAATCACCAAAACCGGCGAATTCGGAATTGCTCCATGACCACCCGCCGCTGGCGCTTATCCTCGGATAATAACCGCTTGAGGCAACAGAAACGTTTGCCTCGGCGGCTTGCACCCTGGATCCTGTTGAATTATAATCCAGGCGGTTGTTAAGTGCACTTTTCGTAATCGCCCTTAAGCTTCCGATGGATTTTCTGAATGCGAGGATTTCATTATCTGTTATAGTGGCCGGTATACTTTTTTCAAAGAATTCAACATCGTATTTTGGTTCAAGGCCCATTGTGGTTAGCAATAATGCTTTGGCAATATTAATGTCATTTTCGGCACGAACAAGCTCAAGCTCCCTGGCCCCCAGGTCGGCCTCTTGCGAATAAACAGTTCCGACAGGTTCATTGCCGGCCTTGTAGAGTGCCTGAACCCTTTCGAGCACCTTCTTGCCAAGCTCGAGGTCCTCCCTTCTTATCCTAACAATTTGTGAATTCCTTACAATCGAAATATATTGTCTAAACACATCGAGCATGACTCTTTTAACGGTATATTCCGAATTCAAAGATGTTGCGTCCAGGTTTTCCCGTGCCGAACTATAGGCAGCTTCTCTGGAAAAACCATCGAAAATCGTATAACCTGCAATAGCCGACATATTATAAGAATTAGGGTTGATATTGGCAAGTGGCAAGTTGACCCCTCCAATATTAATTGTTCTAACATTCAATTGCCTTGAAAAGCCCATATTGAAATTTATATTGGGGAGGTAGTTCCCAAACGCACTTGTCAGAGTTGCAGCCGCTGATTCTATAATTGTTTCGCTTAGTCGAATATCAAAATTGTTTTCCAGGGCAATGTCGATACAGTCATCAAGAGAATAAACGTTTTGCCCGCCTGCAATCTGGCATTCGAGTGAGTTGCATGTGAGAAAAAGGAGCAATAAAGTAAATATCTTTTTCATTTCGGCCCGGTGCTATTTTTTGATAAACGATATGTGTATTACGTTGATTAGCTTGATTTGTTGCAGTAGTAAAAATAATAAATTCGAAGAAATTGAATATGATTCCTGACTTATTTTTTACGGATATTCCACAACTTTTGATTTCATATTTCTTTCGTCTGCAATTCGCACTTTGAACTTAAATTCGGAAGCATTTTTCTTTGGGGTTATCACAAATGTTTGAAAGAAAATCAATTCGTCATTATTTTCGGATGATTCCCCGGTCAACTCCCGCCACTTAATCTCCCCGCTGATTACTTCAACTTTTCTGACGAAATTCTTTCTGCCCCTGTGCAGGCCGTAGGATTTAGTCCTTATCCGTACATTATTAGCCTTTGTCAGCGTAATGCTTTTAATAACAGGGCTTGGATAGTTTTTAATTTCTATGGGGTATTTCTGGCCATACAATTTATCGTCAATATATCTTTCGAGATATAGAACCTTTCCAGTGTCAACAATAGATGGCTTGAACTCAAACTTTGCACCCTGCTCGCTCACCGCCCTGACTTCCCTGCCATCCATTAGAACGGATTTAGTCGTTCTGCCGGCAAGCAGCGGCAGCTTTGGGTTGATACTTTCCTCTTTGTAAGGGTACATAATGCTCGAAAACACGGGCTTGTCTATTAGCCTGGGGATAACAATAAACTCGGTTATAGCCTCGCGGCTGTCGTATTTGCGCATCAGCTTAATTCTTACTTTCATGCTGCCGCCGGACGGAGCCATGCCTTCAATAATTATAGCATTATCGGTATAATCAGCGATATTGGCTTGGCCGGTTTCGCTTTCCGAATCGATGCTGATAACTGGCGTACTCATAAGGTCATAGCGCGGGTTAAGATTAAAAACATAAATCGAATTTGTCCACTTTTCGAATGGCACAACCTCAAGCCGTGGATATTTTGGCTCTACCTCAAGCTGGCCTAAGAACGGAATGGGGGGGGCGTTGGATTGCGTAGCGGCGGAATCAAGTGGCAAATCGCCCAATTGCCCGGTATAATTATTGGATGCCAATCCATAGTATTCATCAATGAAAATCATATTCAGGCTGAATTGCGTTTTTCTGATCACTGTTTTGCCGGCCATGGCATTACCATTTTCTTTGTTCCCAATATTACCGGAAATCTTAGCCGTTGCAATTACTTCAACCAAGAAACTCTTGGTTTTCAGATCGGCAAGCGGAGGCTCCCAAAAAAAAGAGGCAGATTGGCTGCCTGTATTTTCGACCATGCGGAAGAATTTGGTAGATACGATTGAATCCGAACGCAAACTCAGCTTCCGATTCCTCAGCTGATCCTGGACCACAAATTCGAACTTGACATCTTCCACATTGCCTTTATAATAGACGTTGTTCACCGAGTCGATGGACTGTATCCTTGCGCCGGCCGAATCCCGCACAAGCCGGCAAAATAATGATGTTTTATCTGATTTTAGTGAAAATTGTATGTGATTGCCGCCCGGATTGGTTTCTTGTATGGCCGGGCCATCTTCCTTTTTGGATGGGAGTAATAGCACAATAGCGGCCAAATACAGGATAAAATAAATCTCTACCTGTCTTTTTCTTTTAGGATAGCTGTTCATGGCTTTGCGGCTTTGTCGACAAGGAATTTTTCAACTTCTCGGCGCACTGCTTTTTCGATTTCTTCATGTTTTAAATTCTCGGCGGCAGCGGTTAACTGGCACACAGAATCATTAAATCCGATGAGTGATTCATTGGTGGCTCGCATGGTGTCAATCAGCTGCGGGCTGGGCGAGACGGCCAGAGATGCCGACTTTGACACTTCTTCCACTTGCTTGAATATTTGATCCTGCGCCCGGACAATCGAATTAATCATATCGCCTAATTTTTCGAGCTGGACAACTGCGGCTGCGAAATCGCGCCCGATTTCACCCACCTCTTTTATTATCTCGTCCAGGTGTTCGCTTTCATCCGCCCGGGAGTCGAACGTAAAATCATCGCTTGGCGTGAACAGCATCACAAAGAATATAAAAATTAACATCAATGCTTCGAACGCAACGCCGGCAATTACTATCGAATCCGAGATATAATCACTAAAATTTCTTATCCCGATTAAAGCCAAAAGAATTGCCGCTCCCAAATATACGAATGAATTAATTGTGGAGAAATAATTGCGGTTAATAATTTCTTCCATCCATAAACCTGTTCCGCGGAAAAAACCAAGTTTATGATTAACGCTTACTTTCTGCTTGGTATATTTACTCAGGTCCTGCTCGTGAACACAAATTCTCCAGCTTCGGAACATACACGAAAAACTTGAGATTTGCTTTTCGTATCTCATTTCCTTGAATATTTCCTGAAGAAGTTTTCTTCCGTCAAGCGACGATAATGTATCTACTTTTCTCATTCAAACCGGTAATTAATCAAATGTATGTTTAAACTGAATTCTATCAATACTTCGGACGTTTTTGTCATTCTGAATGGAGCGGTGCCATTTGTGGCGGAGCGTAGTGAAGAATCTATAAACACTTAAAATGTATAGAGTTATAGATTCTTCACGGAGTTTATCCTCAGCCATGCCGATCGTGTCTATAGTTCGACTCCGCTCACTATGACACTAAAATAGTCACCCTGATCTCTTCGACATAGTTTATCCTGAGCGAAGCCGAAGGGCTCAGAACGACATTTCGTAAGTGCTTTATTTTTCAAGTCATTATAAAAAATGCCCGAAGTGTTGTTCTATGCGAAAATCTATATTCCGTCAATTATTATAATCGAGATGGCCAAGCCACCGTTAGGGATTAAAAAGTCTAAATTCCGAACTCGTTCCGGATTCATAAACCAATATTGATGCTGTGAACTGATACTGAAATAAATTCAGCATGACACATAGGTTAATTCACACATCACCGTAATATAATAATTCAGATAGTAATGTGCAAATATCACGCCAATAATTCTCAAAACTGTTAAGTCCTGGTTCGAAAAATAACAATTAACCCGATGAATAGAAAGACAATATTAGCAAACCATCCGGATATGACAGGATCAAAGTCATAGGAATAGCCAATTGTCTGGCCAACTTTAGTGAATATCAGATAGAAGAAAGAAATTATCATAGCCGAGCCAATTTGCAATGCAATTCCACCTTTTTTGCGGACTGATGCAAATGGCACGCCGAATAATACGACAATAATATTGGCAAATGGGAAGGCATATTGCCCGTAGTAATCGGCCATTTGCCGGCGGACGTCTTTGCCGCCCCGTCCCATCAGGCTAATGTATTCGCCAAGTTCGTCGAAGTTCATTTCTTCGGGTTGTTTTTTGAGCTGAATTATTTGGTCGTGACTGAGTTCGATGTCAGTAGCTAAAGAATCGAAACACATCGATGATACTGACTTTCCATGATAAATCCTTTGTATACCTTTGATAAGTATCCATTTGCTTGACGCCGAATCCCATTTAATTGTCTCGCCTTCGATTCTGGATTTCAGTCGTGGCCGGATTTCATTGCCATAAAGCTCCACCGCCGCCCTCGATCCGGTTTTTGTGGTAGAGTTATAATACTGCATGGTCAGAATTCGCAAGGGTGTATCCCGGAAATATAAATTATAGATAGTCGAGCCCCTTTTGCTTTTATTCAGGAATTTCTGCTCGATTTCAATCTTTTGTTTATTTGCTTCGGGCACAACCCATCCGTTGAAATACAGCTGGCCGAAACTTATGAAGACGCTAAAGATAATGATTGGCAGCATTAGTTTATAAAGGCTTGACCCGCCGGATTTCATGGCTGTTATTTCGTTTTGGTTGCTCAGCTTGCCGATGGAGAATAATGTGCCCAGCAGCATGGCCACGGGTGTAATTAACTTAAGTATGCCGGGTATTAAATAAATATAATATTCGGATATAACTATGATCGAAGCGTTGTTGTCTAAGAAATCATCAAGGTTTTCCAGCAGATGAACGATTACGAAAATCACAATCAATGACATAAGGGAAAACAGCAGCGTGAAGACGAACTGCTTCAATATGTATCTGTCGATTAAATTTATCATTTGTTGATGTTGAGAAAATTTGTTACAATATAGTGCTTAGTATCGCGAAAAGCCCTGAATATACTGCTTGCCGGGAATCCGAGATTCGACTTAATATATAAATAACACAAAACGCCATAGATGATATTGTAAAGTACCAGCCCCAAAGGTATAAGTTCGGGTGCGGCTGAATAGGCCACAAATGCGTAGGCTATAATAGTAAAAGAGATGGCATAAGTTATAAATTTCAGTACTTTGTCCGGCCTTCCGGAAGCATTGATTATCAACGATAGCGTATAGAATGGTATTGCCAAAATGCCAATCGACAGGATCTTGAATTGCGGAATGGCGGCATAAAATCTTTCGGGCAGCAGAGTGGTAATTAACAGTTCGCCAATTCCCGCCTGTATTAATACAAAGCCAAGAAGATAGGCAGCGAACATGAAAGAAACGCCCTTAGTCATCAGGTCCCGCAACCCGGATAAGTCCTTGTTATTAATCAGCTTGACCGCCGGTGGGTATAGCAGTCCGTAGGCTGCCGAACCGGCCTCCTCGAAAAAGCGGTAAAGCGTTTTGGCCGAATAATAAATTCCGGCTACGGCAGGGGAGAATACCATTATGATGAAATAAGAATCAAGCTGCCTCGGCAGGGAGTGCATCGCCGCCTGAAGGGTCATGGGCAACGAGAAACCAACGAATCTCCGGATTGTTATGCAGCCCAGCAAATTGAATGTCAATTGCTTTCTTGCAATGATTATTGAAAAGAGTGAGCTGCTTGCCGTGCCGATGATATACAGAATTGCTAAATCATTGAAATTTATTGCATTGCTGTTATAAACAAGAAAAATTGTTAAAAACGACATAATTCCGAAGAATACCAGGTCCACAAAGAAAATGCCTTTGAGATTATGGTCTCTGTAGAGCAATTTCATATTGAATGTGCGCGGAACCATTGCCAATGACAACAAGGGCAGGTAGGTTAATATTTCTATCAATCCCTGTTGATTAAACAGATGGGCAATTTGGGCTTTGAATACGAAAGCAAGAAATGAAAATCCGACGGCAATTATTGAAATGAACATAAGGGCCAGGAGATTAACTTTGCCGCGGCCGCTTTTATTGGCACCGAATTGAATTATTCCCTGAAGGGCAAAGAAATCGCCGATAATAAAAATCCATGTATTGGCGCCGATGAACAGAGCATACAGCCCCAACTGGCCTGTGTCCATAAAAGTCATTTGGAATAGGTGTACAAATCCGTATAGAACGAACAGCAGCTTATCGGCAAACGACCACGATATTTTGTCTATATGTTCCTGTAGTTTCAAGCTCTTACCTAATGAGATTTAACTTGGTTTCAATGCTGTTTTCCACAAATTCCACTGCGATAAAATTTGCCATTTCAACCTTCCCGTATCCGGTGGAATATCTATATTCATCAATTTCTATCCGGCCGGCATTGAATAATATATCTACAATAATCCCTTTGCAATTCAGTTGAACATTCGAATCGGACACGGCCTGTATAATTACGCTCGGATGCAGATGATATTTCAACAGCTTAACGCCTTTTACCTTGCAAATATCATTAATCAAAATGCTATCATCGAATATCCGGAATTCTCTTCTGTGCTGCCTTCTATACCCGTGATGAACACCAACGAAGCCGCCTTCGTTGATAGAAACAGCTTTGGCTTTGGCACTGTCTTTTGCTATCCAGAACAAATCGTCTTTAGAATAATCATGCCAAGTGTTCTGCTCAAGACCTTTAATTATCAATGTATTATGCGATTCAGTTGAGCGGAATAAGTTTCTCATTTCTGCCGATGCCGTGTATACGTAAGCCCCCGGGTCGACGAAGAAATCCTCGCCTTTGTAGTTCAATACGAATGACAATTGGTCGTTATGCGAATGCCCGCCTTTGCCATTTTGGCCGATGCTGCCGCACCTGATTGTTAATTTATAATTTTCTTTATTATAGATATATAAGCCAAAGTCTCCGAATTGAACTAATGGCTTGGCCGCCGGCCGTATATCAGTATCGTACGAGTGGCCTGCAAGCTCGGTTTCAATATATTTTCTGCCTGTGCTTGTTCTGCAATCTTTATTAAGCAGCGAATTGAAAATATTGCCGTCAAGATTTGATACTGCTGGAGTCAGCCTAAGCAAATACCCGCTATCATTATCTCCGATTTGTGGTATGCGGCCATTTGCATCAATTACACTCGATGTGAATTTAATGATGCTATTCAGGCGATCGATCACTTGCGGGCTGAATATCAAGTTACCTTTTTCGATTGCGAATTTTTGTTTTTTCAATGATAATAACTTCTTTTCGTATTTCCAGTCTGAGAATTTCAGAGAATTCAACCTAACGAATTTGCTTGAGGGGATTTTATCAATCAGCCTTAATACAAAGAACACCATTTCCGCCGAGAAAAGATGATAAGCTGTTGAGGCCTCAAAGTTTCCTCCGTCCGCATTGAATTGATGCAGTATCTCATTGGATAGTTCCTGCAAGGCAAATAGCAGCCATAAATCCGATATTGTTGAATCGGGCAGAAAAGTAGAAATAAAGATAATGCCGGTTATATTGGCAAGATAGTGGTTGCCCCTCATGCCCGATGACCACTCGAGGTTGGCCATTATATGCCTACCGTGGGCGTAAATACTTTCTTTGAAGATTTGATCGAACCAATCGGAAAATTTGATTTTGGAATTAACTATTAAATTATATGTAACTATCCAGTTGGCCGCCCTGATGGCAACATCCATGGCGCTCATCCACTGAGTGCCGAACCGAGGAGGATTGAAAGCGATGAAATCAAGAATCTGGCCCTCGATTTCAGTCAGGTATTTATTAGATGCAGTTGGATTGGAATGACTTTGATTGGAATGACTTTGATTGGAATGACTTTGATTGGAATGACTTTGATTGGAATGACTTTGATTCGTATTATTCTGAAGGACTGATGCAAATGCCAAAACCGGCAAATGCTGCATCCTGCCGATCTCCCACGGCAGTTTAATATCGGTACCCGCTGCATTGCCATACCGAATGTCCGGCGACCAATCAAGTGGGTTCCACCGGAAGCCCGACTTGAAATCTATCTGCCAGTCGATTGGTTCATACCCTTGGGAAATATAGCAGAGAATTTCAGATGACCTAATAAAATTTGACGGCGTTACCGACCTTTCCAGCAAGTCCGATGTATTCTTATAATTTTTTTTGGAATAGTATTTATTACCTTCCCAACCATTGGTTTTCATGCCGAAATGAACCTTCACCAATCCGGAGCCTAAAAGGTCAAATTTATGATTTATAGAGTTATTGGCTGATTCGAAAATTTCTTTTTCATAATCGCGCAGCAAAGGGATATTACGAATTTCAATAATATTGTTCGATGGCAGGTTTAGCCAATCCGGACAGATGGGGAAGGTGCTGCTGTTCAAATCAGCCTTTCTCAGCTTGGATAATCTAAATCTGCTCAGAATCTTCTCCATAACCTTTTTAATTGTTATATGCGGAGGCATTATCCTGAACTGCGATATTAACTGTTTTATGTTCAATATTCTGATATGCAATATTAATTATTATGATGTTATCGTACGAACATATAATTTACGAACATTACCGATAATAGCATTATATTTATTTATCGAATAATTTCCGGTATTCAATACAGAACTCAGATTCGAGTATACTATTTATATCTGATATTCAGTAGTGTCCGGTTAAAAAATGAGAGCCGTTCTTAATGTATACCTGAATACTATTGCCTGTCATTCCGAGTGAAGCCATAAGCTCTGGATTTCTCACTCCGTTCGAAATGACAGGACATAATTTACAAGCATGGATTTGGAACGACTCACATATTTAACCGGACACTACTGATTCGGGTTGAATAAATTTCTGAATTCCGGCACAAAATTATTTATTGATAATTCAGTCTATATACACATTAAAAAGGATAATAACTGTAATATATATGGGGACTGGATATGGCACAGGCCGAAATGAAAAGCACAAGCAGGGAAGACTATGAGATATTGATCCGCAAAAGCGGTGACGGGGAGTACGCCTCCTATTGCCCGCAGCTGAATTATATGATCAAGGGCCGGGAGCATCAGGAAGTGGCGGAGAAAATGGAGAGCTATGTCAGAGACTATATCAGCAGCCTTGCAGCCGATTAGCATTGTCATAGTGAGCGGAGTCGAACTATAGACACGATCGGCCTGGCACAGGATAAACTCCGCAAAGAATCCATAACTCTATATATTTTTAAGTGTTTATAGATTCTACACTATGCTCCGCCACAAGTGGCCCGGCTCCATTCAGAATGACAAGAATGACCGAAGTATTGTATTTATACTACCGAAATAATATAAAACTATCAAGAATACGAATATATGGAATTCAATATGAGCGCTTACCGGAAATTTCTCGAAATAAGGGAAAAGAATAATTCGATCCTGTGTGTGGGACTTGACACATCCATAGATAAGCTGCCGGCATTATTCAGCCCCACTGTTGATTCGATGCTGGCATTCAATAAAGAAATAATTGATGCAACGAAAGGCATTGTGTGTGCGTATAAGATCAATTTTGCTTTCTATGAGCAGTATGGCATAAAAGGCATGGAAGTGCTTAAAGGAACAATCTCGCATATTCCCGCCGATATTTTTGTCATAGCCGATGCAAAGCGTGGTGATATTGGTAATACGTCAAAGGCATACGCGAAGTCGGTATTCGAATATTTCGGGGCGGATTCGATTACGGCCAACCCCTACATGGGCAGGGATTCGGTCGAACCATTTTTGGATTATGCCGATAAGTTCGTATTCCTGCTTGCTCTGACATCAAATCCTGGCTCCAATGACTTTCAGAGGCTGGAGGATGGCGGCAAACCTATTTATCATCATGTGATTAGCAAGTCGTCCGAATGGGCCGGAACCGAGCAATTGGGCTATGTGTGCGGAGCAACGCATCCCGCTGAGCTTGCGGATATACGCAAGATTATTCCAAACCATTTATTGCTTATTCCGGGGATTGGCGCCCAGGGCGGAGATGTCGAAGCCGTATTAGATGCGAACTCAGCCGGCCCGGCGATTATTAATTCCTCGCGTGCGATTATCTATGCGTCCGGCGGAACGGATTTTGCCGAAAAAGCGATGCAGGCAGCCGAAGAAAGCAGGGCGAAGTTCAATAGGCAATAACTATCGCCTCATTTACCGCCCCCGGCCACTATTGAGTCTAAGATGTTAGGGGATGGTTCCCAACCATCCCGCTGAATAGATAAACGTTACAAACCGTCAGGTTATGACCCTGACCCTACGGATATGGTAAATGCAACTGGAAATCGAACAGAATATCAACCTGTCACTGCAATATTTTGAGTAATGGGATATAAAATATATTATAAATCACAAGTGTCCGGTAAAAAATACAGCCAATTTGTGATAATCGCAGTATTCAGCACCATTTTGGTCTATATTGTGCTATAGTGGATGCAATTTTGAAATTAGCGAAATATAATACTAAAGCATGTCATACCGGACCCCGAT
>JAJRTW010000267.1 GCA_024278075.1 Bacteroidota bacterium | reverse complement strand
ATCTGATCAATTAATGGAATATATAAAAACATATAATAAGACGAGGGCAAAGCCATTTCAGTGGACTTATACTGGAAAACCATTAACCATATAATTAATTACTCTTTCTAAGGGATGATACACTAGTGTCCGGTTAAAATTCAGTTAATGCGTTCAAAACACTGTTATTAGCTACTATTTGACCTATATTGGGTTGTTTTGGATACGATTTAGTAAATAACGAAAATTGTTAATAAGATATATCATACCGGACTTGATCCGACATAACAGCTTTAGTATTATTTTATCGCTATAACTATATTCGCATCCAAATCAGCACAATATAGGTCAAAATGGAGATTGATACCGCGAATATCACTTATTATCCGTATTTTAACCGGACAATACTGACACTTGTTATAATCAAAAATAAACACGTGGATTATAGCCAATGTGCTGACGTTACCTGCCACCTAACAGCAGCTTTACACCATATTTAGATAATTGTCCACTTCCCACTGCGATACGAACACGCGGTATTCATTCCATTCGCCCTGCTTGGCCCGAGTGTATTTCAAGAGCATTTCATCGCCGAGAACCGAAGCAATCAATGGGTCATTATTCAGATCTTTTATGGAATTCCAGAGATTATACGGCAGTACATCAATGTTCATTTCCTCGAGCTTGGCGTCGGAGAATTCGAATACATCCTCCTCCACCGGCCCGGGGCATTCCATTTTATTCTTAATACCGTCCAGCCCGGCTTTAAGCAGCACTGCAAATGCAAGATATGGGTTCGAGCTTGGGTCGGGGCAGCGAATCTCCAACCGCGTGGATTTCTCCTTGCCGACGGTATACCGTGGAACCCTGACCAAAGCCGAGCGGTTGATGTGTGCCCAGCAGATATAAGTGGATGCTTCGTATCCCGGCACCAGCCTTTTATAAGAGTTAACAGTCGGATTCAAAATGGCGCACATGGCTTTAATATGCTTCATCTGGCCGGCAAGGAAATGATAAGCGGTTGCCGATAATTTGTATTTATCGTTGCCATCATAAAACATGTTCTTCCCTTCTTTCGAAAACAGGCTCTGGTGAACGTGCATTCCGTTTCCGTTCACACCCGTAATTGGTTTTGGCATGAATGTGGCGTGCAGGCCGTGGTTATGTGCAATTGCCTTCAGGGTTGATTTCAAAGTCATAACTCGGTCGGCCGTAATCAGTGCATTGTCGTATTTGAATGATATTTCATGCTGCCCGGGAGCAACTTCGTGGTGGCTGGATTCTACTTCGATGCCCATGCTTTCCAGAGCATTCATCATATCGCGGCGGACGTCGAAGCCTTCGTCAAGCACCATGTCGAAATACTGCCCTTTGTCGTGCGGCTCTATATTGCGGCCCAAAGCTGTTTCTATCTTGCGATTTCCATTTTTGAACAAAAAGAATTCGCATTCCGGGCCGGTGTTGAACCAATAGCCCATATCCTCGGCTTCCTTAAGAACTTTTTTGAGAATACTGCGCGGGTCGCCGTCGTAAGGCCTGCCGCCGGGAGTATGCACATCGCAAATGAACCGCGCAACTGCCGAATTGCCGTCGGACATCCACGGAATCAAGGCATAAGTCGACAGGTCGGGCCATAGGAGCATATCGCTTTCGAATATTCGGGTGAAGCCTTCAATCGATGAACCGTCGAACCACAGCCCGTCGGCCAGTGCATCACCAAATTTATGTTCCGGGATAGTAACACTTTTCGCCTTTCCCATCATATCGGAGAACTGCAAATTCACAAATGCCACTTTGTCTTCTTTTATTCTGCTTAATATCTCTTCTGGATTAATATTAGCCATTTCTTCCTCAATTTATATTATATTTAAATATTTATAATCAGTACTGTCCGGTAAAATATTTGAGATGTTGTTAACAAGAACCTCAATAATATGCCATGTCATTTCGAACGAAGTGAGAAATCCGATGTTTATGAACCATTTGGTAGTATGTAAGATAGATTCTTCGCTTCGGCCGGAATGACATATTGCGATTGACATAACATTAGCGTAAAAGCAAATTTCTCACTTTCTGCTAACGTACAGGAATTTCCTCTTGCCAACCTTCACAAGCCTTTTTTCGGTCAAGTCAACAGCTGCAAAATAATCAGTTACCTTTGCTCCATCCACCGACACTGCCCCCTGGTCGACCATACGCCTTGCTTCCTTTTTAGAACCGACAAGCCCGGCCTGCACCAATATATTTGATATTGCCAATTCCGGCCCATCGGCCTCAAGCTCGGTATGGCTGATTTCATCCGGCAGGTCTTTTTTTACAAAGATTCGTTTAAATTCCTCGTAAGCTGCCTGCCCGGAGCCGCCCGAGTGGTATAAATCCACAAGTGATATTGCTGCTTTCACTTTGGCATCCCTCGGGTGGAACGAGCCATCATCAAGTCCGGCCTGCATTTCGGCCACTTCTTTGCCGGTGGCCATCGAGGCATATTGATAATATCGGGTAATTAATTTGTCGGGAATTGACATTACCCTGCCGAACATCTGGCGCGGCGAATCTGTCAGGCCGATGTAATTGTCTAAGGATTTGCTCATCTTCTCCACGCCGTCGGTGCCTTCGAGAATCGGCATCGTCAGAATGCACTGAGGCTCTTTGCCATAAGCCCTTTGGATGTCGCGGCCGACCAGCAGGTTGAATTTCTGGTCGGTGCCGCCAAGCTCCACGTCCGAATCTATAGCAGCCGAATCCATTGCCTGGGCCAGCGGATAGAGCAATTCATGCAGGCTGATTGGCTTGCCGGATTTGAACCTCTTGTCGAAATCGTCACGCTCCAGCAGTTGAGCCACCGTATACTTTGCCGATAAAGTGATAACATCGGAGAAACTCATCTTGCCAAGCCATTCGGAATTATAGCGAACATTCAGCCTTTGCTCCGATAGCACGCACGTTGCCTGCTCAAGATAGGACTGGCCGTTGATGCGGGTTTCTTCCATGGTCAGCTGCGGGCGGGTTTTCGATTTGCCCGACGGGTCGCCAATCATAGCGGTGAAATCGCCGATAATTAATATGGCCGTATGCCCCAGGTCCTGGAAATGCCGCAGCTTTTGCAATACTACTGCATGGCCCACATGGAGATCAGGCCGGCTGGGGTCGCAGCCGAGTTTGATGTTGAGCGGTTTATTGTTGTTTATGGAATTTTCAATTTTAGAGACTAATTCTTCTTCGGGGATTATTTCGACTGCGCCGGACCGTATCAGGTCCATCTGTTCATTTGCTGAGGGGAACATTTACTATCGGCCGATATTGAGTTTCTAACAAAAAATTAACACCTTCATTCATATCAATTACAAAATTAACTAACTTTAAATAATATATATGTATAAAGTTTTCCACAGTGGCGATTGCCACAGCGATTGCCACAGCTCAGCATTGGATGATACTTTGTAATTATTGACGAGGCTGTGTGATAAGGCCCTGAAGGTGTTATCGGAATGTGAAATGTTCTGAATAATCCGCAAATCTTATATTCATACGGGCAATGGATTCCCGCTCTCGCAGCTATGACGCTTTTAGATTTATTCTTTGCTAATTTCAACATTGCATCTATAATAGCATTGCATCCCTAATAGCGTAATTTATGCTAAAATGGAGCATCCTGCCACGGCTATCTAAAGATCGGATGATTATTGTCCGGGCACTTGTGGCCTAAATATTAAAATTATAGGAGAATCCGATAGCAACCGATGCCACTCTCGGGTTAAATTCATCGGTATGGATTTGCGAGCCCGATGGTGGAATCAAATCAATCAAAGGGTCATTTTTCGGATAGCCCTCGTATACGCCGCTTAGCATATATGAAACGAAAATAAAAGTATTAAACGAACCGGTTTCATCGATAAAAACCGGGTACTTATACCCCACCCTGAATTCTGACAGCATACCCATAGTTCCCGAATCAATCTCAGGGCCGAACTCGCCGGACAGAGGCATTATAAGATTGAACCCGAACATGATACCATTTATATCTATCGATGGGCCTATAGTGAAATATTGCAAATTAAAATCATAATCTTCGCTTTTGCCAAAGTCCTCAATCGTATAGGAAAAGCCGGAATAGCCAAGATCAAGCCTTGCCCCTACATCGGAACCATCGTCAAAAGAGAAGTCAAGTGTGAGCCCTAAGTCGGGAAGGCTGTTAATGGAAAGGGCATTTTTCCTGCCCCAAGGGGCCTCGACTCCGTTTATACCCATTTTCATAGCCGCAAAAGGCCCGAGGCTCATCTTAAATCCTTGTGCGGGTAAAGCTGTGGCGCAGATAGACAATATGGTACACAGAAGTAGTATTTTCTTCATTATAAACCCCTTAAGTGGTTATATGGAGTCAATGTTATAATTAAATCAGAATAAAGATTATTTAATAAAATACCGTGCCAATATAAAACACGGATTCTATTTTGCAACCGGCAGGGTATAATCGGAAATATTAATGTCATCTAAGGTTGTTATTTTAATATTTTTTCTTTCGCCCTCCACTACCTTAACTTCGAATCCGGCAAATTCAACAACCGAGGCATCATCGGTGCCTTCATATCCGGCGCTGATGGCTTTTGCATAAGACTCGGTTAGTATCTCAGTTCTAAATCCCTGCGGAGTCTGTATGCTGCAAAGCTTAGTGCGGTCTAAGGTATTAACAACGAACCCACCGGAATTGACTTCCTTTATCGTCTCAACCGGCGGCAAGGCAGGAATCGCCGCCCCCGTCTCTTTAGCATTATCTATTACACTTTCGATTAATTCCATGGATACCAAAGGCCGGGCAGCGTCATGCACAAGAATAATATCGGACGTTAAAATTAAACCGGACATTAAAGCATTCGCAACCGATTGCTGCCGTGTGCTGCCTCCGGCGGTAATCTCTTTAACTTTGCTCAAACCGAATCTGTGGGCCAATTCAAGCATATATTCACGCCAATCATTATTGATGGAAATAACAATCGAATCAATACAACCGGAGTATTCAAACTTCCGTAGGGTGTGAATAATCAAAGGGATACCATTGATTTCATGGAATTGCTTTGGCAGCGAATTGCCAAACCTGCTGCCGGTGCCACCCGCTGGAATAATTGTTGTGCATTTCATAGATGTTGGTGTCTAATTCCTGTCTAATTCCTGTCTAATTCCTGTCTAATTCCTGTCTAATTCCTGTCTAATTCCTGTCTAATTATATTAGACATTTGCGGCTACATGGCCAATTCAACCGACCGCACGCTTGGCAGCTTCATCTGCAGGATTCTCTCCACTCCGCCCTTCAGTGTCATGGCAGCTCCCGGGCATCCGGCGCAAGCTCCCGACAGATGAACATAAACGATGTTTTCTTTGACTTCACGCAGGTCGATCATCCCGCAGTCGGCTTCGATGAAAGGCCTGATTTCTTTCGCTATTATCTGCTCTACCTTGTCGTATAATTTTTCATTATCAGTCATATTTATATTTCCTTTGCTTTGGAGTTGTTATTTCTAATTTTGATTCGGCTTTTGCAATCGACGGATTCTATTGAGTAGGTTTAAGACTTCTGAATGCTATACATATTGTCATTTGCAACTTACTATGACATTCCTCACAGTTTCGGAATTATTTTGTTCTGCCAGTTGTTACGACTGGCAATACATAAACTTTCGCTATTTGTCAGTTGTTACAACTGACAGAACGTTGAATAATAATATATCGTGAGGTGATGAAATATGACATTCCTCACAGTTTCGGAATTATTAGAAATGAGTAAAAAAATCTCAACGCAAAACAAACTCAGCAATCGCCGGTTTCGATTAAGTTAATAATTGCTATTGCTTCGGCTGCGAACTGCTCCGGAACAAATAGCTTAGCTACGGCAAGATTCCCAAGTGTAAACATTCTGGTAGTATCAACCTGCGAAAGAACCTGAACCGGAATGTCTGCACCCTCCAGATTCGCCTTGAACATTGCAGCTTCGATATCCGTATTCGTAGAATAAACCTGTACCCATTTTGCGTCTTTGGCGTCGGAATTATTATCGAATTCAATATCTTCATCGAACTCAATTCCACAAACCGGGCACTCCGTATATTCAATATCAAAAAGATCAGATGTGCAAGCATGGCAGATCATATCCAAATACCTGATTATTAATGTAAATTACTATTGCTTTGGGTACAAAAAGGCCTGTGCCGACTGCAATATTTGATAGGAATTGCCTTTGTCGTGAACATAGGCCAATATCCATATATGCCTTGGCCTCCAGTCCTTATCCTCGGCAATAACATAACTATAATTTTTAGTAAACCTTTCACCCGTATTAATATCGGAGTTGCTCAGGCTTTCGCCGAATGTTCCGTTTACTTCGTCGCGCAGGACATAGTTGTGGACATAGTTATATATATCACTCGGCGTTTTTCTGTAATCGAGCTGATATTGAACGATACTGTCTTCCACCACATATACCGCAAGAAAATGATCCTTTGTGCCCTTAGTAAAATATTCGACATTAACTTCTATATCGATTCTTTTTGTTGTGGCGTTATATTGAGTGCCAACCCTAAGGCCAAGCCGGGCTTCTTTCTTTAGCTCGGCATTTACATATTTCTCCCAGTTGCTGCGGGAGAAGTTTTGCCTGCCGGACTCAGGGTCAACAACTCGGTTCACCATACCAACGGGATATTTGTTGATTTTAAAGAAGTCGTTTAGCTCGGCGGCGACTATAGTACGGAAGTCATAAGGGTGCTTTTCCGAGGGTTCGGCATAAGTTCCGGCATGAACGGTCAGTACGATAACATTGCCGGAATCCCTGTCTTTCAGCCGGTGGGCCTCCTCGGCGGCGGGTGGGCAGTTGCCGCAGGTGAATCCGGTATATTCTTCAATTAATACTACCTGATTAGATTCAATCGGCACATAGTTTTCTTCCTTATATGGCGGGTCTATCATATCGCATGAAAATAAGACAATCAATGCAAAGCAGATAATTGATAATATTCCGTATTGATTTTCAACCTTATATTTATTCCTTTTCATAGCAAGCCGGAGTTATATATAATAAAGTGATAGATACAACACTTCGGGCAATTTTTATAATGACTTGAAAAATAAAGCACTTACTAAATGTCATAGTGAGCGGAGTCGAACTATAGACACGATCGGCCTGGCTCAGGATAAACTCCGCGAAGAATCTATAACTCTATACATTTTAAGTGTTTATTGATTCTTCACTATGCTCCGCCACAAGTGGCCCGGCTCCATTCAGAATGACAAAAAAGTCCGAAGTATTGGATATAGTATTTGCTAAAAAGAGGACGACAACGTAAATGTAACAGCATTGGACGCCGGAACCTCGCGGCAAACACCCCCGATACATAACAACCCGCCCCTTTGGCGGCCGTATGCCAATACAAACCTTGTTGTATTGTGAATATAGGCGAAAGAATAGGTTGGATAGTGTACCTGGCGTTCCTCGGAATCGTTGCCATAGTTGTATTCATCAATAACCGTCAAGAAAAAAGCAGGGGCGATAGTATATTCCAATAAAAACATTGCCCAATTGCCATTGATATTATCGGGCTTTTTAATTGTCGAATCCTGCCTTGCCCACATATGCTGAAGTTCCATTCTGACGGCATGGTCGTCTACTATCCTGTAGGTCATATCAACAATGGCCGCATCGGCATGAACCTTGCCAAATTCGGCCGAGCCTTCCGCCTCAAGGATGTCCTTGTTGTATATTAAACTTAAATATGTGAATATCGACTTGAACTTCTTCGTCCATCTCCGCGAAACTTCTATATTGAAATCCCTGAAATACTGGCGGTCGCCGAACTTGAATATCTCTGTCTCGTAAGTGAACTGATCAATCCGCACAGTATCAAGGCCGTAAACGGTTGAATAATTGACAATTACGGTGGTGCCATATTTTCCGCCAAGAGATGTTTTCTTTGGTATTTTATACGTTATTTCGCCTTGGATGCCGGCTTCGCCATTCAATTGTGTGCCATAAGGGTAGATAGATGCAAGCCGGTAGGTATGAAGCTTTGTCAGCGGAGGAATAAAGTTCAGGTTAAGTACATTCCCTACGGAATTTCGGTCGCTTCGGAAGTCCATATTGTCAATATGATGTATGTTCAGCGAAATGCCAAGGCCCTTTTGGAAATACGAGCCGTTTAGAATCAAGCCGATGCCGGGATTATAACTAAACTCATTCGTTAAGTTCGGGTCATTATATTTATAGGCGTACTCACCATCAACCGAATAACTTGGGCCAATAAGGCCAAACCGGAAAGAATATGCAAGTACATTTTCCGGCAGAAAATAAGTGGACTCCTCATCGGCCTGATATTTGCTGGCTATGCTGCCGCCCAGGTTAAGCTGAAATTCATCGGGCAGAAGGCCTTCGGCCAATTCATTCACATTCAGGTTCAGATCGCCGCCCCGCACAATGCCTGCACCTTTCCCCCAGAATGACCTTTGCTTTCCCATCAGCCCCGTTAATTCGAAACCGGCAAACGGCCTGAATTTGAAACGAAAACCTCCGATGGCATTATCAATTCCGAGGTTTCGTTCTTCATAGGACCGAAAAATCATGCCGCTGCCAAATTGCTCGTAAAAATCACCGGCAGTCACATCGACCAGCTCGGAGCGGTAAGTTACATATTTATATGGCACACCGCTGCCCTGATATTCAACATCAAAACCCAAAAGCGGCGGCTGATATGCCTCATATCTCAAGCCAACTTCAAAGTTGCTGCTGTTATATATTAAATTCAGGAAGCTGTTTGAGCGGATTTTTTCGGATACATCCTCACTGCCTATCAGACTATCCTTAAAATAATATTGCGATTCGATTTGGAAATTGCCCGACAGCCTGCCGGATTCGATAAAATCCTGTGCTTCTAACCCTAATGATGAAATTATGATAAGAACAACAAAGAGATAGATTTTACCCTCGAAAAACCTAAACTTATTTGCTTCCATAAATTATTATTTATTCCTCTGCGGTTTCAATTTCTTTTATTAATCTTTGCACTTCCTTTGCAAGGCCGTCTTCATTTCCATTCAATTCAAGATAGCGGTCAAAATCGTCAAGAGCTTCTTTGTTCCGTTTTTGATATTTATTTGCAACGCCCCGTCCGTAATAAGCAAGTCCGTATCCGGGTTGGAGTTGAATGCTCCGGTTGTAATCGGCAAATGATTTGTCATACATCTTTAGATAGTAATACGCATTTCCGCGGGCGTAATATGCCTCCGGATAGTCATTACTAAGGCTCAGGGATTTGGTGAAACTTTTAATTGATTCATCGAAATTGCCCTGCTTTGTGAAACAAATTCCCAGGCCGTAATAGGCTTCGAAATAATTTGGGTCAAGCTCGATGGCTTTGTTGAAATCCTTGATAGCGCTTTCCAGGTTGTTAAGATGATAATTTGCCAGGCCCCTGCCATAGAAAGCCGGGGCATATTTATCATAATTGCCGATGGCTTTAGTATAATTTTCTATTGCCGCTTCATAATTCTTATTTGTAATCGCATTATAGGCTGTTTGAATAAACCCCTGGTCCTGGGTAAACAGATGGCTTCCGCCCAATGAAACCAAGAGCAATAGTATAAAAAGAAAAAGCGTGTGTTTTTTCATTGTCTTCTCCATTGAATTGATTAATGGCTGTTTATTAATATCATTCATATTACGTTATTATTAACGTACAAAAATAAACAATATAATTCAAACTAAGAATAGAACAAAGTAATTGATTTTATTTTGCAGTTTTATTTTGCAGTTTTTTGATTTATCAGGGTAATTTTCATTTGCCCGAGGCAACATTGCCAACCAGCACATTAACCGAATGCCCTTTTAGAGTAGTTTGCGGCGAGGGGCTGATATAGGCGTTAACGAATTTATTTTTCTTAGCGGGGCTAAGGCTGGAACTTTGCTGGAATAATTGTGCGGTTGCTTTCGATTCGATGGCGCTGGCGGCTGTGGCTACGCTTCTGTCCTGAGCCGAGGGATCGGCCGGAGCCAGGGCGGCGCGCCGAACTTGCTGCATTTTGCGGATAGTAGCTTCGGGGTTGTCGGGGACTTCCGCTATATCAATCTGAACTTCGCCGCCAACGGCATATCTTTGGCCGTCCGGGGCGACTACATAGGAATATGAAGCACTGCCCACCAGCCCGCCTCCGGCAGATTGGTGCGCCGATTCGTGAGCGCGAACGGCCCGGTCGGTTTTCTTCAAATCCTCGATTGCTCTTTTTTCTTTATGGCTAATTTCATTGTCCGAAGCTGCTTCGGCATTTGTGTTATCTGGCTTCGGCTGGGGCGGGGAAGTGGCAATTGCTTTATTATCTGAAGCCGGCAATCCCGTGGGCGAATCGTTGTTTCCGGATGAAGATTTCATATTCACTGCCGGTTTTTCCCGCGTATCTGTTTTATTAATACCCGGAAGTGGCTGAGAATATGAATTATATATTGCAGAAACATCCATCTATTTAGGCTGCCGATTTGTTGTTTGCTATCCGAAACTTACTAAATACTCCTATTCATTATCATATATCGGAACAATCTACAAAAACTTTAATTTATTTATTTTTATTATTTAGAAACTATATTTCCTGAAAAGCATTCAATTTCTTAACTTATAATAACCTAATTTTCGTATTATAACAAAACCTAATTTTCGATGAAGGAATCCATCATTATTTCGAATAGCAATATTCAGCCTGCAATATTCCAGCAGAGGCTTGATTTCTACTGGCAATTCATCGCCGTCTACTCCGTAATATTACTTTTTTATAGCTTAATGCGCGGCACTATCGAGGAAGGAACTATCACTTTGGTGCTCAACGACCCGTTAGTGCTTCTTTTGGCTTTCTTCATCGTCACCACTTCGGTTGCTATGTTGGTGACTCTCTATAGAAGGCGAAAGATAATTATCGGCAAAGACTATATTATATTCAAAAACCGCTTTCGCGAAAAGAAATACACAGCCGATAAAATCCTGAGAATCTCTTTGGGCAGAGTCAACCGGCTGCAAAAAAGAGCCGCCTACAGGGTTATCAGAATAAAAGTTGAGAACCGGCGCAGGGCTATCCGTATCCGGCCAAATGCCTACTGGGACGACAAAGAACTTGTTGATTCTATATTAGAAATTAAAAAATTAATCAGGCATTAGATGTAAGTCTCAGGTTGTTAGTCTATGGATATTAATCTGATGGTTGCCAGTCTCTGGCCGCCGGTATAGTATCCCTTTCTATTGCCACTAGCTTGTTGGAAACAACGAAAATGAAATCAATTGCACATATAACACCCCATTCTTTTCGCATGCTATTCGTATTTATTATTGCTTTCCTGCTGCTAAATATTTCTGCCGGCAGCGCCACCGAGGTAAAATCGAATTATGAAATTCTCGACTCGCTGGCCGGGCAAACAGCCGGTATTCTTTGCGATGCACTGGCCGAATACGGCGATAATAAATATATTATTAAATTACCTGATCTTTCTGCGGCGCCGTTGATAGAAAAAAATGTAGTTATAATATGCAGGCCAAAGAAGATATTATTCCTTTCGAACTCCGACTCAAGTGAAGTTCCCGTTGTGGAAATACTTATTAATAAGTTCGGCATTAAATATTCGAACCATCCCGAAGTTGATTTTTTATTAGAAAGGGAAGCCTTTTGTGAGATTGAATATTTAATAAGAGACGATAATGAGGAAATAATTCCGGGCAATCCGATTAGTTTGATATTTCGCGATACTATCGGCCGGAGTAGTATAAGATTAATCGAAAATTCCGGCTATGATTTTGCCAAAGCCACGGTTCCGGAACCGGAGGATTCCTTTTTGAAGCAGATAGCCGAACCATTGATTATTATTAGCTCGGCGGCGATTGCTGTGTTCCTGTTTTTCACCGTCCGGTCGGGTTGATCTATTTGCAGACAAGGCTGCATGAATAAATGCTGTCGGTGCCGAGTGACCATTGCTGCCGCACAACTCTGCCGGAACCTTCTATCCGAATTTTCATTCCATTTCTGTTTAGAATATTAACCGCTTTGCGCAATGACATGCCAATAAGGCCCGGCAATTGGGTTTTATTCTTCTTAATTCCTTTTCCATCAGATTGTAAGTATATGTTAACTTACGAGCCCGGGAGGATACTTCTGCCGGCTTCGGGCGAATGATTTGCCACCAGCCCGTTGCGGCCTGTAACAGAAAAATCCAGCCCTAATTCAGCGAGTAAATCCCGGGACGAGCTGCCGCTAAGGCCTTTCAAAGATGGCACAATCATTTCTGCCGGAGCAACATTATGAGCTATTCCGTCGTCGGCAGCGTCCGGTTTCACGCTTATCCATTTGGAAGCTATATTTTTAAAAATCGGGGCCGCCGCCGAACCGCCATAGTATGAACTTCTTGGCTTGTCGAGCAATACAAGCATAGCATATTTCGGATTGCCCGCAGGGAAAAATCCTGCAAAAGAAGCGGTGTAGTCCTTCTTGGAATATTTGCCGCTTACTATCTGCTGAGTAGTACCGGTTTTGCCTGCAATTTTAATCCCCGATATTTTAGCCGATCTGCCCGTGCCGCGATCAACAACCTCGACCAGCAGATTGGTAAGCTCGTCGGCGGTCTTTTTCGAAACCACCCGCCGGATTTTCTGAGGAACAGCATTGTAGGTGGCTTCGCCATCATTGCCGGTAATCTGTTTGATTACATAAGGTTTCATCATAACACCATCGTTGGCAATGACGCAGAATGCCGATAGAACCTGCAGCGGGGTAGCCGAAATGCCGTAGCCGAACCCCATGAACCTTTTCGAAGATGAGTGAAAGTCTTCAGGCTTCTGAATTGTGCCTGTCACTTCGCCGGGCAAGTCAATGCCATGAACTATCCCAAATCCGAAGTCCCTTATGTATTTATAAAATTTGCTATCCGGAATGCTCTGGGCTATTGTCGAAAAAATAATATTACTCGACTGCACTATGGCTTCTTCAAAAGTAATCTTGCCGTGCGGATGGACATCTTTAATGGAGTAGTCCTTAAATTTAAGCTCGCCCTGATAGCCGTAATAAACTTTGTTACGGGTAGTGATTTTCTCTTCCAAAGCGGCGGCGGCGGTAACAACCTTAAAAGTGGAACCCGGCTCATAAACGTCTGTAACAGCACGGTTTCTCATCCAGTTAGCCGAGCTTTTTCCGATTCTCTCGGGATTATATGACGGAAAGGAGGCCATTGCTAATATCTCGCCCGAGTTGGGGCTTATTATCACCACCGTGCCCGAATATGCACGAGTGCTTTTTACCCCTTGCTCCAATTCGAATTCCACGATTCTTTGCAGGTCGATGTCGATAGTAAGATCAACCGAATGCCCGTTAACGGCCTTGATTCTTGGCAAGCCTGCCGATGGCCTTAGCCTGCCCAAGCCGTCACGATACATAATCATATAGCCGCTTCGGCCGGAAAGGATGGAATCGGCGCCGAATTCGATTCCCGTTAATCCTTTGTTGTCAATATCGGTGCAGCCAATAAGCTGTGCCCCGACACTTTGATAGGGGAATCTCCTTTTAGCTTCATTAATTAGAATTAAGCCCTTTTCTTCAAGGCCGTAAAGCTCCTTGATCCTTGCCTGGTTCACGCTTCGCGCCAGCCAGACAAACGAACCCTTGGCATCGCTGATTTTTTTCTTAAGAGCAGATCTTGACAAGTTAATCGTTTCGGACAGCAAATCGCATAGCCTGTCCTCATTTTTCAGCACAGTAGGGTCGACGGCAATCGAAACATACCGAAGATTTGTGGCAAGCAATTTATGATGCCTGTCGTAGATATTGCCTCTTTCCGCGCTTAGCATCACCTTAGATTCATGCTGCCTTTTGGCTTTGCTCTGATAATTGCCATAGTCTAATACCTGAATGGCAAACAACCGGGCAATAATCACTATAAATCCCACATTAATCAGAAACATAACTATCCAGAATTTCCAGAATTTCTTTTTGGAAACCCTCTCTTCCTGACTATCCGGTATGTTCAATTGTACAGGCATATTAATTAGGTTAAACTCAAAAAGTATCAACTAATCATAATTAAGGTAGTTAT
>JAJRTW010000266.1 GCA_024278075.1 Bacteroidota bacterium | reverse complement strand
GGTAGCAATCTCCATTTTGACCTATATCGTGCTGATTTGGATGCGATTATAGATATAGCGAAAAAATAATACTAAAGCTGTCATGCCGGACCCCGATCCGGCATCCATCTTAATATAGCCAAACAGCCCATGAATACTGGATTCTGAAACAAGTTCCGCAATGACAAGTCATAGTATTCAGGTTTATATTAAGTACTGCTCTCATTTTTAACCGTTTTCTGCTATCCCTTGAGTTAATTCTCAAGCCATTACCCGCCGCTCAAATCACAGGCCACATCCTTAATAATCCCGGCAGCTTCAATCGCTTCATCCCTGCTAATCTGAAAATGAAAGACAGCGCGAATCCGGTTATTCCCCAATGCCCCGAAAACCACACCCCTCTTCCTGCATTTGGCTTCAAGCTCTGCGGTATTGAATCCGGTGTCATGTTCGAAGACGGCCATATTGGTTTCTACGTTTTCAATAATAATATTAATAAATTCACACTCAGATAAAATCTTAGCAAATGCTTTAGCATTTTCATGGCTTTCGGCCAGTAATCTGCGATTATTCATTAAGGCGTATAATCCGGCCGAGGCCAATATACCAGCCTGCCGCATTCCGCCGCCGAGGATTTTCCTCATTTTCAGGGCTGCCTTTATATGATCCTTTGTGCCGACTATCAATGACCCTACCGGCGCCCCCAAGGCCTTCGATAGGCAGACCGATGCGGTATCGAACGGCTCTAAGTAATCCTTTGGCGAAATGCCGGTTGCCTCACAGGCATTCCACAGCCTTGCCCCATCGCAATGGAAAGCCATGCCGTTTTCCTTTACGATTAACGACAATTCCTTAATATAATCCAGCGAAATAATTGCCCCGCCATGGCGGTTATGAGTATTCTCAATGCAAATAAGCGACGAGCGCGGGAAATAATATACATCCGGCCGAATTGCGTCGCTGACTTCGCCAATATCCATCATGCCCTTTTCCGATGGTATGCACCTGGCCTGAACTCCCGATAACTTAGCAGGGCCGCCGGTTTCGTAATAAAATATATGAGCATCGGATTCGACGATAATCTCATCGCCCGGACGGGTTTGAATAGCAATGCATATTTGGTTGCCCATTGTTCCCGACGGCACAAACAAAGCGGCCTGCTTGCCCGTCAGATCGGCCACATATTCCTGCAATTCATTAACTGTCGGGTCTTCGCCATATACATCATCGCCAACTTTTGCATCGAAAATCGCCTGCCGCATCTCCGGCGTAGGCACTGTTACGGTGTCGCTTCTGAGGTCAATCATGTTATTTCCGTTGATTCCTGATTATTTTAGATATTTACAAGTGTCCGGTTAAAAACAGCCAATTAGTGATAATCGCTGTAATAAGTACCCTTTTGATCTATATTGTGTAATAATGGACGCAATTTTGAAATTAGCGAAAAATGTTGTTAAATTATGTCATACCGGACTTGATCCGGTATCCATCTTGATTCCTGGAATAGCCCGGAGAAACTGGATTCCTGCTGAAGTTTATCCTGAGTCCTTCGGCTTCGCTCAGGATAGACTGCCGAAGGGCAGGAATGGCAACCAAGGATTCTAAGAATATGTTTAGCAAAATTCTCACTTTTTAACCGGACTGTAATGTTAGATATTTATTCCATTCGTTCTAATGTCGTGTCATGCATACTTTGACGAATTATTTGTTGGCATGTCATTGCGAAACTTCTTTCAGAACTTAGTATTTACGGGATATATTAAGATGGATTCCGGATTCCCAACAGCGGGATTTCGTAAACTTAACAAGTCAGGAATGACATACTACAGTTGATATGACACTAACCTTAAATTGTCATAAGCCTCAACTCAATGGATGGTTCACATTTACTCGATTAAACCATTAGTTGAATCCGGGAAATTTATTTTCTTTTTATCATCGCTGAAAAAATATTTTTTCTGCCGAAGTACATCTCGCGCCTTCACACCGGGCTTCGGCACAAAAAACGGGCCCTTCAGCAAGGGGCTTGCTGGAAGCTTCACACCGGGTATGGCACGGGAAAATCCAGTATAAATATAACCGTTTTCAATGTAAATTAATTTATCTATCAGGTCTTTCCTGTCCGGATATAGCTTGCGAAGGCGGCTTGCCATCTTTTCATCAGGTTCGGCTACTTCGTCGAGATTATAGAAATGCGCCACCAGTATCACCATCAACGAATCATTGTCGGCATTCACCGATGAATACTGCTTCATCAGGCTTTCGCTAACTTCGGCTATATATTGCTTATCGTATTTATTTACCTCGACGAAAAAAAAGTATATGTTTCCGCTGGCATTGCTTTCAACAAAAAAATCAATTATTTCGTGCCGTGGCCGCATTATTTCCATCGTAGCAATTACGCCGATTACCACCGCAGCAAATGCAGCCAATATAATATATATCTTCTTTTTATGAGTATTTAATTTATGATTATTCAATTTGATTCCGGTTTGATCTTAACCTCAACCCAGGCGCTTGCCCGGGCCGGCGAAGAGAAAGACAATTATTAAACAACGGGCTAAAGCTCATGGCCGCATATTCTGATAAAGAAAATTCAAGGCCACTTTTCAATGATTAATTCTTTATTATCTGTTAGCCACATATAAAGTTATATTATATCCAAAAAAGAATCGGCCCCCGAAACCGCTACTGCGCCGATTATCCACATGACGATGCCAACCGAAAGCGGAATCGAAAGGTTGTCATCCATCTTCAGCACCGATGAAGACACCTCGCCAAACCCGCCTGCAACCGCCCCGGCAATGCCGGCGTAGAAATACACCGCTGGTGCATCAAACGTAACTCCGTATATGATAACAATTGCAATAGCTGAAATAATAAATGCCATTAATCCTTCGAGCGATTTGTCGAAAATAGGGCGCCTGCCATATTTTCTGCCAATCAAAGCCGCCATAATATCCGAAATAATTAATATTGTAAATCCCGTCACCATTATTATCTTCGGAAATATCAGTACGCAAACCACAGCCGAGATCAGCACCCACGAAGCACCGTTCAGGACAACTCCCCCGCGCAGCTCGTGCTGCCTGAACATATTGCCGAAATACTTATAAACGAAATCATGCAGAATGAAATTTTTCTTGCTAAGTACGTCAATAAGAACTGCTACGGCAGCCATTGGAATAAGTATCGCAAGTTCTGTTTCCCTGCTGAAGAATATATAGGATATGGGAATAGATAATGATAACAGATGAATTCCTTTTCTTAAAATCTCCTGCTTATAGCTTATTTCATTTTTTTTAATCATAATTGTTATTTGCTAAAGTGGTATCAGATAAAATAATTACTAAATGAAAAGAAAAGAAATAGAAGCCCCCGCAAAAATCAATCTCGGATTGCAGGTTCTGAATAAACGCCCCGATGGCTACCATGAAATCAATACAATTCTCCACACAATCGGCCTTTCAGACGAAATTGAAATGGAAATTAGTGATAATATTTCACTTATAACAATCCCATCGCTTGGAATTGCCGAAAATGATAACTTAGTCTTTAAAGCTGCAAAGTTATTAAAAGAAAGATATAAAATAAAATCCGGCGTGCAAATTATTCTCAAAAAAAATATTCCTATGGGTGCTGGGCTGGGCGGCGGCAGTTCGGATGCGGCTTCGGCTTTGCTTGGGTTGGCCAAATTATGGCAAATCGAAAAAAATTATGACGAATTGCATGATTTAGCTGCTATGCTTGGCTCGGATGTGCCGTTCTTCCTGAAAAAGGGGACTGCCCTGGCATCGGGAAGGGGCGGGCAATTGGAGTATTTCGATTTTGTGCTGCCGTATTGGATATTGCTCGTAAATCCGGGCATCCATGTATCGACTGCAAAGGCTTATCAATCTCTGAAGAGAGGCTCCGGCTCGGGGCTGCCTATAGATTACAAATCGGCATTAACCGGCTTGGCAGGCAATCCCGGGGGTAATAGAGAATATTCTATCAGACAAATTCTGACGAATGATTTCGAAGGGCCGGTATTTGCCAGGCACCAGGAATTGGCCGGCATTAAGAAATCATTATACGATTGCGGAGCTGTATTGGCCTTGATGTCGGGCAGCGGGTCGTCGGTGTTTGGGCTGTTCGGATCATTGGAATCGGCAGCCGAAGCAGCGGGAAATTTCTCAGATTATTTTACTTATATCGGCTCGCCGCAGCAGGAAAATCTAAATAAATAGCTGCTATCGGGTGTTCGCCCGGTACAGGAATTATACTAATATTAAGAGTATATCAAAAAAATTCTTAATTTTGATATGTAAACTTATTTAGAAATCAACAATTAATTATGAATATACTATTAGCCTCGGCCGAAGTGGCGCCCTTTGCAAAAGCCGGCGGGCTGGCCGATGTCACCTCTGCGCTGCCAATCCAGTGGAAGAAATACGGCCAGAATCCAATAGTAATAATGCCAAAATATGGATTCCTGGATGAGAAGAAATGGGATATAAAGCCAACCTACCTTACACTGAATGTGCCGATGGGCTACGAAACCGAGTTTGCCCATTTGTGGCGCGGGATGCTGCCCGATGCCGATGTTCCGGTATATTTTATTGAGTTCAACGAATATTTCTCCCGCGAAGGGATTTATGGCGACCCGAACGAATATTTCGATAACGACCGCCGGTTCATTTTCTTTAGCAGGGCGATATTCGAAGTGGCCAAGGCTATTGATTTCACACCTGACATTATTCATGCCCACGACTTCCATACGGCTTTCGCTATGGCATTTCTGAAAACTCACTATCGCGATGATATTCGCTTTGCGAAAACCGCAGGAGTTTATACGATTCACAACCTGGCTTACCAGGGCAAATTCAATCCGTTCAGGGTAATGGAATTCACAGGGTTTGGCCAGGAGCAGTTCTCCGAAGGCTCGTGGTTCGAGCATGGCGGCGTGGTTAATTCGATGAAAACCGGCATTATGTTCGCAGATAAATTGACTACCGTGAGCCCGAATTATTCCCGCGAAATCCGCACTCCTTACTACGGCGAAGGCTTGCAGGACGAGCTGAACTTCCGCGGCCCCGACCTGTTGGGCATCCTCAATGGTGTGCAATATGACAGGTGGAACCCAGAGATCGACGAAAATATATATAAAAAATATTCGGCGGATACTATTTCGGATAAAGAGATTAACAAGCAGAATTTCCTGGAGGAATATGGCCTTGCTGGCGGCAATGGGCCTGATATTCCACTGATTGGGATGGTAGCAAGGCTGACAGAGCAGAAGGGCTTCGACCTGATCGAAAGCAAACTCGAGGGCTGTATCGCAGGTGGTGATTTCCGGTTTGTATTGCTGGGAACCGGCGACAAAAAATATATCGATTATTTCAACTATATTAAAGCAAAGTATCCATCATCTGCCTATATTAATATCGGATATGACGAAAGCCTGGCCCACAAAATAATTGCCTGTAGCGATTATTTGTTGGTTCCGTCGCGGTTCGAGCCTTGCGGGCTTACTCAGATGTACGCCTTGAAGTATGGCACAATTCCGATTGTCCGCCAGACCGGCGGCCTGGCCGATACCGTTAGCGAGTACATAAGGGATTCGGGCCTGGGAACCGGCTTTGTCTTCCTGCATTACGACCGGGACGATTTCGCTTATGCCTTAAAAAGATCCCTTTCCATTTATAAAATCGGCCCGCATTGGGATACGGTGCGGAGAAATGCAATGGCTATGGATTTTTCGTCCGAGCGGTCGGCACTGGAGTATCTGAACGTATTTAAATGGGCTTTGGAGAAGGTGAGGTAATAATTTGGGAATGAGATAAACGGGAGGGTTGGGTACCCTCCCCTACATTTACCGTCGCGTCAGGACTTCCCGCTATGATGCCCATGATTGGTAGGGGCTGGTTCGTAACCTGCCCGTTTGGTTTATCATATTTTACCGCGGCGTCAGGACTTCCCGTACCGATGCCCATGACTCGTAGGGGCTGGTTCGTAACCTGCCCGTTTGGTTTATCATATTTTACCGTCGCGTCAGGACTTCCCGTACCGATGCCCATGACTCGTAGGGGCTGGTTCGTAACCTGCCCGTTTGGTTTATCATATTTTACCGCGGCGTCAGGACTTCCCGCTATGATGCCCATGACTCGTAGGGGCTGGTTCGTAACCTGCCCGTTTGGTTTATCATATTTTACCGTCGCGGCAGGACTTCCCGTACCGATGCCCATGACTCGTAGGGGCTG
>JAJRTW010000265.1 GCA_024278075.1 Bacteroidota bacterium | reverse complement strand
TCTTCCAAGCAGTTATCTGATCAATTAATGGAATATATAAAAACATATAATAAGACGAGGGCAAAGCCATTTCAGTGGACTTATACTGGAAAACCATTAACCATATAATTAATTACTCTTTCTAAGGGATGATACACTAGCTAATAGTTAGTGGTGTGATTGTCATTCCACAGGGGCGAACGGCCGTTCGTCCCTGCCAGAAAACCCGGAACACACAACTCATAACCAGCCTTTATTTGATTATAGCCAATTCCTCCGATATCACCTGCATTGGCGTTCTTAATATTAAGCGGTACATTCCCGAAGAAATATCGAGGAAATTTATATCCTGATTATATATCGACACTTCTTTGCTATCGGTTTTATCAAATACTACCTTGTGTACCAATACGCCTTCGGTGCTGTATAGAAATAATTGGTGCAAACCCACCTCTTGGGTTCGGATACTGATACTAACATATTCGGCGGCAGGATTCGGGCTTATTCTCAGCGTGGCCGGTTCGAACAGCCGGATTTGACTCAAATCTATAGCACACACGGTATTGTATATACTCCCGCTGATCGTATCTGCAACCAAATGTTTATTATTCCATTGGAAACTGCGGAAATATATCGGCGTGATTCTTTCTTGCGGCATCAGCACCGTCCCGGCCAGCTCATAAATCAATGACGTGTCGTTGCTAATACTTATGCCACCGCCGGCAATCGATACGATGGCATTATTATTCTCATATCTGACTTTGCTGAGGTCGCTTGGCCTGAACGCCAAAGCATGGAACATCAGTTCGGCAGTATAGGATTGGCCGGCAAGCAAGGTGTCCTCTTCGAAGCCGGTTATTTTTGCCCTAACAGGAATAACGAAATCCTCCGCACCCGATACGCTGGTTGTGTCGGGCAGCCAGGCCACTGTGTTTAATACAGCCGAACCTTCGACGGCTAAGTTAATTATTTGCGAACAAGGACGGCCAAATTCAATTTCAATCCCGTCCGAATAATCCCTAAGCTCTGCGGGCAGGAAATCAATATTAATATCGAAACTTTGTCCCGATGGCATTGATATGGGATAGGAATAAGTATCTTTCAATGAAAATATACCGGAATTATTTTGCAATTCGATTGACAGTATATCGATGTTGGTTTCGCTCGTATTCGAAATAGTTAGCACCGTATCCTTCCGGCTTTTCAGCAGAACATTGCCGAAATCATTGCTGCCGGAATATAAAACCGGAAAGTCCATCACTTCAATCTTAATGTCCATCTCTTTGGAATTGCCACAGGAATCCCGGATGCTTATCGTCTGCCGGTATATTCCGGGGGTATCCATTCCCTCAAACCTGATGTTCAGGCCCCTTTCTTCATTAACTGCAAAGGGCGAATCGAACGGATTATCACCAAATATCAAAAAAGGCTTGCTAATCTCAGGCATATCGAATTTGGCCGGTATGGAAGAGATATTCTTTATTAATATTGTACTATCCCGGTGATTATTCGGGCAAATAGCCCCAAGGTCAATAGTGCCGCCGGGCATGGCCAGGCCAATAATATCTTTTCTGCCGGCCAGGGCTATGATGAAAGTCGAATCCGGCTCGGCATTGCTTTTAATAATTAATTCGGCATTCTTTTCGCCAGCGACTTGAGGCCGAAAGCCAATTTCACACGCAAGCGAATCATTCGGGTTTATTATTCTATCGGTTAAATCTGTCAATAGCTTAAAATCATTTTCATCGGTGCCGGAGATGCTTGCATCAAAAATTATTAAAGGCACCTGCCCTTCGTTTCTGATAATTATCGAATCGGAAGTCATATTTTCGCACACCAGATAATCAAAATCCGGCCTACCGGCAGTAATTATCGGGTGCATAACTCCCTCGCCATACAGAACTGCAATTGCAGGCGAACCCAAACCGCTATGATAAAACCCTATCTGCCCGCTTGTCCGGCCAAGCTCAGCCGGGGCAAATTCTATTGTCATCGGATGATTATCGGCGAAACTGAAAGCTCCCCCGCCATCCAATATGGCGTATTGCTCCGTATCCGGCCCAAGCATAACAGTTGAATCAATCGTAACGTCCGCCGGGCTAATATTTTGCAGCACCACCAAAGACGTATCTCTGCTTCCACCGACTCTTACTTTGCCGAAATCAATTAGTTTGGCAACCACCTCGAATTTTGGCATCACCGCCTCGCCGCTAATTTTATACCGGAGAGTTGCAAATGAAGTAGATATAACGATTGTAGCGGTTTTAGTGCCTTCGGATGTCGGAGAGAACCTGAATTCCGCTACCTGAGAGCCTCCGGGGCCAATCTCATAAGGAGGGAAACCGGAGACTAATCTGAATTGATCCGCTTCCCATCCCGCTATGGTTATCGAGTTTATCTTTGCCGGCCAATTCCCAATATTCACAACAAACGGGTTTACCAGCGAATCCCGGAAGCCATTGACCAAAACCTGGCCGAACACAATGTCTTTGGCCTCAATTTCCGGTTTGACTATCGACCACAGGCTGTCGGAAACGTCCGACAAAGGAAAAAATGTAAGATGCTCAAGCCCGTACATATAAACCATAGCGAAATCTACGTTGTCCGACCCGATAATTATATTATTCCCGGCCGGAGACCATCTAATGTCGTGGTTGTGCTTGACATTATATCCGTAATGCGGGCGCGACAAAACCAAGATGCCTTTTCTGTCGAAGATATTCATACTCAGAACCGCAGCGAATGCTATGTAGCTCCCATCGGGCGACCATGTGGCTTGAGAAGCTTTGGCATACTGCTCGACGGCCGTACGGCTGTTAATATCGAACACCTTGCTGCCATAGGCCGAATTGCTTGCCGAGGCTATCAGATTCTTCGAATTGTGCCATTCAAAGTCGCCGGTATAATCTTCGGCAAAAAGGAAATCATCGTCAATTTCCTTAGTGGCATAATCAATTATTTTAGCATTCCCTTGCTCAAAGATTACTAATATATATTTCCCGTCGGACGACCATCTGGCTGTATGAATTATATCATTGCAATTGATCTCATAGACAGCCTGCTTTTGGCCAATATCATATATGATTAATGTGTCGCTTGCCGGTATTGCCATAAAATTTCCATCGGGCGACCAGTCGAAGTTGGTTATATGCCTGCCGGGGAATTCCAGGCTGTCGATAATAGTCAATTCAGGGAAATCGTAGAGGTAAATGTCTTCGAATCTTCTGTTGTCCGACACTTTGCGTGCGGCCAGCTGAAATCCGTCGGGCGATACTTTTGCAAAGCCACTTCGGTCGATTTGTCGAAATACTGTTCCGGCTTTATTTTTTATTTCAACTGTACTGTATATGGAATTGCCTCCAAAATTGTTAATAATCCAATCACCATCGGGCGACCAAAACAGCAGCTGGTCCCTGTTCCGGTCGAACGAGTTGTTTTCAAATATTAAATCGGACTTCCTTACAAGCAAAGTGTCCTTTCTCGCAGAAGTTTGGGTTACTCTCATCAAACAAGAATCGCTGACTTCATCCGGCACCGTGAAATAATGCTTAAGGCCGGATGCCGAATCGGTGATTAAAGCCCAATTTTCCCCGCCGTTAGTCGAGTAGTCCAGCCGAACGAATTCATCTGCCGGTATGCCGTCCCAGGCAGCTATCGAATCGGAGCCGACAATGAATCTCTCGCCGCCGTTGGGATAAGTGAGGAATAAAGGGTTATGTTCATAATCTGGGATGGTATCCTTAATCAGCCCATAGGCGCGGTAATATGCCGGGCATAAGTCCGTAATGAATTCAAATTTGGCGAAACTGTTAATCAGGCCCGTAGGAGTATATTCTATCCTGAGTTCTTTGCTCTGGCCCTCGAACAAGTAAAAAGACCGTGGTGTCATCTTGAACTGCGGGTCGGAGCTGACGATATTATCAACTTCAAAACCGCCATTCACGGCAGTAACTGTTATAGTAGTGTCCCTTGTTGTGCCGATTGGAGTTTCATAAAACTTAATATTTACCGGAGAGAAATCCAGATAAGGCAGATCGCCATCATCAGTATAATACTGCAATTCTGCAATCCGGTTTATAGTCTTGAGCCGGACAGCAACTGTTTTCAGATCGCTGCAGCCGGGGCCGCTTATCCACTCAATTTCGCAAGGGTCCTGATGGTTGATTATAGTTGATATTGAATCAACAAAATCCAAAGCAGCTTCGAGTTCTATAATGTCATAGTATGTCCATCCGCCTACTCTAACAGCAATTTCCTTCAAAGAAGTTTCAATCCCACTTAACAGATCGTTCTTCGGTGAAAAAAATACCGGATAAAAGGTGATGCCATAGGCCTTGCAAGTATCGATACTTCTTTGGATATCTTCATCGCTGAGAGCACCCCAATAAGCATCAGTCAATAATATTGTAACGGGATTATATTTACCTGCTTTTGCAACCCTGAAAAGCCCCGTCCTGGGATTGAGTAGATGCTCAACAAAATCATTTCCACCCTCGATTTTGATTGCAGCTATATCATCGGATAGTTCTTGCTTATCGGTTGAGAAGTCTCTTACAATCAGGGCCGTTGAATTAGCAGTCTGAATAGCCATTTCATTTGGCGGCATTCGGAATGCCATGATAAGGTGATTTGCAGTTTCCTTAACTATTCTTTCATTTTCTTTCATTGACGAGGATATGTCTATGCTCAATACAACAGAATTATTTAGCTTCCGGTTTGGCTTGCAGTATATAGAAGTGACTTCTCGTTCAATTCCATCTTCGTGAACTGAAAAGTTGGATTTTTTGAAATCAATCAGCAGGGAATCCTTTTGAGTAAATGCATAAAACTTTGCTTTCACAAGCGGGAATTCGGATGCGTCAACATCAAAGACATAAAACGTTTGTGAGAGAAGGCTGCTATTTGCGAATATACACAGCAAGGCTACGGCAACAAATGATATAAACTTCATTACAAATCTCCTGATTTGATATAGACTGTGGGGGAAGGAATTTTATTTTTCGGCAATAAAGTTATATAATAGAGACTTCCGGATAATAGACATATTTTAACCTGCGGGGCGAACGGCCGCTCGTCCCTGCCAGAAAACCCGGAAACCACAACTCATTATCAGCCGTTATTTAATTATCACCAATTTCTCGGATATTACCTGCATTGGGGTTCTTAAAATAAATCGGTACATGCCCGAATGAATATTGAGAATATTAATATCCTGATTATATATTGACACTTCTTTGCTATCGGTTTTATCAAATTCAACTTTGTGTACCAATACGCCTTCTGTGCTGTATAGAAATAATTGGTGCAATCCCGTCTCCTGGGTTCGGATACTGATACTAACATATTCGGCGGCCGGATTCGGGCTTACTTCCATCGTGGCCGGTTCGAAAGGCAACAGATGCTTTAAGTCATAAGCACAAGCGGAAATCTCGATGCTGCCGCTGATTGTGTCGGTTGTCAGAAATTCATTTTCCCATTTAATACTGCGGAAATATATTGGCGTTGTCGGGTTATTGGCCAGCAATACCGTCCCCGCCAACTCATAGATTGTAGATGTGTCTTTGCTTAAAGTAACGCCGCTTCCGGAAATCGTAACAATAGCATTATTATTCTCAAACCGGACATTGCCGCGATAGTTGGGACTGAACGCCGAAGCATGGAACATCAGTTCGGCGGTATAGGATTGCCCGGGAATAATAAGATTGCTGTCAATTCCTGTCAGCCATGTCTTCACGGGTATCTTGAAATCTTTGGCACCCGTTTGGCCAGATGTATCGGGCAACCGGAACATAGTATGCAATGTTGCCGAACCCCGAAGCGTAATGTAAATCGTTTGCGAACACGGCTCGCCAAATTCGATGATGATTCTATCCGTGTAATTCCTTAGTTCTGCCGGTGAATAGTTTATACTCAGATCGAAAGTTCCGCCCTTTGGGATTGATAATGGAAGAGAATATACACTTTCTACTTTAAAAATATCACTGTTTGCCGGCAATTCAATCGAAACAATATCAACAGCAATGCCGCCTGTATTACTTATTGATACGACCGTGTCCTTGTTATAGCTTAGTGTCGGGCTGCCGAAACCAATCTCTTCGTTATATGAGGCCGGGAAATCTTTAACTTCGGCCTTTAAATTAATTTCCTTCGAGTTGCCGCAGGAATCCGATACTATTATGCTTTGCTCATATATGCCTGTTTGGCCGGAACCTTCGAAGATAATATTCAGACTCTTCTCTTGGCCGGCTTCAAACGGATTGTCAAACGGATTGTCACCAACTATCGAAAACAACGGGCCAGGTTCGGACAATTTAAAACTTGTTTGAATGGTAGAATTATTTCGAATTGCCATGGAGGTGCCGGTCGAATTGTTCGGGCATAGCACGCCGAAGTCGACGGTATCGGCAGGAACTGTGAAATTTAATGCCTGCCTTCTCCCGGCCAACCTGATGATAAACACAGAATCCGGATCGGCGTTGCTTTTTATTATTAATTTGGCATTTTTTTCACCGGGGCTTTGCGGTGCAAAATATATCTTAACCGGAATAGAGTCCATTGGCCTGACACTTACCCCGGATAAATCCGCCTGCAATCTGAAGTCATCCTTGTCCGGCCCTGTTATAACCGATTCAAATATATCAAGCGGCACCTCACCTTTATTTCCAATCGTTATAGTATCTGATGTTTCTTGGGAGCATATCAACGTATCGAACACCGGCTCATCGCCATAAATTATAGGCGATGCAACACCTTCGCCAAACAGAACTGCTATCGCCGGCGATCCGATATTATTATAATAAAACCCAATTTGCCCGCTTGCCCTGCCAATTTCAATGGGGGCGAATTCTATTTTCATGGTGTGGGTATCATTGAATGTAAACGGGCCTTTGCCCTCCAGTATTTCGAATTGGGCTAAATCCGGCCCGAGCATGACGGACGAATCAATAGCGATTTCTGCGCCGCTAAGGTTTCTCAGCAGCACAATTGTCATATCCCTTTTGTCCCCGGTTCTCACTTTCCCGAAGTTTATCAGGCCGGCAGCTAATTCGAATTGCGGCGCCACAGCTTCGCCACGGATTTCGTGATAGAGTGTATCAAAGGGAGAGTAAATAACGAGGCCAGCAGTTTTTGAGCCTGCCGAAGTTGGCATAAAACTGAATTCGGCAAAGCCTGACTCAGCCTTTTTGATTTCGTATTGTGGAAATCCCGAGGCTAACCTGAACTGATCGGCATCGCCGCCGGATATAATAATAGAATCTATTTGTGCCGGCCAATTTCCAATATTAGAAATAAAAGGATTAATAACAGAGTCTTTTATGTTTCCTGCCAATATCAGGCCAAAGTTAATATCAATTGCTTCGATTGCAGGCTTAACAATCGACCATAGATTATCGGAAACATCCTGCATCGGATAGGCAATAATATCTCCCAATTCTAAAATTAGAGAATTGTCTGTGGAATATCTATCCCCGGTAATTGCCAATAAATTTCCATTTGGCGACCACTTCATGTCATTATTCTCATAGCCGATGTTAAAGTAAATTTCTTCGTCTAACAGCAGGTTGCCGCTGCGGTCGAAAATACGGAGCCTGCCATTGGAAGTAAAAGCAAATAAATCCACACTCGGGGACCATGCCACCAAAGAAGCATTGTCATAAGTTTCAATTATCTTTCTGCCATTCATATCTATTACTCTGCTGCCCAACACATCCCTGCTTGCCACTGCCAAAAGGTCACGGGAGGGGTGCCATTCAATATCAAGATAGTAATTAAGAAAACGGTTTCCCTCAATCGTATTATTATTACAGTTAAAAACCCTTACATTTTTGTTGTGATATTCAACCAGGATATACTGCCCGGAAGGGCTCCATTTAACCGACTTTACTTCTGTAAGGCAATAAAATGTGGGAAAAGTATCTCTGTTAGTAATACTCCATAGAATAATTGAATCATCATGAGGGATAGCAAGGGTTCTGCTGTTTGGCGACCAATCGAAGTAACTAATATCGACGCCGGCAAAACGTGTTGAATTTATCAGGGCCATATCCGGGAAACTATAAAGATTAATTATGCTTCTATTCAAAGATACTTCAGGGTTTGAAGTTGCAACCATTCTTCCATCGGGGGATATTTTTGCATAAACAGCATTTGGCAATGGTTTGCTCTGATATTCGGAGACAATATTAATAGCCTCGGCATTCCTTCTGTTTTCTTCACTTATGATGATGTATTCCTCGTTTGGGCCCCAAAAAATGCTTGTTTTGCCCAAATGGCTGTTCATGCCCCACAAACGTCTTGTACTCTTAATAGTCTTGGCATTCCGGCCCTCCTTTTTAAATGTTACTTTCATCAGGCATGAATCGCTAATGGTGTCCGGCACCTTGAAATCGTTGATCAGCCCATTGGCCCTGTCGGTAATATTTAGCCAGTTCCGGCCGGCATTTATCGAGTATTCAAGCGTTACGTGTTCTTCGGGCAATATTCCAGCCCAGGTAATAATCGTATCGGTGCCGGCATGGAATTTCTCTCCTCCGTTTGGGAAAGTAAGGATAAGGGGGGCTTTGGGTATTTCTTTCGTAGTGTCGACCGCAATTCCATAGGCATTAAAAGAAGCAGGGCACATATCGGTCGAAAACAAGAAAGTGCTTGTGCTTTTGGCGATATCGTTTGGGGCGAATGTGATTCTCAGATTCTTGCTTTCACCCTCTATAAGATTGAACGAATCCGGATCGACAGAATATTGTGGGTCCGAGCTTCCTATATCGTATACATCGATATTGCCGCTACTGGCCGTAACGGTAACGGTTCGATTATCTGTGTCACCGCGATTTATATTGTCAAACCTAACCGAATCCGGCGTAAACACAAGTCTTGGCCTGTCATCGGAGCTGTGAGTATATTGCTCTTTGGCCGAAAGCCAATAGGCATCTAACCTCATTATCACGTCTGTGGTATTAGCACATTTCGATAAACTCAGCCATTCAACGGTGCATGGCTTAAAATTGCTGATTTCATTCTGAAGTACCTTTGTTATTTGATTAGCTTTTTCCAACGTTAAAACCCCATCGAATATCAAACCGCCCGTTGCCTTGCTAATGCTTATTAATGATGATTTGATTCCGTTGTCCCGGACATCATCCGGGGAATATATAACAGTAAAGAAAGTAATATTGTTCTCTATGCACAAATCAATGGCCCGCTGCAGTTCATCATCAGTAAGGGCCTTCCAATAAGCATCGGAAAAAATTACCGCCGAACGTTTGAATTGTCCGGTTTTGGCAATATTCAACAGTCCGGTATATGGATTTAGCAGGTGTTCAACAAAATCATTACCGCCGCCGGCAGTTATCGGGCCGATTGCATCAAAAAGCCTTTGCTTGTCCATAGTAAAATCTTTGTTGATAAAAGATGTTGCATGGCTGGATTGGATTGCCATTTCAGATGGGGGGATGCTGAGGGCATTCACAAGGTTTATTGCTGTCTGCCGGCTCAGCGAGTGGATTGCAATCATCGAGCCGGATATGTCGAGGCTCAAGGCAATCGAACTTCTTTCAGCCCGGCTGGGCTGGCATAGCACCGACGTCACCTGCCTGTGTTTGCCATCTTCAAATATCAGAACATCCTCTATAGCCAAGTCCGTTATTTGATCTCCATTAATATCAAATGCAAAGAACGCAGCCTTCATTTTCGGGAATTCAGATGCGTCAATATCATAGAAATAAAGCGTCTGTGATGATGATTGAAAGGGTATAAAGAATAATATTGCGATGATAGTGAAGGCAAAATTTTTATATTTCATAGCAGAACTCAAATTATGAATATACACAGGGAAGTGGTGGTAACAATTCTTTGGATATCAAATTAACCGATGTTCTGCCGAAAAATTACATTTTGAAAAAATATTTTGTTACTTCTCCCAGGTAATAAAATGAGAGGCCTGCCGAATATATTCCCAGCCCGCATTAATCACAAAATATCCAATGCAGTTGAGCGGCATTGAAGTGTAGATTCTGCCGCATTCTCAATTATATGCCAAATATGCCCGCCATATTTTCTATCTCAATCAAATGCTCCACAAATATTTACTTAAGCTATAAGCAAAAGTTCCATCTGCGAATTATTCGGGATAAATTATCTCATGCAGCTTTTTAAGAACATCCCTGCCAATTTCTTTGGGCAGCAGAAGTTTAAATGTATTCTTTTCCACACCTGAAGTGATAAATATTTCTTTACCACTGTTATCGAAGCATTCGGAAATTTCGGGTAGAAGTTTTAATGACAAGCCGAGATTGATATTCATTACAGTTATCAACGAACAATTACGGAATTGCTCCGGATTGGCAGTATCCGGTATAATGACATTTTCGATACTCGATTCCGAATGACAGTCAGAATAAATATAAGATAATGAGTCTAAGGTTCTGTCAACCGCCAGCAGGCTGACACCCGGGGCTTCTTCAATTAATCTGATAACTGAAGCTGAATCCACCGGAGAGATGGATTGAATTCTTGAAAAGCAAATATCTTCCTTTAAAATCAGGACAGGTGTTTCAGCGGGGATTTTATCATTTATTATTGATCTTTTCCCGTTTGGCTTGATTGCAGAGCGGTAAATTAATGTGATGTTCTTCGTCATGGCATGATCTATCATCTCGGGGTGAAAAAGTTTCAACCCACTGTTTGCTGCTTTCATTGCCTGCCGGTATGTCATGCCGCGCAGGTGGACAGCATCCGGCACTATCCTTGGGTCGGCTGACATAAAGCCCTCCACATCTGTCCAGATGCTTAAGGTGTCGACTCCCAATAATTCAGCAAGCAGAGCAGCCGTCAGGTTAGAGCTTTCCATGCCCATAGTTGTTATTTCGCCGTCGATGCTCCTGGCAATAAAGCCGGGAATAAGAACAACTTTATTCTCCTTCAGGATTGGAATAAGTTTCGCATTAATCTTCTTCTTAGTTGCCGTAGAAATTGGTTTAGCCCTGCCAAATTGGTTGTCTGTAACGATTATCTCTTTTGCGTCCAAAGCCAATGCCCTAACGACCTTGCCTTGCAGAAAAAGGCCGATAGTCTTCAGGGCCAGATGCTCGCCGAAACTGAGGATAATATCTAATGTTCTCGGGGTTAATTCTTTAGTAATATGAATGCTGTCGAGATAGGATAGAATTTCATTATATGTATCGTCGTAGAAAGCAAGGCATTCGGCAAGTCTTTCATTTGCAAAGATATTGAGTGCAAGCCCGGAATGGAAATCGATTATTCTGCCGAGCGCGGATTTATATTCATCCGGGTTAAGCCCTTCGGCTGCCCGTGCGGCATCGGCAAGCCATCTCGTTGTTTTAGCCAAAGCGGATATTACAACTACCGCCGGCTTTTGCGTGTCATTAATTATGCTTGCCATCCTAAAAAAACCATCAGGTGATTTTAATACGGCACCGCCTATTTTCATTACAATCATATAAATTTCAGATGTCTATTGCTTATACTGTTATCCTTACTTAAGCAAAGATAATGCAATATAAGTAAAACCTGATGATTGATTACACTTTTTATCCTGCCGCCCGGATTATCTCATTGCCAAATTCCGAGGCTGTGTGGAAAGTAATATAATAACAGAAAACCCTCTAAATCTCCCTTTGTTGAGTTTGCGAAATCCCGACTATCGGAAAAAAAAGGGAGACTTGACGAACCCCATTTACCAAGCGAGCTTGTTTCAAAGGGGTGGCTTCGAAGAAGCCGGGGGTTTCCTAATTAGAGTTTCCTCAAAAAGTTGACTGAGATATAATTATTAGTACGTTTGCAATATTAAGGAATAAAACAACCCCCTAAATCCCCCTTTATTAAGGGGGAATTTAATTGGCTATTCCCCCTTAAAAAAGGGGGAAG
>JAJRTW010000264.1 GCA_024278075.1 Bacteroidota bacterium | reverse complement strand
GTAGTGTCCGGTTAAAATGCTGACAAATAGTGAAATTCTCAGTAATAAGCTATGTCTTGCCTTATATTGTGCTGATTTGGATATAATTTCGGATTTAGCATAATATTTACTTAAGTGTGTCATGCCGGACCCCGATCCGGCATCCATCTTGAAACTATCAAATAGCCCATGAATACTGGATTCTGAAACAAGTTCCGCAATGACATATCATAGTTATCAGGCATTCATTTAAAATGATTCACATATTTAACCGGACACTACTGGGTTCAAATACAAAACGTCTGTCCACGAGCTAAGGCAATCTGTTGCGAGCACGCAGCAATTGAAACAGACTAAATAGCCGCGAGTTTTAACTCGTGGGAAAAAAGGTTAGTAATAATTTATTTTTCGATGGAATACTACACTTGAGAATTTCCATCCGTAGGGGATGGTTCCAAACCATCCCGTGGCAAACAAACATTTGCAGGGCTAAAGTTCAAATACAAAACGTCTGTCCAACACCTTGTTCATCAATGCTTTGATGGAATCAATACTAGTGCATCATCTCATAAATAATTGCAATGTTACCCCTTATATCTAAGCCCCCGGCTTTGTTACACTTTTGCTTTCGCCAGTTGTTACAACTGGCAATATAGAAACTGTCGTCATTCGTCAGTTGTGACAACTGACGGAACGTTTAACATTAATTTATTCTGAGATACTGTACTAAATTTCCTGTTAGCGGTTTAGTGTAAACCATCCCGTGGCAATTGTATTCGGCAGGTTATGAACCTGCATCTTCAATAAAACATCGAACAAACGCTACCCAACAAACTGGTTAATATTCTCAAATATTCCTATAATAAAACAAAAAAATATTGTAATTTTTGATTTGGCAAAAGCATTAATTCGGATATGTTTATGCAGTGCCAGTATATTATAATTGCAAATCTCTAACAAACCAAGCCAAAGGGGTTTATGGCCAAGCTGAATTATTCCATAGTTGTTATCGAGGACGACCCGCTTGTTAATTCTACGGTTAAGAATATATTAGAAGCCAAGTATAACCGGGTTATGACATATTTGTACCCGGCAAAGGCAATCGATGAACTGCATATAATCAGTCCCGACTTAATATTGCTGGATATATTTTTGGGCCACGAAAACGGCCTTGACATCCTTGAGCAGCTTCGCAAGCAAGGCTATGTGATGCCGGTGATAATGATGACGGCGTTTTCCGACATCAAGATGGCAGTGCGGGCGATGAAACTCGGCGCCGAAGATTTCATCGTGAAACCGCTTGACCTGGAACAACTTGAGGTTTCCGTTGAAAAGGCACTCGAGAATTACGACCTTCGCCGCCAGGTTGATATCCTTTCCGAAAAGCTAAGGAAAGATCAGCCAAATGAAATAATTGGCAATTCCGAGGGAATGAAAAAAGCCATGGAAATGGCAAAAATCATTTCCTCTACCGATGATACTACTGTCTTAATCCTTGGCGAAACCGGAACCGGCAAAGAGCTAATGGCACGCTACGTACATGAAAACTCGCCGCGCGCAAGAGGGCCGTTCATAACCATCAACTGCGGTGCAATTCCGAGGGAATTGGCAGAGAACGAGCTATTTGGCTATGAGCGGGGGGCATTCACCGGCGCTACTGAAAAAATTAAACAAGGCAAGTTCGAGCAGGCCCAGCACGGCACAATAATGTTCGACGAAGTAGGCGAATTAAGCATGGATTTGCAGGTCAAACTGCTTAGAGTGCTGCAGGAGCGCAAATTCTTCCGGCTTGGAGGCTCGAAGGAAATTTCGGTTGATGTGCGGGTTATCGCTTCCACAAATAGAAGCCTGGAAAAACTGATTGAAGATAATAAATTCAGGGAGGATTTATATTACCGCTTGAATGTTGCAAGGGTTGAGCTGCCGCCACTGCGCGACCGCGACAATGATGTGATGTTATTAGCTTCATCATTTATTGGGGCTTTTAATGCGAAATTCGGCAAAAAAGTGACTGGGTTCACACCCGAAGCGGCAGAGATTATTAAGAGTTACCGCTGGAAAGGGAATGTCCGGGAATTGGCGAACGCAATAGAAAGGATTGTTCTGCTGGAGAATGACGAACTTATCTCGAAGGAATCATTTCATTTCCTTAAGCCGATCGGTTCGATCCAAGTGGTTGATAACCCTACGATTGAATTAAGAGAAGGCCAGCATTACCTGAAGATTGCCAAGTCGGGCGTGCCGATGGGAAATGTCCTTAAAGACCTGATTATTCAAACTCTTAAGATAACCAACGGCAACCAGATTAAGGCATCAAAACTTCTTGAAATATCCAGGGCCAAGCTCAGGTACAGGGTGGAGCAATTGGGGATTAATATTTCCGGCAAGCAAATAACCTGACATCATTTTTCAATCGCATTTCATAATTCCGGTTTCATTACCAAATTCCGGTTTCATTGCCAAATTCCGGTTTCATTACCAAATTCCGGTTTCATTGCCAAATTCCGGTTTGGCAATGGCCTTAATATGCTAAGTTTATTAATGAATAAATACAATAGAGATGTCTCAATCGAAAGATAAGGTTTAATGAATAAGCCAGAGATGTTCGGATTATAATCCCCTTAATTCACGCTGATAATAATTAGTAAGTTTTCTTACCTTCCCCAGAATCCTATAATATATCGGGTTTTTCTTGGCCCGAATTGCATCAATTATTTGGCCATAATTCGAGTCGGGGTAATCCTGCATAACATTCAGGCCAAATTGCGAAGGGTCTCTGTATGCCTTGATGCCATATTTCTTAGTTAACAAACTGAAAATTGATTGGTCGTGGCGGTGTTCAATAAACTCCGGAAAGTTCCTGAGGCCTGTTTTGTTATCAAGGTCGGTAATTATTCTTGCATCCTGAGCATAGAACAAAAACTCGTTCAGCACTTCCACAGTAAATGCACTTTTCTTGAAAAGCATATAACCGCTGAATCGTTGATTGCTGTCGGTATACTCCGGCGAATCGCAATCCATTAATATGAAAGCATCGCGTTTGGTCCATGCTTTTTCTTTCAATGTCAACTCAAACGTAATAATATCGCAGCCGGTTGTTAGTGATAATTCCACAATCGGAATGACAGATGACACGAAGAGGGCGCCGGAATCACAATAAAACAGATAATCGCCATCCTTTAATTCATCTAAGGCTTTTTTTAATATATACGGCTTCCAAAGCCAATAGCCATTGCCCCTTTTCAAACTAAGGATATGCCGGTGCTTTTCATAGAATTCTTGGTCGATGACGTCTGGTGTATAAGATAAAACTCTATCAAAACGGCCGATTTTGATACCGGTTTCACTATTAAGAATCTGGCTTTTTCGAAAAGCCTTATTTGAGTAATTAACTAATACCAGCATCATATTTCTTGTTCGTCGGGGAATGTTCCTTATTCAACTTTGGGCCGGATGAACAATCCCCAAATAATATATCAGCCCGATTCGAAGTAAATATTCATTCTGTTTAAACGAAAATGATAGAACCGAATCATGCAACTTCCGGGAAGCAGGGCTGCTGGCCCGATCTTATGCTGCTTCGTATTTCGTGCTAATTCCTTATTCTCGTTTAGCCCCATGTTGACTAATGAAAATATCAGCCGTTAAGTTTTTTCTTCTCTGCCTGCATCTTATTATAATCATCCAAAAATGCCTGCAAACCGGCATCTGTCAGCGGATGTTTAAGGCACTGCATCAGCACTTTATACGGCACCGTTGCAATGTCGGCTCCGGCAAGTGCGGAATCTACCACATGGGCCGGATGGCGTATCGAAGCTGCAATAATCAGCGATTCGAATCCGTGAATATCCCATATCTCACACGCTTCCTCCAGCACCTGTGCGCTGCCCGAAGCGATATCGTCCAGCCGGCCCATGAAGAAGGAAACATACGACGCACCTGCGTTGTTTGCCGCAAGTGCCTGGGTGGTACTGAATACCAGTGTGACATTGGTGGGGATATTCTGGCGCGATAATTCCTTCGTAGCCGCCAGGCCGTCGGGTATCATAGGAATTTTGATAGTAGCCTGCGGGAACCATGAGATAATTTCTTCCGCTTCATTTAGCATGCCTTTGGTGTCTGTTGAAATCACTTCAACCGATAGGTGCCCCCCGACTAATTCATGTATCTCTAAAATTCGCTGCTTCACATCAACAGACGGATCTTCTTTTGCCAGCAATGAAGGATTTGTCGTCACACCGGAGATGAACCCCAAAGATGCTGCATGACGAATATGGCCGATGTTTGCTGTGTCAACATACAATTCCATAAAAACGCTCCTGTAGGATGAAAATGAATAAAGGATAGAGCCTTTTTCGGCCCGTTTTAATAAACACAAAAATAGCCTAAAATTTAATTAATGACAATAGTGATAAACCTATAATTATTAAGAAGTTTTCCACAATTGTATTATTCTAAGATTTGTTCTGCAATCAATGCTATCAAGCCAAAGAATGATAATGTTGGAAATATTACAATAGTTTTGCAAGTTAGTTGTGTTATATTTAAGTTTGGTGACTAAATTCATAGGTTAATGATTAAAGTAAAGAAAACTTTAAATCAAATACTCAAGGGCAGGTCAGATGCAAATATCGCGTTTTCTGACTTGATTAATCTATTGTCGAGTCTTGGATTTGATATGAGAACCAAAGGCAGCCATCATGTATTCAGAAAAGACGGCATAATTGAAAAGATAAACCTGCAAAAAGACGAAAAGAATGCAAAGCCATATCAGGTGCGCCAGGTAAGAAATATCATAATAAAATATAAACTTGGAGATTAATTCGATGAATAAATATGAGATAATTATTTTTTGGAGTGATGAAGATAAAACATTTATTGCCGATGTACCCCAGCTTGCCGGATGTATGGCACATGGCGATAGTTACGAATCAGCCCTGGCCAGTGCAAAGCAGGCGATTGATCTTTGGATAAGCACCGCAAAGGAATTCGGTGATCCCATACCCCAACCGAAAGGCCATCGCTTAGTTTATGCTTAATCAACATAGCAAAAAAAGCCCCCCCCAAAAAACCATCTGGAAGTTTTCCACAATTGGTAGAACTGTTGAATGTCTTATAATAACATAATTGCATTAACCCAATTTCCCACCGGATAATTATCTGTAGATCAAATGTAGTTATTTCAGATCAGTAGAGTCTGGTTAAAATGCAGACAATTAGTGAAAATCGTAGTAATAGCTCCATTTAGCCTAATATTGTGCTATTATGGATGTATTTTGAAAACAGCGTGAATTGTTGTTAAAGTATGTCATACCGGACCCCGATCCGGTATCCATCTTAAATATAGCAAATGGCCCATAAATACTGGATTCCCGCTTTCGCGGGAATGACACGTGACAGTTAATAAGGTTGTATTCAGCAAGACAATCATTTATTAACCGGACACAGTAGTGTCCGGTTAAAATCTAATCAAATTGTGAAAACTACAGAGGAAAGCTCAATTTTGACCTATATCGGGCTATTATGAATGTATTTGAAATAGTTATATATTCATTGCCAAGTCAGGTGTTACACCTGACTTGCCGG
>JAJRTW010000263.1 GCA_024278075.1 Bacteroidota bacterium | reverse complement strand
TTTGTAATATAGTGCTTGCTTTGTATATTGCTATTGTTTATATTATAAATGGCATAGATGTATGTCTTCAATATGTCTTCAATATGTCTTCAATATGTCTTCAATATGTCTTCAATATGTCTCTGATAAATATAGATTGAGACAGTAATAGGCGGGCAATGGAAGGTATGTTCCACGTAGTTACGGAGGTGAAAAATGATACGAAGCCCATAACCAACACGCTACTCTCACACAAAAAAAAACCGGTGAGGAAAACCCCACCGGATCCAAGATATGAACTCTGGCTGATCCCACAAAAGATTTACCAAAGTGCCATATCGGACATTGCTAATTTACGGATTATTCCGTAAATACTGAAAATTAAATTTGTAAATTAACTCGAGGAATTTTGAAATGAAGAAATTATGTTTTATTTTAGTTTTAGCATTTATGTTTATTTCCATAGGGTCAATGAATGTGAATGCGCAGTCTGAGTATTGTAATGACAGCACACTGATTGACCCAGCGAATTGTTTTGATTGGGACGATATGGATTCTATTATGGTAGTAGTATCGTCACTGGAATATTCTGCTTGTGAGATAAAGGTTCTATATAATAAAAGAAGGTGTATAATCCCTCAACCCGACCCCTGTCCTCCTCTAATTGTAGATCAAGTACAGCTCTACTGGGTTGACTGGGATTGGGTAGATTGCGGCGGAACCGGAGGATTAACGCCATACATATGGCCGGGCTATCCTAATGATTTTAGTGAAATGAATGATCCGAATTTCAGGAGATTCCTCCAAGATGTGCAAGCGGCTGTGAGCAGATATCTTTTCGATTCAGTCTATAATAGCTTAAATCCTGGACAGCAAGCATTTTATCAATGCGAAGGGGACCCGTGTGTAATGCCTCAATGCTCGCGATATAAAACTTTCTTCACAGACCCGAAGTGTGTATCAATATGTGAGGAGAGAGTTGGTAGCAATATATCAATGCGTTTTAAGCGTTGCGGAAATGTGGATAATCTTTGCTGCTTCCACACACGAACATTTTGTTACTGCCCTAATGGCGGCGGATATGTTATGGTATCTGAAACAACAAGCTCTACTTCATTTGACTGTTCAGCGGCTATAGAGCCTCCAGCACCATATTGTCCAGAGTATGGGAATGCTTCCCATCCGTCTAATGATTATAGAGTGAAGAGAACTTGTATGGCAACTTGCGATTAATTAATAGGAGAAACAATTATGTCTAATAAAAAATATATTCTAACTATAATATTCAGTATATCATTGCTTATTCTAAGCATTGGATATACGGCTAATTCTCAGATGTCGTCAAGCCAAAAAACAACTATTGAGGCTCAGGACAAAAACACAATAAATAATAGGATAACTCACTTTGTTGAATACCGCAGGGGCGAATTGCTTGAAACATTTGACGGCGGAAAAAGTTGGATGCTTAGGCAGCCACCTATTGTAAACAGAATTGACCGATGGGTTGAGCAGCGCGGCAACAAGACACTGGAAACCTTAGATCGCGGCAGGACTTGGAGAATTCTGACAAAAGAATATGAAAGCCAGCCGCTATTTAGGATTGTTCCCAGCGTAGTAAACGAGTCATTTGATATATCTATGATTTCATCGAATGACAAAATCAAGTCTGTTACTATTTTCGATATGCTCGGCAATACCGTCAGGAAACTATCATCTTCTAACTCACCGGATGTAAAAGTGTATATGGGAGACAGCCCGGCAGGAATTTACCATGTACTTGTTGAAATGGTATCAGGCAAATATGATATGAAGAAAATCATCAAAATACAATAATCGAACTATATTCATACGGGCTGCCCGCATTACGGGCAGCCCATTATTTTCGCTTTTTCCATTATCCATTTTCAATAAATTTCAGGGGCTTTGATATGAGAAATATAATATTAACTATTTGTGCATTTTTCTTCATAACATCCGGCCAACTCTTCTCCGCAAATATTATCTGGGAGAAAATTTATCCCGACAATGAATTATCCGGAGCATGGTTCACGAGTAAAATGCTAAAGCTAAACGACAAGATTTATATTTTTGCGTCCGGTTTACATAAATCTTCCGATTCTATCGGTTATAGAGAAGACCTTGTTGTCTCAAGCTATGACCTTGAGGGTAATTTATTGAATAGGAAAATCTTTCTTGAGAATTATTCACAAACATTTATTAATTTTCAGTTTTATGATAATATGTTTCAGTTATGTTATGTTACCTCACCAGGCATTGCATTTGCCGGCCCGGCTTACGTCAGATATTTGGATTTGGATTTTAATGTGATTAATACTTACAAGCTTGAAAAATATATATGGGAAAATTCTACGTATATTATGTTTGATAAAGATTCTATAAAGCAATCAGGATTTGCGTATGGGGGAGGGGTTGCAGTTGCAAGTATTTATAATCGGGAACTGGATTATCTCGGTGGTTTATATGTCGATACTACAGGTTTTAATTACCCGCAGAAGCGAGTGCCTTATGCTTGGGCTGTTAGTATGACAAATGACGGCAATATGATGTGGACTATACCATATATTGATAGTGAATTAAAAACAATCTACAAATATCTATTAGTAAAAACGGACAATAGGGGCAGTGTTCTTTGGACCACCTCGATTGACAGCACAACAACCGTTTACAATAATTCTGCGTTATTAAATAAGTTGATTGAGGACGAATCCGGGAATATTATTTCTGCAGGGAGTGAATGGGAAAAGGAGGGTGAGAATGGCCTTATTGTTGTGGTTAAGCTCAGCCCAAACGGCGAAATGCTGTGGAGCAAGAAAATAGAAAAAGAAAGAAAAGAGATTTTAAAAAAAATTAGGGTCATATCAAATGATCGTATAGTATTACTTGGAACAAATAAATCTGAAGACGGAACAAAAAATTTCACATTAAGAATATTATCTAAAGACGGGCATCTGTTAGACAAAAAAGTATGGAGCCTTGAGTATACGTTACACACGCCGGACATTGTTGAGAAGGATAATGGCAATTTACTGTTTTCCGGGTATATTTATCATAATAGTGATACACTAACCGGCCCAACAACAGATAAATTATATTTAGCGGAATTGGCACCTGATTATAGCTCGAGGGCCGAGGACAATGTCGAAATCAAAGGTAATATCGAGGCCTTCCCCAACCCCGCAAGCGGCTATACCAACATATCCTATTCCTTATCCGCTCCCGGCAGCGTCAGCATAAGCATACACGACATATTGGGCCGCAAGGTAAAATCTATATTTGACGGCTATAAATCCGATGGCAGCCACAGCGAACACATCGGCCTAACCACTTTGCCGGCAGGCGTTTACTACATCGCCCTAACTGCCGGCGGCGAAAGGCGGGCGGTTAGGTTTAGTGTGAATAGGTAATCTAATTACAAATAAATCTTTACCTAAGCCGGACCAATCGTCCGGCTTTTTTATTGGCTGGGGATTTGCCAAATAATCATTACAGAACTTATCAATTTACAAAGGTATATTACATTTATCTATCAGTAGAAATACCTATTTTCACCTATTTTCATATTTATTTCACATTT
>JAJRTW010000262.1 GCA_024278075.1 Bacteroidota bacterium | reverse complement strand
GCAGATTGTAGGACAACCCCCTGCTCGCCTGGCTCACTTCCCCCTTTTTTAAGGGGGAATAGTTGATCAAATTCCCCCTTAAAAAAGGGGGATTTAGGGGGTTGTTATTCTCCTTAAAGCATAAGCATTAGAATCTTTTTCACCAACTACTTTTTGAGGAAACCTTAATTATCGTAACTTCATTATCAATTAAATATAAGTTACAAATTTAAGAATAAGAAATGAGACTAACACGCGGGAATTTTGGATTATAGGGGATTTTCATGTTCTGTTAGTTGTTGCGGCTAACGAAATACATGTGTTTGCAGCAGACTGTTGGCCATCAATTTGATATGCAGCCCGACTCGAAATATAGTTGAAAGATACATTTATTTGTCTTTTTGAAACTTCTGATAAATCCGATTTTTTCTGTCATTCCTGCGAAAGCAGGAATCCATTTGCCGCATAAATACTGGATTCCCGTTTTCACGGGAATGACAACTTCCCTATTATATCAGAAGTCTCTTTTTATAATTTAAAACATAAGTGTCCGGTTAAAAAGCAGCAAAATCACGATACTCATTGTAATCAGCTCCTTATTGGCCCATAATGTTCTATTATGGATGCAATTATTGATTTAGTAAGATTTAATATTAAAGCTTGTCATTCCGGACTTGTTGAGTTTACGAAATCCCGCTATCGGGAACCCGGAATCCATATCAATATGGCCACATAGCCTGTGAATACTGGATTCTGAAACGAGTTCAGAATGACATGTCATATTATTCAGGTACATATTCTGATGTGTTTCTCTTATTTTCCGGACACTACTGTCTTTTTATAGTTTAAAATAATTATTTTTAGTTAATTTTAGTATTATCTATTACTATTTAGACCAATATAAAACGGAGCTCATTTATGCACAAGTGCCTGTTTACGATGATACTATTTATAATTCCAATATTACCACTTCATTCACAGGAGATTCCGGCGAATGCCAACAGCAATATTCAACAAGTTCTATCCGGCGTCAAGCCTGTGTTCATCGAAAACCGCGGGCAGTGGAGCGATGAAGTCCGGTTCGTTGCCATGATGGGCGGAATGAATGTTTGGATAACAAACGACGGTATCACCTATGATTTTTATCAACTCTCCGGCGGCAGAAATAATGATGATTCGGATTTTATGAAATCAAATCAAGAGCCAATCATACGCAAAGGCCATGTTGTTAAGATGTCGTTCGATAATTTTGATAATAAAAGTGAACCAATAGCAAATAAAAACGTGCGAGGATTATCGAAAACAGGCGGATCATTTAACTACCTGAAAGGCAGCCGGCAGAATTGGGTGCCGGACGTCCCGCTCTTCGAAGAAGTGATGATGGAGGAAGTATGCAAGGGCATCTCGGCACGCCTTTATTATGACAATGGCTCGTTCCGTTACGACCTGATAGCAAAGCCCGGTGCCGACCTGAATAATTTGAACATCTCATTTGCCGGAACCGGCGGAGTGAATGTCACCCGGAATGGCGACCTTACCATACAGACTTCGTTGGGGCCGGTCACTCAGGGTGAATTATTTGCCTATCAGGTGGTGAACGGCAGCAAAAAGCAGGTGAAGTGCAATTTTTCTACGAATGCCGCGGGCGAAGTCACATTTGATGTGGGCGATTACAACCCGGACAAGGAATTAATAATCGACCCGCTTGTTTATTCGACATTTATCGGTGGATCCGCCAACGATACCGCTTACGATATAGAAACCGATGATAGCGGCAATGCCTATATTACCGGAAAGACTACGGATGCGGCAACGAATTTTCCAACGACCTCGGGCGCCTACAGCGAAACACACAACGGAGGCAATGACGTGTTCGTAACGAAATTATCTGCCGACGGTTCGTCTTTAATATATTCAACTTTCATCGGCGGTGATTTAATAGATGTTGGCTATTGCATTGCAATTAACGAAGCCGGCAATGCGTTTGTCACAGGCAAAACTAATGATGCTGCCACAGACTACCCCACAACCGCAGGCGCTTACGACGAAACACACAACGGAGGCAATGACGTGTTCGTAACGAAATTATCTGCCGACGGTTCGTCCCTGGTATATTCCACATTAATCGGCGGTTCTGATTCAGATGAAGGATTTGGTATAGATATAGACGTAAATGGTAATGCCTACATATCCGGCTCAACGATTGATGCTGCCACAGACTACCCCACAACCGCAGGCGCTTACGACCAGACTCATAATGGTTCGTTTGATGTATTTGTCACTAAACTATCATCTGATGGCTCTTCATTAACTTATTCTACTTTTATAGGTAGTGATGGTACAGAGGGTTTCTGGAGCAAAATTGCCGTTGACGGCAGCGACAATGCGTATGTGAGCGGGGCAACTACGTATCTTTCAAATTCTTACCCAACCACAGCCGGTGCTTATGATGAAACTTATAATGGCAATACTGATGCATTCGTTACAAAATTATCAACTGACGGTTCGTCTTTGGTTTATTCCACTTTCGTTGGCGGTTCTGGCGAAGAGGGATGCAAGGATATTGCAATCAACAGCGCAGGTAATGCTTTTATTATCGGGACAACACCTACATCAGCCGGCGACTTCCCAACCACAGCCGGTGCTTATAGCCAGAGTTTCAATGGCGGCCAGGAGATATATGTGACGAAATTATCCGCCGATGGTTCCTCACTTGTGTTTTCTACTCTGATCGGCGGCTCCGACAATGAATATGGCTGGGCAATCGATGTTAATTCCGAGGATATGGCATATTTCACAGGCGGTACTTACGGCAATAATTATCCAACTACTGTCACGGCTTATGACAACTCGTTCAACGGCGAAAGGGATTTGGTTGTATCCGTACTTACCGCCGACGGCTCCGCTCTGCATTATTCAACATTAATCGGCTCATCGGAAACAGCATATAGTTACGGTATCGATGTGCGGGCCAATAGAGCATATATCTGTGGTTATGCATTAAGCGCTGCTTCGCAGTTCCCCACCACAGCGGGTGCTTATGATGAATCTCATAACGGCCTTCGCGATGCGATCGTATTTAATTTGAGTATTCCCACTTCCATTCCCACACTGCCGGAATGGGCTGCAATCATATTTGGGATAATGATGTTGACATTTGGCAGTATCTGGATTTTCAGAAGATTTGCTTAGCTTCTACAAATATTGCTTTAAGAAGGGGTTATCAAAATTCAGAGAAAGTTATTCTAACCGAAGCCACTTGTGGCGTAGCGAAGAATCCAGTATTCATACGGGTTCTGGATTCTTTGCTCCACTCAGTTGAGCCACGAATGATATTTATTTATTGGGGAAATATTCAGAGAGTGGCTCATCAAATTTATTCTAATCCCAGTTCATTTTTCAAATCCTCATGATCTATCCATTCCGTATTAGATTATTTTACTTCTAAAGCGGAATAATAATCTTCCTTATCTTCAGCTAATTCAATAAGTTTTAGATATTCCTGATAATCGATTATCACCGCAATAGGTTGATTTTCAGATTTAATTATTTGAGTTTCAATCATAATAGGCGTCCCCTCTTTGCTTGATTTCATAGATTAACCCGCTTATTGCGGGACTTTTACTCAAGAGCTTCGTATCTCGTAAGAAATATTCGAGTTAGTCCGATTCCACGGTGATCTTATTTGGCTTATAATTGAGGTATCTTAAATATCTGTTATCCATTGCCTGTCATGTGTTTTGGATATTTTATGAATAATGCGGGTTAACATAGTTTCATCTTCAATATTAAAAATTATTCTAAAATTACCGACTCTTATTCTTTTAAATTCGGCGTATTTACCTTTGAGATATTTTATATTGAATTTACTTTTGGGATTTGCAGCATACTTTTCAATTTTTTCAATTATTAACACAGCGTTTTTCCTGTTGTTCTTAGCGATTTTTCTTAACTGTTTCGCCGCCTTCGCGGAATATTTTATTTCCATTAATTATCCTCAATACTGCATATAACTTGATTCCAAACGTAATGCCATTAAAATAGCATAGAAACATTTCAAATACAATAATATTTATCGCATACAACAAATATTCGGCACATAACCCCATTTTAACTAAATTGCATATTATTAAAAACAAACATCCGGGAAAAAACGATTAAAATATGACTGCTAACAGCGAACAAATCAAGAGTCAGGTGAAGGAATACTGGAACGAGGAAACCTGCGGCACTTGGGCGTCCGGCAAGGAGAAATTCACACGGGAGTATTTCGAGGAAATAGAAAAAGACCGCTATGAAGTATCGCCCGAAATTAAGGCCTTCGCCGATTTTGATTCGTACAAGGGTAAGAAGCTGCTCGAGGTTGGCATCGGGGCAGGCACCGATTTCCTGCAATGGGTGCGCGGCGGCGCGGTGGCATACGGCATCGACCTGACCGAAGAAGCCGTGCGGCATATCAAGCACCGACTCACGTTATATAACCTGAATGCCGAGCAAATAATCGTTGCCGACTGCGAGAACCTGCCGTTCGATGATGATTTCTTCGATATAGTTTACAGCTTCGGCGTTATCCACCACACACCGGACACCGAAAAAGCAATGCATGAGATCATACGCGTCTGCAGGCCCGGCGGGCGATGCAAGGTGATGATCTACCACCGCCATTCGATATTGACTTACCTGTTTTGGGTGCGGCACGCCCTGCTGAAACTGAGGCCGTGGAAAAGCCTGTCGTGGGTTCTCTACCACCACATGGAAAGCATCGGCACAAAGGCATACACCAAAAATGAAGCCCTTAAAATGCTTGACGGCCAACCCGTAGAGAATATCAGAATCAAACCCGTATTGACTTATTACGATAAATTGGGGCGGTTCGGCAAATTCCCGCAGATTTGTGCTAAAGCACTGGCGGTATTATTAGGCGGCGACAATGCCGGATGGTTCCTGACTATCGAGTTCGATAAGAAGAAACATCAACACAGTAGTTAAACACAATCGTAGGGGATGGTTCCAAACCATCCCGTAAATTCGTCGGCTGTCAACCCGGGAAGCATCGGAATATTATCATAAAGAATACATAGCTATGAGTTTTAACTCGTGGAAAAAAAGCAGGAATCCATCATTATCCACGTGCTGAAGCATGTGGCGACTGAAGTGCGAAAAAATAACCATGAGCTTCAGCTCGTGGGAAAAATGTTTTAATAAGCGATCCCCACTTCCCTGTATTCCATCTTGCTTAGTACTCAATTTTTTTATATTTTGATTTATCATAACAATAGTTCAGAATAAATTACATTACATTAATATTCATGTCCAATAAAGAGAAAATAACAGCAATTCACATTGATGAGTGCTACTGCAAGGGCTGTGATATTTGCATCGAACTCTGCCCTACCGATGTATTCGATGTATCTGAGAAAATTAATTCGAAGGGGTATTACGTGCCGCTTCCCGTGCGACTGGATAAATGCAACGGGTGCCGAATTTGCGATTTGGTATGCCCCGAACTGGCTGTAATATTAATAAGCGAAGAAATAAGCGAAGAAATAAGCGAAGAAATAAGCGAAGAAATAAGCGAAAATTTAAGTGAAAAAGGCCGGCTTGAAATTAATCCGTAAACATTATATAATATGCTATTTGCTAATATCATTAGTGTCCGAATAGAAATGAGAATTACACTAAAAGTACAATCTAATAATCTAAATGAAAAGACAAGAATACTTAAACAAATTAAAAGGCCAGGTCAGCTTCATTCAGGGCGATGAAGCCGCAGCTTACGGCGCCCTCTACGCAGGATGCAATTTCTTTGCCGGCTACCCGATTACTCCGGCCTCCGAAGTGGCAGAAGTGATGGCTGGCGAGCTGCCGAAAGTTGACGGCTATTATATCTAGATGGAAGACGAGATCGCCAGTTTGGGTGCTGTAATTGGTGCTGTATGGGCTGGCGGCAAGTCAATGACGGCTACATCCGGGCCTGGCTTTTCGCTTATGCAGGAAAACCTCGGATATGCCTGCATGACCGAAACGCCATGCGTTATAGTGAATGTTCAGCGCTCCGGGCCATCAACCGGCCAAGCCACAAAAGCCGCCCAGGGCGATGTGCTTCAAGCCCGCTGGGGCACTCACGGCGACCACGAAATGATTGCCCTATCGCCCCATTCAGTCCAGGAAACATTCGATATTATGATCGATGCTTTTAATCTTTCGGAAAAATATCGCAACCCCGTGATTATTCTTCTCGATGGTGAGATTGGCCATATACGCGAGAAGATAGTATTCCCTGACCCAGACAGCATTGAAGTAATACCAAGAAATATTGCAGCGGGAAATGCCGACCCGTTCGGCGGCGAGCGAATCCCGCCCATGATCGAATTCGGAATGAACCAGCAGGTACACGTTACCGGCTCGACCCATAAACCGGACGGAATGCGTGACGTATCGACGATGGAAGTCCACGACACGCTAATCAGAAGGATTTACGACAAAATCGACTCCGGCCGTGAAGATATAATAAAATACGAAGAACATTTCACCGATGATTTTGACTACCTGATAATCTCATACGGCGCAACGGCCAGGCCGACTATGGGCGCTGTCCTGAGCCTGAGAGAGCAAGGAATAAAAATCGGCTTTCTGAGATATATCACTATCTGGCCATTTGCCAATAGAATTACGAAATCTCTCTGCGCCAGGGCTAAGAAAGTTTTTGTGCCGGAAATGAACCTGGGCCAGCTATCAAGGGAAATTCAGAGATTTACCGACAAGGAAGTGGTTTCTATATCCAAAATTGGTGGTGTCTGCCATACGATTGCGGAAATTGAGGAAGCGGTTGTTAGTAATATTTAGGCTTTTTAGTCGATGGGGAACCTCCCCGACGTCCTCCTACGTTTAGGAGGGGAATTAATGTAGCTACTCAATAGAAAGCATGTTATGTTAATGAACTTATTGTCAGGTTCCACTACGCTATTTATATCGCCTAATCGTTTGCAAAACGGAGATTTGCGGGATAATTGCATTCCCAAATCGGAATTTGGGAATGAGCTAAATATACTAAGTCTATTAATGAATAGCTACACTAAAGGGGTGGTTCACACTCGATGATTCGGAGGAGATAATAGAAGACACAAGTGTCTGGTTAAAAAGCACCCAATTTGTGATAATCGAAGTAATAAACACCTTTTTGGCCTATATTGTGCTATAGTGGATGCAATTTCGAAATTAGCGAAAAATAATGTCTAAACATGTCATTCCGGACTTGATCCGGAATCCATCTCGATATGGCCACATAGCCTGTGAATACTGGATTCTTCGCGGAGTTTATCCTGAACCAAGCCGCAATCGTGTCTATAGTTCGACTCCGCTCACTATGACACTAAAATAGTCACCCTGAGCCCTTCGGCAGTCTATCCTGAGCGAAGTCGAAGGACTCAGAATGACATATCATAGTTATTAGGAATTCTTTTAAAATGATTCACATATTTAACCGGACACTACTGAATAGAAGAAAAAATCTTATTACTCGTCAAATTAATATTATAAATTATGCAAACTCAACCTCACCATAAGTTAACGAAATATCTAAGAACGGACGTCCTGCCCAACGCATTTTGTGCTGGCTGCGGCGGTGGCACAATACTGAATATATTCTGCAATGTATTGGAAGAAATGGAGATAGACCCCAATGAAATTATTGCCGTAACCGGTATCGGATGTTCATCATGGATACCATCGCCCTATCTGAAGGTCGATACATTGCACACAACTCACGGCAGGGCAATAGCTTTTGCAACGGGTGTTAAAGTGATGAAACCCAAAAAGCGGGTAATCGTAATTGCCGGCGACGGTGACCTGTCCGGTATAGGCGGCAACCACCTAATCCACGCCGCTCGCAGAAATATCGGCCTTACCGTGTTCCTGGTCAATAATTATATCTATGGCATGACAGGCGGACAAGTCAGTCCGACAACTCCTTATTCCGTTAAATCATCAACCACACCCTACGGCAATGTGGAGAGGCCTTTCGAAATAGCGGAATTGGTTGCAGCGGCCGGGGCGGACTATGTTTCCAGATGGTCTACTTATCATATTTTCCAATTAAAGAAATCAATGAAGGAGGCTTTGAACAAAAATGGCTTTTCTTTCATAGAGATTACTTCGCAATGCCCCACGAGCTATGGCAGAAGGGTTGGGATGAGAAATGGCATAGATCAATTATTGGATTTCAAGGAAAAATCTATCGGTATTAAAAAGGCCGAGCATTTATCTTCGGCAGAATTGGAAGAAAAAATGATAGTCGGCAAATTAATTGATCGTAACAGGCCGGAATTCACCGATGGCCTTCGGAGGGTCAACGAGGCGGCGGCTGGGTGATTATCCCCCGGACTAAAGGCCGGGACTGGTAAATATCATTTTGCGTAACATAAGATATTAGCTTAAATATACTAATAATTCCATCTTAGGCAACTTTTTGAGTAATCGCTAATTATAAAGGAATAGAATGAATATCAGATTTTCGGGTTTTGGCGGACAGGGAGTAATCCTATCGGGAGTAATTCTTGGATATGCCGCTTTGCTCGACGGCAAGAATGCAATCCAGACTCAGTCCTATGGCAGTTCCGCTCGGGGCGGGGCCTGCAAATGCGATGTTATTATCAGCGATACGGACATCCACGAACTGGAGCCGTCGCAGATTGACATATTGATCTCGTTCTCCCAACCGGCTTACGATAAATTCAGCCATTCCCTTAAGGCCGGCGGACAGTTGTTCGTGGACAGCGACCTTGTGCAATCACATAAGCATACGGCTGAGACCTATGCAATACCCGCCACCGACATAGCCTTCAAGGAGATGAGCAATAAAATAATCGCCAATATTGTGATGCTCGGCTGCCTATCGGCCCATACCAAACTTATCTCTGCGGAATCGATGGAGAAAAGCGTTCGCCGCTACGTGCCGGATAAATTCACCGAAACAAATATTAAAGCCTTTCGCCGCGGCATGGAACTTGCATCGTAAAATTAACCGGATGGAAGCAGCTTCATGTGCAAGCAGCTATCACGCAATGGCTTAAGCTAATCGCAATCCTGCCGGAGGTATTAACAATCGTGGTAATCAGCGGATGTAAAGTTAAAGATTAATTGATTAATTTACAATCGAGTATAATATATATGAATGATGTTCGTTAACAGTGATTCGGCAGAGTTAATATTATTTTTTTTTCGATTTCAAGGATTTTACTATGAATATTTATGTAGGTAACGTTAGTTATAACGTTGACGAAGCGGAAATCAGCACTCTTTTCGAAGAGTACGGTGAAGTATATTCCGTTAAATTGATTACTGACCGCGAAACCGGCAGGTTGAAAGGATTTGGTTTTGTAGAAATGGAACAAACCGGAGGCCGCAAGGCTATTGAAGAACTTAACGACTTCGATCTTAATGGCAGAAAACTGGTTGTGAACGAAGCAAGAGAAAGAAAAGAACGTCCGAAATTCAACAATAGGTATTAATATTTCTCGGCTGCCAGAGCTATTTTGATTATCTACTCTGCCATAATTAATATATAGTTCCTCAGTTTTTGAATTTTAGTTATCTGTTTTTTTATTTGGGCAATCCTCAATCGGGATTGCCCTTTTTTTATTTCACTCTATCTCATACCAAATCACTGCCAACATGTTTAGAACAAAGTGTTGCAACACCTTGTCCGGGAAGATTTATTAACAATCGTCCCAATTATTTCATGCTAAATTACCTGCCGGCCTTAGCGTTATCATCGTAATCTCCGGTTCGATACCAACCCTTACGGGCGGCCCTGTTGTCCCCAATCCCCTGCTCACATATAAATGCTGATCGCCATCGGAATAAAGCCCCGCCCATTGCTTGTAGGCAATCTGTGCGGGAGAAATTTCATGCCCGAACAAATCAAAACCTAATTGCCCGCCATGTGTATGGCCCGACAGCATTAGGTCAATACTGCGTTTCCGGCGGACGTCAATGTCCCAGTTGCGGGGGTCGTGCGCCAGAAGAATCACCGGAGCATTCCCGGATATTCCGGACAAGGCCAAATCAATATCGCCATAATTTTGGCCCGAGCCGGTATTATCTATCCCGGCAATATTCAATTTCTCCGAACCAATCGAAATTATCCGGCTTTCATTCAGCAGCAGGTCAATTCCGGCCGATCTTATCCTGTCCTTTATTTGTTCATGCTGCTTTGCCGTGTTGTAATGCTCGTGGTTGCCAAGACAGGCCATTACGCCGTAATTTGCTTCTAATCTCGACAAATCCCCAATAATATTATCTAACTCAGCCGGATGGTGATTAACAGTATCACCGGTTATGGCAATTAAGTCAGGGTTCAGCGATTTAATAATATAGCAGGCTTCTGTGAATAAGCCCGATGATTGCAGCGAACCGGCATGAATATCCGATAGCTGAACGATTCGGAACCCGTTAAAAGCCGAGCCTAAATTAGCAATCGGCACATCTATATAATGCACCCTGAAGTTCCCGGTTGTGCGAAACAGGCCATCGGCATAGAGCAGGAACGGAACTCCCGCCATCGACCAGCCAACATTCTGTATGAAATTCCTCCTGCCAGGAACGGCGGCTTCGTCCGGCTTGCTTTCGATTCTATTTTTATTCTGCAATTTACGTTTTAGTAGTGAAATCATTCTCTTAACTAAATACACCAAGTCCTTGACACCCATAACAATTACAACCGCTACTTTCGGTGTATACCACAGGCCGATTACGGACAGCAGAACCATTACCACCGCGTTGGGCGAAGGCTGCATTGACCTGAACAGGTTAGTCATAATCGACAATAAAATCATCCCGCCGGCAATAAACCAGGGAACCCGATACCACAATCTGCTCCACTTTTTCTGCTTAACAAACTTCTGCCAACTCCATAGAAAGTAGAAATCGATCAAGGATAGAATCAAAGTTATAACTAAATAAAAAAGAAAAAAACGCATAATAAATACCATTTAACGGTTAGATTAGCAAATGAGAAAGAAAAATTTATTATTATATTTTGTAATACGATAAATCAATGTAATAGTTGCAGATAGTATTATTTTTTTATCCATCATATCTATCCTGTTTTAATTGAGCCGCTCTTAATATACGCTTAATACCATCATCCCTCTTAATCTCCCTTCGAAGGGAGAATTTGACTTTAACCCCATTTTTCAAAGGGGGTGGCGTCGAAGGAACTATTGTTCCGTAGATGCCGGGGGTTTTGACTTGACTATGATTCCGCATCGGTGGCCGGAGTGATACATTATAATG
>JAJRTW010000261.1 GCA_024278075.1 Bacteroidota bacterium | reverse complement strand
CGGGCGTAAAGATTAGAACAAATACAAAAGTGGGTGTTGATATTACTTTAAGCAGCCTGAAAGAAAATTACGATTCCGTTTTCATTGCGGCCGGATTATCAAAAAGCAGGGATGTTCCGATTCCTGGCAGCGACATTGGTTGCGTGCTGAAAGGTGTTGAATTTCTCAGAGATGTTGCTTACAATGCAGACATGAAATTCGACGGAGAGCAAGTTGCGGTAATTGGCGGCGGAAATGTGGCCATAGATGCGGCACGAACTGCCCTAAGGCTTGGTGCGGCCAAAGTTAAGGTTATCTGCCTTGAACAAAGAGATGAAATGCCGGCATATCCGCAGGAAATCATCGAAGCCGAAGAGGAAGGCGTAGAAATTATTAACGGCTGGGGAATAAATGAATTTTCACTGTCAAATGGAAATCAATCACATGGAAATCAATGCAATATTCATATAAAAAAATGTACGAGTGTATTCGATGAAAACGGCGGTTTCAATCCAGCTTATGATGAAGAGATAAACGAATCAATCTTATGCGATAAAGTTATTTTGTGCATAGGCCAGGAAGCGGATTTCGACTTTATTGATATTGGCGCCCCGTTCGAATTATCCTTCAACGGGGTTATCGAGGCCGATAGAGCAACGATGCAAACTAACGTGCGGGGAATTTATGCCGGTGGCGATATTGTTTCGGGACCTGCTTCTGCTGTCGAGGCGGTAGCTTCGGGCAGGAAGGCGGCGGCGGCAATAGATAAGTTCCTTGGTGGCAACGGCGACATGAGTTTAGATTATGGCAAAAAAAAGAGCGGCGGCCAATTCATTGGCAAGGGTAACGGCTTTGCTTATCTGAGCAGAGAAAAAGCGGTTGTTGCCGAAAAGGACATTAGAATAAATAATTTTGATCTTGTTGAATCGACTTATACTGAAGAGCAGGCGATAAGGGAGGCTTCACGGTGCCTGAAATGCAATTTACGCCTTAAGATCGGGAATAATCCTTTGCCGCCGGAAGAATTTATTAAATTTGCATTACCGAATTTTGATTTAGTGCCGGAAGAGGAAGGCGTTTTGCAATTATTGAATGCCGGCAAGGAAGTGTATATGATAAAAGGCTGTGCCGATATGAGGGCTGAGTTAAATGAAATGTATGACGATGGAAGCAAAGCCGAATACTTTACATTCGAGCCGGATAGGATGTTCACACAACGGGAGAGCGAGCTGATTCAGCAGTATTTGCAAAAGTATGGCAAAATGCCCGGCGGCGGCGATGACGATTTGGATGATTTGTTTTGACGGGTGTCGGGTATCGGGTATCGGGTGTCGGCACGTAGGTTGTCATTCCTGAGAAAGCAGGAATCCATCGATTCGCCAAGGTTGAGTCGAAATGAAAACATATTATACATATATCATGGCGAGTAAAAAGAACGGAATATTATATATTGGTCAGTAGTGTCCGGTTAAAATACGGTTAATAAGTGATAATCGCAGTAATAATCTCCATTTTTGACCTATATTGAGCTGATTTGGATGCGATTATAGATATTGCCAAAAAATAATATCAAAGCGTGTCATGCCGGACTTGATCCGGCATCCATCTTAATATTGCCAAATAGGCCGTTAATACTGGATTCCTGCTTTCGCCACTGCATGGGAACAGTAGGGGCGAACGGCCGTTCGCCCGTACAAGATGAAAATTTTCAGCAAGTCTCTCATTATTTAACCGGACACTACTGTATATTGGTGTCACAAGTGATTTGATTAAGAGAGTTTATGAACATAAAAATGACGTCATCGAAGGATTTACAAAGAAATATTAAGTTCATTTATTTGTATTTTATGAAACATATACGGATATATACTTATCAATACAGAGAGAAAAAAGAATCAAGAAGTTGAAAAGAGATTGGAAAATTGAATTGATTGAAAAAAGCAATCCTAAATGGGAAGATTTATACGATACATTAATATAGACATGAATTCCCGCTTTCGCGGTAATGACAGTAAAAACCACTATGCACAACAAAGAACGAAACTGGGATAGAAGAAATATAGTCGATGCCTCGAGGGTTGACGAATTAGTCGGGTTCTACGAAGAAATCGGCTTCGAAGTGATGGTAAAGGATTTCGATAGAAGCCTCGTCCCTGAAGAGGAATGCAATATTTGTTTAATGGAAAACGTAGATAGCTTCAAGATAATTTATACCAGGAAAAGAGAGGATTGAATTTGGCTGACAGAATCATATATGCAGGCGTTGACGTAGGTGCATCGAGGACTAAAGCAATAATTATAGATAACGAAAAAAATATCCTCGGCTGGAATGTACGGAAATCCGGCACTAATTTCACACTTAGTTCCGAACTCTGCCTCGACGAAGCCCTGGCGAAGGCCGGTGCCGGCAAGGAGGAAATCAAATCCGTTTATTCCACCGGCTACGGCCGCAGGAATGTAACCTTTGCTGCCGGCAGCCGCACCGAGATTGGCTGTCATGCAAAAGGGTGCTATCATTATTTCCCGATTGCTTTGTCGATTATCGACATTGGCGGGCAGGACAATAAAATTATCAAAGTCGATGAAAACGGCCGGCGCACTAATTTTAAGATGAACCGGAAATGTGCCGCCGGCACCGGTGCGTTTCTGGAGGAGATGTGCATGCGGCTTGATGTCAACCTCGAAGATATGAACCGGCTGGCGACTGAAGCGGAAAGCATCATAAAACTCGGCAGCTACTGCACCGTCTTCTCGGCTACCGAAGTCCTTGAAAACATTCGCAACGGCAAGCCTTTGGCCGACTTGATGAAAGGTATCTTTTATTCTGTTATCAAAAGAGTGCTCGAGATGGATTCTTTGACTGACAGAGTGCTGATGACCGGCGGCGTTGTTGCCCACAATCCGTATCTTGTGAATATGGCCGAGGAAATTATCAACTTGGAAATATTAGTTCCCAAACTGCCGCAACTGACCGGCGCAATGGGGGCGGCTCTTTTTGCTCTGGAGAGTGAATAGTCACTGGTCACAAGTCGCTGGTTGCTGGTTATTAAGGTTTTATCTCATTCCCAAATTCCGATTTGGGAATGCAATTTTCACACAATTCCTACAAATGGGGAAATAATGGCTAAAGCCATATAGTAGAGTATTAGTTCTCTCTCCACGAGTTAAAACACGTGGCTATTTATCTCTACCTCATTCCCAAATTCCGATTTGGGAATGCAATTTTCGAGTTTCGATTATGTAGGGGGCGGTTCCAAACCGTCCCGAAATAATTAGCGAGTTGTTTGGGCAGGTTTGGAACCCGCCCCTACGATTCTTATCCTGTTATTTGCTACTTGCGATAAGATAACGTAGTATTCAAGTATAAATTATGAGCCGCTTTTATTTTAATCGGCCACTACTGAACAAAAAAAATTAAATACAAATAACATTTACAGGAGACGAACCAAATGCCAGAAACAAAAAAAACGCTTAGAAAGAAAATTGAGGCCACCGGCCTGATGAATAAATATATGGCTGACTATTTCTACGAACTCGATGCAGCCTCGAAATCCCGGGATAAGAAAATTGCGTGGTGCACCAGTGTCGGCCCTGCCGAGTTGCTGCATTCATTCGGCTTTTTGGTTTACTACCCGGAGAATCACGGCGCAATGCTCGGAGCCACCCGCATGGCAACCGACCTGATTCCTTATGCAAATGCCATCGGCTACTCCCCGGACATTTGCTCCTACCTCACCTCGGACATTGGCTCATACCTGACAAACAACACTCCGCTCACAAAGGCTTATGGTATCGAAAGCGTGCCAAAGCCGGACGTTCTGGTGTTCAATACTAATCAATGCCGCGACGTGCAGGACTGGATGGCCTGGTATGCAAATGAATTTAAAGCGCCTTTGATCGGTATCAATACCCCCAGGACGCCAACCGATGTAAATGATGTGATAATTAATTCCGTTGCCGAGCAAATCGAAGGCCTGACCGGAAAACTCGAGGAAATCTCGGGGAATAAATTCGATCCGAAAAAATTAAGTGCCGTCATGGCTTTGTCGAGAGAATGCACCGAATTATGGAAAGAAGTCCTGGATACCGCTGCGGCTAAACCCTCGCCGATTTCCTTCTTTGACTGCACTATTCACATGGGGCCGGCCGTAGTGCTTCGCGGCACTCAACAAGCCGTTGATTACTACAAAATTCTGCTTGCCGAATTAAAAGAAAGAGTTGCCAATAATATTGGTGCCGTTGATGACGAAAAATACAGAATATACTGGGAAGGAATGCCGGTATGGGGACGCCTGCGGCAGCATTCTGAACTGTTCGCCGGCCTGAATGCCTGCGTTTTGGCTTCAACCTACTGCAACAGCTGGATATTCTCCGACTTCGACGAGAATGACCACTTCCGAAGCATGGCAAAAGCCTACACCGAATTATTCATCGTCCGCTCCGATTCTGCAAAGGAGCATTATATAAAGAAAATGATTAAAACATTCGCTATCGACGGGATAGTTTATCATGATGCAAAAACCTGCCCGAATAATTCCAACTGCAGATATGGAATGCCTCAGAGGCTTGAAAAGCGAACCGGCGTCCCAAGCATCACTATCAATGGCGATTTGAACGATATGAGGATGGTTTCCGATGAACAGACCAAGACAAATATCGAAGCGTTTATCGAACAGATTGAAGAAAACAGGTGAGCAGTTGACTAAAACTATGAGATTTATACTACTTAATACAATCCTCCTGCTTCTAACGCTTACGAATTATGTTCCGCCGGCCTTTTCGCAGCAAGGGATCGACACGGTCTATTCTTTCACACCCGGCACCGGGCAAAATGCCGGCCAATCCGATGAATATTTCCCTAAAAATATATTTGGTATCCCCTCGCGGACGGCAAATAGCACTGTTCCGGAGTCTTCGCCCGATGAAATTTGCTCGCTGGGCTTCGGTGGTGAAATTATTATTGGATTTAAGGGACATTATTTGTACGATGGCCCGGGGCCGGACTTCATTATCTTCGAAAATGTCTTCATAAATCCAGTTACAAAGAAAATGTTCGTAGAGCCGGCCACCGTTTCGGTCAGTCAGGATGGCATAAATTATATTCCGTTCCCCTATAATCCCGAAACATTGGAAGGATGCGCAGGTTTGACGCCCACAAATGGCGATCAGAACCCCTTCGACCCAAATCTAAGTGGTGGCGACAAGTTTGATATTGCCGAGCTTGGACTTTCGATGATCACGCACATCAAAATTACCGATATTTCCGAGCAAATTAAGAATAATAAACAGCATAAATACTATGATCCGATAATTTCCGGCTTCGATCTTGATGCGCTAACCGGATTGTATCTGTCTTTAATCACTACCGTTGAGCTTTCGTCCAAACAAAATCAACCACAAGTACAAATAAATGATGATTACCTGACATTGATCAACATCGAAGGCGAATTTAGCTTCATTGATATATACGATACCATGGGACGATTGATGAAAACTGATAAAATATACCGACCGAAGAGAATTGATATTCAAAGTCTGCAGAATGGAGCCTACATCGCCGTCATCTCAAGCCAATTTGGCACCTTCGTAAAGAAATTTATTAAATATTAAAATGAATTATTTAAGATTCATCGCCATTTTATCTCTCTTATTGCCCAATTCATGCGTAATGCAACCCGATGAACCTTCATCTAACATGAAATCAGGTGCAATTAACTCCGGCGCATTGATTATCTGCGAAGGAATCTGGGGAATGGACAACGCTTCACTCGATATATTCGACATCGAATCGGGATTCATGACAAATAAATACTTCGCTAAGTCAAATCCGGGATATATCCTCGGAGATTTAGCTCAATCCGTCGCAATTAAAGGTGATACCGCCTTCATTGCAGTTACTACCGCCAATACTGTCGAAGCATTGATGATCTCGTCAGGCAAATCGTTGGGCCGGATTAAGTTCTCCAACGATAACGCACTAAGAGAGATATGTATTGCAAATGATTCCCTGGCGTTCGTAACCGATTTGTACCAACATTCCGTTCATTTGTTCAATCCAAAAACATTTGCCAATTACAATAAAAGTATTTCCGTCGGCCCCGCACCAGAAGAGATAATCAAAGTAGGTAATTTCATATTCGTTGCAAACTCTGGCTACGGAGATTATCTCGCAGACAAACCCCTTGCGGGATATATCTCCGTGATCGATATTAATTCCTTGACAATTGTAGATAATATTTACTGCGGGCCGAATGCAATCAGCCTTGCCGCAGACATAATGAACCACAAAGTATATGCTGCCTACCGCAACGTACCATCAAATAAGGACTCCTTAGGCGGTATCGTCGAGTACGACGCAATCACCCACGAACGGTTGCGTGAATGGAAGCTTGCCGGAGGTAATTTGAACATCGAATTTGCTGATAACATCCTCTACGCATTAAATTCCGACGGAATCAGTGCAATTAACGTCAGCGATAAAAATGCTTCCGCCGTGTTAATCTTAGCAAATAATAATGCCAAACAATATTGGTATAGCTTCGCAGTAGATTCTAACAATAAATTATTATTCATCGGCAATGCAAGGAACTATCAAATCGAAGGCGAATTGTTAATTTACAGCTTAGAAACATCTCCCAATCTCCTCAGAACATTAATTACCGGCATCAATCCCGGTGACATCGAAATCTTTGGAAACAAGTAACCTCATTATTCTACTATGAATTAATAATCATCGGGATTATAATTATAATTATACTCATTAATTGAGTAAAATAGGGGGATATATACGCATGGAGGTATATTCAATACTAACGGATGTGTATTGAATACTAACGGAAGTGTATTGAAAGCTCACGGAAGTATATTGAAAGCTAACGGAAGTATATTGAAAGCTCACGGAAGTGTATTGAATGCCCACGGAAGTGTATTGAAAGCCCACGGAAGTGTATTGAAAGCTAACGGAAATGTTTTGAACATACACGAAAGTATTTTGAATATATTCAATAAGAAAATAAAGACATGCAAAATATCAAACTATACATAGGAAATTAGTGAATACCAAACGGAATTAATGGAAAAGGCATTAAAGGAAGTAATGCGGGGAACGGAAATAAGGAGCTATCCGTTAGAAGCTCCTGAATTGCAATAGAAGACAGTAAAAGGAGTTAAGGAAATTATATCATACTAATGGATAACAGCAATGTTGAAATATGCAGATAATCGGAACAAGGCGAATGTCATTCTGAACGAAGTGAAGAAACCAGTATTCATACGGAAGCTGGATTCTTCGCTTCACTATGTTCCGCTCTGAATGACTATCTTTAAGCAATTTAGCACGGTCTCTTGCGCTGCAATGACAACTACATCGAATTATTCAAGGGTTGTTATATATTGTCGGTTAGAGGCAGCGGCTTGGGGGTTAATCGCATTTGCAGGTAAGTTATGGCGGGTAATTGCCGGATGAAAATGCAATATCGGCCAGTCATAGCACATCCGTGTCACTATAAAACGGCGAAATCATAATTAAAAGATGAATACTATCGGTATTATTTAGCTATCAGTAGTTTGCGGGTGGAGCGGAACGGCCCGGCGGTCATCGTGTAGTAGTAAACTCCTGGCGCCAATTGGTCGGCTGGAACTGAGGCTCTGTGCAAGCCGGCTTTATATTCGCCCGAGACAACTCCGGCTACCTTCTTGCCGTTTACATTGTATATGTTTATGTCTGCCCATACGTCAAAACCGACGGAAAAGTATATGATCGTACCGCTGAGGCCGGCGGGGTTTGGATTTGGCTGGTACAATGCGAATTCGTCGCTGGAAAAAACAACGCGGTACAAGTCGTTTGCGCAGATGCTCTTGAGGGCTATCTTTGCGTTGTTTGAATTAAATGACGCACACAGGTATTCCGGGGCAACTTCAACACGGATGTCGGAGATTTGCGTTGAGCCGTAGGGCAGGTACGTTGAGAACTCGAAATTGGCTAATTCGCCGTCGCCGCTTAGCGGTTTGCCGTCCACGCTTTGCAGACGGAAGGTGAATTGTCCGTTTTCGCGGTCGGTTTGCAGGCTGTCGATGATGAATCCGCTTCGAAGGGATTCTTTTAGGAACTGGAGGAATTCCCTGTTGTAAGATACGGATATCTTCAGTGTGGTTATGTTGGCCTCTACCATGTCCCGGCCAGGGTTAAGGTAGATGCTGTTTTTGGCTATTTCTTTTATTTCAACGGTTTGCAGCGCCGGGGTGACCGAAACTGTCCTGTTAATTCTGTAGCCTATGCCAACAATCTCGGATGTATCGCGATCGCCGGAGGCGGAATCCTCAACAATTAGCCGAACGGTTTTTAATCCTTCCTCGCCTCGCGGGTCGAAGATGATGCCGACGGAGTAGGGGCTGCTGCGTTTTGTTAGAAGATGGGTTCTTGAAGCTGCAACGGGGTCAACGAAGCTGAATTCGGGGATGGCTTCAATAAATCTAAGGGGATTGATTGTCAGGTCAACATCGCCATTGTTTTCGATATTCACAAACATGACTTTTTGGCTGCCGATGCAAACTGAATCGTAAGCATCCATTGCTGCAAAGCCTTTCGCCGCCCCATCGCCTTCTAAGATTGCCGGTATATTGTCAATGGCATCGGTTTCAAACTGAATTTCGGACGAGAAACTGCCGGCCGCGGGTGCAAGAAAGCCGGCTTTAATGTCAACGCTTTGTCCCGGCAGCAGTGCAACCGGCATACCCGGCTTGTCAAATTTAAATCCATCTGCTCCGTAAACGCTCCAATCGTCAGAAACTCCGGCGCCCGGGATTACATCAAAAATATTAAGCGTATCGGCATAGTCCCAGTCGTTTACGCCGAGGTTAGTAATCTTTATCATGCGCGTGTCGGCTGATTGCTCCAGGCCGACAATAGTTGAATTGAACATGGCCGGATCGGCGGTATATTTCGGTACAACACCGTAGCCGCTCAGCCGGGTACGGGTGATGCTGCCCGCATTGTCGATATATTTAATTGTCAATTCATGCACGCCCAAATCTTTCGGGAAGAACTTGACGTCGATATGGCGGGATTCACCGGCAGGAATTCTTAAGGATTTAATGGATTTGCCATCAAAAATAAATGCCTCGCCATGAGTTTCGGAAATAATTTCGTAATCGGAAATCACTACATTATCGGTTCCGGTATTTTCTAATGTAATGACATCGGATTCGACAGGATATGGCCCGGCCGGGAAGGCGTCCCTGTGAATTCTCTTTCTGCCCCAGGAGTAAGGAGGGCTTGCTTCCAGCCCGGGTTTGATGCCGTTGGCAAGCAGAACGGCAACATTATCGCGGCCCGCCGCATTGCTTTCGAATTTTATGGAGTCTCTGTATTGTTTTTCCTCTTTAGGATTGAAATCAACATAGAATTCAACATATTTCCCCGGTTTAATGACCAATGGATCGTCTGTGTCGAAAACGGGCAATTCCCTTATTGTGAACGCACTGTCATTGGGGCCGGAATAATAGGTAATGATTAAATCATAGTCGCCCTCATTTGTAATGGAAACAGGCAGAGTCGAAGGCTTGCCGGCCGTTTTAGCGCCAAAATCAGCATCGCTGACATAAATAATCGGCTGCCCGACTTTTGCATTTACTTCGGATGTATAGTAGAATAAACAAGTGTCACCGAGGCCGATCGAATCCTTGAATATACCGGTTTCGAGTGCGGTGAATGTAATCTCAATCGAATCGCTTTTCTCTTGCGGCATCAGCCTGACGGGCAGGCCCGGTGAGGAAATTCTAAATCCCTTGCCGCCATATAATAATTTTAGTCGCGATATTGTTACTTCCGTTTCCGCCGATTCATTTATTATCGTGAATTTCTTTGTTATACTATTATTTTCAGCATCAGGCCGAAATCAATTTTGTCCGGTTCGATCGAAATTTTGATAGCATTATATTCAATTATTACAAGCGTATCATTGCGGTTTCTATCCTGGAAAGAAATTACAAATCGTGCATCTTTGGTTGGATCTTTAATTCTGAACTGCCAATTGGCCGACCTATTATCTTTGTCATAAGTGATTAGCCAATCGGTGTAATTATAACTTTCGCTCGCCCTTAGCAAATAAGGTGCTAAGTTGGCTCTTCTTTCGGCATCTTCCGGGTAATCTGTAACGGTGCCGGTAACAAATCCGTCGCACGATATTTCCCAGCGGGCTACCGGAGCTATTGTGTCAGCCTTCTGCAGGTCTGTCAAACTAAGTCCGGCCGGATAGCCATAAGAATCTTTTTCCGAGAATCCGTAAACATAAGCAGTGACCGGATTCTTATCCCTAATTCTATATACGCCGTCACGAGGCAATTGCATAGTCAGCATTGCATAATATTCGCCGTCTTGATTAACAGCAAACAAGTCATCATATTTCCTTATCTTCTTCCATGTGGTCGCTCCATTGCTTACAGTCCCGAATTCAATATTATCGGGAATGGTCTTATCTTCGTTGACTTTGAAAATCAGGTTGACATAATTCTCGGGGAAGCCCGTGCCGCCACTTACCGATGGAGTGGAGAACATTAATTCATTCCCGAACTGCTCGCGCGGTGCCATCGATACCTGGAAGGGGTCGCCCGGTGGTTCGGGGAGTCCGTCTTCTTCAATGCCTGTGTTATACAGCACAACCATTATCGGCTTGTTGCCGCTTACGACAAAGGATTCTGGCTTTTCAAGGTCTCTTTGCAATTCAAAGTAGCCCTCGCCGTCAATTCCGCCGGCCTGATTAATTGTGTAAATCATTTTGCCATTAACCGATATTGTTGTTTCCGGCTCCTTGGCAAATACTCTTACGATAGGGCTTCTTTTCCTTCCCTTTATCTTGCCGACATAATATGTTTTGCCCCATGAGTAGGTAGGCAATTGCATATCGGTAATATAGTCGAAATATTTATTATCAGTGGGAATATTGGCACATTGATTGGCCGAAACGACGGCTATGGGTTTGTCGGATTTGATTCTGCTTCCGGTCAAATCGGCAAGAGCCGTATTGGTAAACGCCTTGGATGCGAGTATCCAGACATCGCCCTGATTTAATACTTCAGTGATTGATTCGCCAATTGTCAGGGCGTTGGAAGTAGTAGTGTTTATATTCCCGCCAAGCGTAAAAGTCACCTGAGTATTGTCTTCGGTGGCAACAATGCCCGCATAGCTGGGCAACGAGCTGTATAGAGAATAATATATCGACGGATCGTTATAAGACGCTATAATGTAGTCCTTGCCAAGCACCTGCACGGGCAGTGCGGTAAACCCGTCACTGGATTTCCGGAATCTTGATAAAACGTGTATCGTTACGGGCGACTCGGCGGTAACGTGTGCTGCTTTTGATTTATATATTCCATCGGGATTTGAAGCATTTTCGCCAAAAGAGATTATATCCGGATTGATTTCGAATTCAACCGAAGAAAACGCCTCAACGAATTTCGTTATATAATAACCACTGCCGGAGATTTCAACCGTAACTTTAGTTTTGGCGTACGAAGTCACGATTATTTTCACCACATTATTACCTTCCGCACCGTCAACATCAAGGTTCGGCGGCACTGTGAACCAAAAATCCGTCCCCGCATTTGTCGGCCCGAAAATATTCGGTACATCCACGGTTATATCGCCCTGGGCAAGGCAACTTTGGCTTCCGAATGAAATCAGGAAGGACAATGCGAAGATTATGGCAAGCAATCCGGTATTAATTATTTTCATAAATCACACTGTGATATTTTATTTCTAAATCATATATATCTAAATCAATTTTCTAATTTCTCTCATTCCCAAATTCCGAGACTGTGTTAAAAGGCTCAGAGAGTGTCATTGCGGAACTTGTTTCAGACCACGAAGTAGCAGCGAAGCTAATCTATAAGCCTGTATTTATGCGGCATTTGGATCCTGAAATAAATTCAGGATGACAAATTTCTCTCATTCCCAAATTCCGATTTGGGAATGCAATTTTCACATAACCCTTTTCACATAACCCATTGTCCATTCAATGGATTAGTCGTTATAACCAACGAAAGGAAACTGAGCATCTTCGCTCTTGTAAAATCCTTGTTAGCTAATAGCTACACTCAAGAAAATCATCCGTTTTTCGAATTGATAATATTCGAATTTATGAATGTCTGTAACTTCAATATATATATATGACACATTAAATGCAAAAACGTCTCAGAATCAGAGGAAATAATTATTGCCTGTATTAATATCAATAATAATATCAATAATAATATCAAAAAAAAGACCTTAATAATTAAGACCTTTAATATGAAGTAATATTATAAACGATCTACCTCGAAGCAATCATCAAAGTATCGCGATTTATATCAAAAATATGATAATTGCAGCAAGTCGCCGGGAATCAGGCCTATAATGCGGGATTAAAATAACATCAATTTCTTTATCTCTTTTATCCCGGAGTCGGTTATCCTGCCGCTTGTGATACTAAGGCCGGTTTCCTGGTCGTCGTAAGATTTTGTTTCGATATAGTCCGATTCCTCGAGCTGTGAATTAACTGCGGCAATGTCTTTATCAGAGCATTCAGCCTCCACATCACCTGGCGAAATCGTTATAAAATTATGCTTGCTCTTGTCATAATAACGGCGCAGCATCTGCTTCATCAAATCTTCATTCATAATATAATTTCCTTATTTAATTTCATGTACTGATGGCTGTTTCATTTTTAAGTACTGCCAATCGTTACAACTGACAATTAAATATAGTTGTAGCTAACCAACAGGTGTAACACCAGACGGAACACAAAGCAATATTTTGGCTTTAAGAGCAGCCGCTCGTCGAGCCACAATCCTCGCAAACCGTGCAGCTTCCGTTACGCTTCACCCTCATTGACCCGCACTGCGAGCATTGCTCGCCGGTATATCCGAAACTCTTCGCCTCGCCGGATTTCACCTTCAATTGCAAAGCGGCACCATTACTATTGCCATTACTATTGCCATTAACATTCCCATTTACAATCGTCCCGCCCGATGAACCATTGGCAATATGTTCCGTTTTTCTTTCTGGCTCTGCCGGCATATCCCGAAGCGGTGCCTCGTTGGTTACTTCAATTTTATTTTCTCCGGAACCCTTATCCGTATTATTCACTTGATTATTCTTCTGAACTTCTTTCGCATGTGCATCCTCATTATGAATTTCATCAACAGCCTTCACATGTACGAAGTCGTTCCTGTTGAGGTAGTCATAACCAAGCGACCTGAAGACATAGTCCAGAATTGACGTAGAATTTTTAATAGCCTCGTGCCCTGCCACGCTGCCGGCCGGCTCGAACATTGTGAATGTGAACGAATCCACCAATTCTTCGAGCGGTACACCGTATTGCAGAGCTTTCGATGCCAATATGGCAAAACTGTTGAGCAAGCCGCGGAACGCCGCACCTTCCTTGTACATATCAATAAATATTTCGCCAAGCGAACCATCGGCATATTCCCCCGTCCTTAAATAAACCTTGTGCCCTCCAACCTCGGCCTCGCGAATAAATCCCGAGCGCTTTTTCGGCAGTTTCCGGCGCACGGCTTTCCGTGTCACACGGTCAATGATCTGTTCCTGAACTTCCTTAGGGCCGAGAGTTTCATCGAGAGTGTTTTCATCGCCAAGTAATATTACTTCGTCGAGGTCTTCATCATTGGCGGCGCTCAAAGGCTGTGACAGCTTGGAACCGTCACGGTAAATAGCAATTGCCTTAAGCATGAATTTCCATGATTTCATATAAATTTCGCCGACGTCTGCCACCGTTGCTTCCGCAGGCATATTCACGGTTTTCGATATTGCCCCCGAAATAAACGGCTGAGCGGCGGCCATTATCTTGATATGAGCCATGGATTGAATATAGCGCTTGCCTTTTTTTCCGCATCTGTTGGCGGTGTCGAATATTGGCAGATGCTTGGCCTTGAGATGCGGAGCGCCTTCGATCATCATAGTGCCGCAGACATAGTCATTGGCCTCTTCGATTTCTTTGCCGGAAAAGCCAAGTGCCTTCAACATATTGAACGATGGATTATTCAGGTCCTGATCGGTGAAGCCCAATATCTTGCAAAAATCTTCACCCAGAGTCCATTTGTTAAAGGCAAATGAAATATGGAATACGTCATCCAATTGTTGTTCGATTGCTTCGATTTTCTCGTCGGTAAACCCTTTTTTCTTCAGAAGTTTCTTATTTATTCCCGGACATCCGATAAACGTGCCATGCCCTTTGCAATATTTTTCGATCTCTTCGATTTGCTTTTCCGAATAATCCAATGTAGTTAATGCTTTTCTGACCGATTGGTTGACAATCTTGAAATATCCGCCGCCGGCAAGTTTTTTGTACTTGACAATAGCAAAATCGGGTTCGATTCCCGTAGTGTCGCAATCCATTACCAAGCCGATTGTTCCGGTCGGAGCTATCACGGTTACCTGTGCGTTTCTATACCCGTTTTTCTCGCCAAGGGCAACGGCTCTGTCCCACACATCCCTCGCCGGTTTCAACAAATAATCCGGACAATAAACAGGGTCGATTCCTGTCGGTTTAATCGTAAGTCCTTCATAATCCATTGCCTTGGCATTATGCGAAGCTCTTTGGTGGTTCCGCATTACGCGCAGCATTTGTTTGCTATTTTTTTCATATTGCGAAAACGTCCCTAATTCACCTGCCATTTCGGCCGAAGTTTCATAAGATTTACCGGTCATAATAGATGTGATTGCGGCAGTGATAGCGCGAGCTTCGGGAGAATCATAAGGCACGCCGCTAACCATCAGCAATGTGCCGAGATTGGCATATCCCAGGCCAAGAGTGCGGAAATCGTAGCTCAATTGTGCAACTTTTTTGGATGGGAATTGCGCCATCAATACCGATATTTCGAGTGTTATTGTCCACAGCCTTACAGCATGCTGGAAATCATCGATGAGGAAATCACAGAATTCATCATCAAAGAATTTCATTAAATTCAGGCTGGCCAGGTTGCAGGCGGTATTGTCCAGGAACATATATTCGCTGCAAGGGTTGCTGGCATTGATTCGCCCGGAATTCGGGCAGGTGTGCCATTCATTAATGGGCGTGTCATATTGCATTCCCGGATCGGCACTTTTCCAGGCGCTCAGGGTTATGTTTTCCCATAATTGCCGTGCCATTACTTGCTTGGCCACTTCGCCGTCAGTCCTT
>JAJRTW010000260.1 GCA_024278075.1 Bacteroidota bacterium | reverse complement strand
TGTTTAGTAATTCAGAGAAGATTGTTGTAATTTTCATTGCGGTTCGGTGAAATTGTATTTAGAAATTTTAGTTGTATTCTAATTTATGCAATTTCAACTAATTACCGAACCGCTCCTTTATTTAACCGGACACTACTGATTGAGAACATTTCTTTCTTTGGTGTGTTACTATTAATATACTGGAGCGCGATACTAATTATGTTTGTCAGAACAGGAAATAATTTACGAGAATTTCATTTCCATTCCCCGCACAAATTAAAATATGGAATCGGCCTGATTCTGCTGATAGTCTTATCATTATCGGCACCTATAAAAGCATATTCCAAATTATCTACGGGGAATGCGGGCACCCTTGTGCCTAATGCAAATATTTCATTCATAGAAAATAATGGCCAAATCGTTGGCCAAAATGGAAATCCGCGGCCGGATGTTAAATTTCTATTAGATTATAAAGGCCTTAAAATCCAGCTAAAGGAAAACAGCTTCAGCTACGAAAGATATTCTGTGAAAGTGAATTCTGTTGACAATCGCAATATTAATCGTAATAACAATCGCAATATTAATCGTAATATTAATCGTAATAACAATCGCAATATTAATCGTAATAACAATCCCAATCAGCATCCAGCCACAGCAGATGATTCCCATAAAGCCAATTCCTATAATAAAATCTCAAATTCCTATAATACAAACTCCAATACATTGGACATACATCGAGTGGACATCGAAATCCTCGGGGCAAGCAAGCACCCCGAAATTATTGCAACCGGCCCTTCGGATTTGCAGCTTAACTATTTCGTTGGCGGCAAGGCTATAAGGGGTGTGAAATCCTACAGGTCGGTTAAATATAAAAATATCTATCCAAAAATTGACCTGGTTTTTTATGTGATGGAAAGCAATGAAATCCATAAGAATCCTGAAATAAAATATGACTTTATTGTTCATCCCGGCGGCAGATTGGAAGATATTGAATTCAAATTTTCGGGAGCCGATGGCCTAATGATTGGCGGCAGCGGCGAATTAATAATCCAAACCTCGCAGGGCAGCATCACGGAAGCAGCACCCATATCCTACACCATTAGCCCAAACTCTTTCACAGATTACACCCGATCGCTTCAGGTATTAAATAGTGTTTCCAATTACAAAGCATTTTCCAACCGCAAAGACTTTCTAAGCACCAAAGCAATTATCGAATCGAAATTCAAACTCAGCGGCGGCAGATTAAGCTTCGAATGCCCTGATTATGATAAAAGCAAAATATTGGTAATCGACCCGCAATTGATTTGGGGAACATACTTTGGCGGCTCCAACACAGACTTTAACGCGGGAGTAGTCGTCGACGCCGCCGGTAATATAATATTAGCCGGCTCGACGGAAAGCTCAAGCATGATAGCAACTTCGGGAGCCTACAAAACTATCATCAGCAACGGTTACGATACTTTTATCGCAAAGTTTACCCCCGCCGGGGTTCAAATTTGGGGAACATATTACGGCGGCGATGGTGATGACTGGTGCGCCGGGATAACCGTGGACGACAGTAGAAATATAATCATCTGCGGCGGCACAACCAGTTTTAGTGGCATAGCTACTCCCGGAACACACCAAACCACTCATGGCGGAGCAGGGTCGATTGATAGCTACATAGCAAAATTTACTCCAAACGGGGGGTTGATATGGGGAACCTATTACGGTGGCACAGAATTTGACCATTCTATCGACATATCCGCCGACGGCTCCGGAAATATCTATACCGTCGGCTCGACAGGAAGCTCATCCGCGATTGCCACTCCGGGAGCTCATCTAACAACTCCCACAAGATGCTATTTTGCGAAGTTCAATCCGAACGGACAGATAGTGTGGGGGAGTTATTACGGCGGCAGCGAGGTAGATATTGCCTGGGGCATCGCCGTTAGTTCGAATGGCAATTTCGCAATTTGCGGCGATGCAAGGTCCGCCAACGGCATAGCCACACCGGGGGCATATAAGGAAACCCCCGACGGAACTGACGCTTTTTTGGCCCTGTTCAATAGCAACGGTTCCAGGCTATGGGGCACTTATTTCGGTGGCGATGACGATGAATGGATGCAAGCCGTTTTATTTGACAATAATGGTGATATTGTCTCCTGCGGCAGCACTACCAGTACAAGCTCGATTGCCACTTCGGGGGCACACCAGACTGCCTTCGGTGGCAACACCGACGGAATGCTTGTTAAATTCAGCCCATCCGGCGAACTCATCTGGAGCACATATTACGGCGGGTCGGGAGCCGATATGGGCTTTGGCATTGAAAATGGGAATGCGGGTAATTTGGTTTTCACCGGCATAACCACAAGCCCAAACAATATATCAACGCCGGGGGCTCACCAAACTCAAATTAGCGGGTCGGGAAGTTTAGATGCTTTTGTCGTAAAATTCTACTCCTGGGGCAGCAGAATTTGGGGATCATATTTCGGCGGTGCAAACAATGAATTTAGCGATAACCAGATAACAGCTAACAATGTAATAGCTGTCGATGGGCTGAATAATATTATTCTCTCCGGCACAACAAACAGCATCGATGGGATTGCCACACCGGGCGCCCATCAGGAAAATCTTTTCGGAGCAAGCGATTGTTTCATTGCAAAATTGGCTCCATTCCCGCAAGGGCTTATCACCGGAAGTGTCGGCGGGCCGTTCTGCGCCGGCGATGAGTTCGATATTGATTTCTTAGTGAACCAATCATTAGACCCCGGCAATACATTTACCGCCGAGCTCTCGGGGCCGGATGGTGATTTTAATGTTTCGAGAATTATCGGTTCGCTGACTGGCAGGAGTTCAGGGACAATATCGGTGGCACTTCCCGATGATTTGGCTTATGGAATAAATTACAGAATAAGAATTAATGCTGACAGCCCGGCATCAAATGGTTTGGATAATGGGTCTGATATTGTAATTTATCCTTTGCCACAGCCAATTATTAACGGCCGGAATAACTCCCAAATCGAAGTATGCCAAGGGGCAATCGAAAGCTACGCCGCTTCGGATTTGGCCGGCCAAAATTCGTGGCTAATCTCCGGCGGCAATGCCATTTCGCCCCTCGACAGCTCTGTGGTTACTATTGAATGGGGAGCAACAGGAAAAGGTTCGATAACGCTATCCCAAACAGTTGACTCATCCGGATGTGAGAATTCGAGTACAATTAATGTTAATATTACTGACAAACCGGTGGCGGATTTCGATGCCGCCGAAAGTGTCTGCATGGGGGATACTATCACAGTTACTTCCGATGTGGGACAAAATGAGGGAATAAGATGGACGCCCGAAGCAGGGAGCTATTCAACAGGCAACAATAACAGGACTATTTATATTACATGGGATTCGGCGGGGGTGTTCGACATCAGATTGATTAAATGGAACTTAAAATCTTTTTGTGAAGACACCCTGATAAGGAAAATTACCGTGCTCGAAGCCCCGCGGGCAGAAATTTTAGGCTCTGCCGGAGCATGCGAGAATCATCCTTTTATATATTTTGCTGTTGACTCAAACAATACTCAAAGCCTTTGGGAAGTAGCGGGCGGCACAATCAATGGCAGTGATAATCAAGGTCACGTGGTTGTGGATTGGGGGCTTTCAGGGCCGGGGAATATTAGACTGATTCAGAGAAATATTGAAACAGGATGCACCAATACTTTAGATTTCCCGATAATCATTGCTCAATCCCCTGCGCCTGACTTTACCGTCCGGCCGGAGGTTTGTGAAGGTGATGAGTATGTTTATAATAGTAATTCGGCAACCGGAATCAATAATAAATGGGTAGTTTCCGGTGGCATTATCTCGGGGGCGGACGACAGCTCGGAAGTAGTGGTAAAATGGGCTAATCCGGGCGAAGCTGAAATTACTCTAACCCAGACAATCTCCGGCAGCGATTGCATCGATTCCATTAAGAAATCAATTAGTATTCACCCCAAGCCCAGCCCCGAAATCCTTGGCGAATACAGTATATGTGCTAATATCATAAACGAATTCCGGGCAACTCCAGCCGAAGGCATTGAGTATGAATGGACGTCCGTAAATGGGGAAATTATCGGTTCGAATCAATCCGATGCCATTGAAATAACATGGCCCGAAGCTGGCACCGATACCCTTAAACTTATCGAAACTGTAGCTGCAACCGGCTGCTCCGATTCGGCTTTTATCCTTGTTAATATCAGCGAATTCGCAAAAGCTGAGATATTCAAATCAGATGATAAAGTTTGCCAATTCGATACGCTCTCATTCTCCACATCAAGCACTTATGATATTCGTTGGGAAACGGCTGGTGGTGTTGTCATAGGCGACCCCAAATCACAGCAAATAGAGATTAGCTGGGACAAAAGCGGCGATTACGAAGTTCGATTAATTCACAGAAATCCCGATAATGGCTGCATCGATACAGCAAGAAATAGCATTACAGTTCATGCACCGCCAATCCCGATAGTTACCGGCACCGATGCTTCCTGCACGGGCTGCATCGAACTATATTCATCTGCCCACACCAGTGAAATTGCCTACTGGCAGGTCTCCGGCGGCAATATTATTGATTCGGCGGGCAATAATGAAATATCAATTGAGTGGACAGATTCCAACGAAGGCATAATAAAGCTTGTCTTAATTAATCCATTGACCGGCTGCAGGGATTCAGTTGAATTTGCTGTGAGTTTAACCGGCTCGCCCGGCAATGGCATACTCGGCGGCAACGAAGTATGCTCGGGGTCAATCATGAAGGTTAGGTCCAAGCAAACTTTTAACTCATCATTTGATTGGCAAGTCTCCGGCGGCACAGCGATTGGAGCAACAAACGAAGCATCAGTTTATATAGAATGGCCGGAGCAAGGGACAGGGCAAATAATTTTATACCGCACTAATATTGTGAACCTCGATAAAGACACATCATATCTCGATATTGAAATAATGCCTTCGCCGGATGCTATTATAGCAGGATTCAGCAAAGCAAACCGGAATTCACGCCTGCAATATGCAACTACAACCGAACACGGAATCAATATTGCCTGGAGCGTCACGGGCGGCTTGATTAGCGGCGCATCGCCGGCAAATGAAATTAACGTAGACTGGGGTACGGCCGGCAACGGGTATGTTGAACTGATTAAAACCAACGAAATCAATTTATGCTCCGATACGGCAAGGCTGGAGGTTCTTATAATCGATTCGGACGCAAATGCAATTCTATCGGTGGATAGATTAGATGCTTCGCCCGGCGAGAATGTCGTCATTCCGATTCGATTAGTCAGTTCGAAGGGTTTATCCTTGGCCCGGGTAAGCGGATTCGGGGCGGAGTTGCGGTTCAACGCTACTGTTCTGTCGCCAACGGGCAGCACGCCGGTTGGCACCGTAGTCGACGGCGTTAGGGTGATACCTGTGAATCTGCCTTCTATTCCAATTCGAGATAATATCCTTGCTGAATTTGATTTTACGGCCACACTTGGCAACGCGCGGAATACGATTCTCAATCTATCGGGCCCCGAGCCGGTTGGAGGCCTTGCCGTTGTTAATGAAATTGACGGAAGTTTCCAGCTTACGGGCCTGTGCCAGGAGGGCGGCACAAGGCTTGTGATAAGCACTAAAGAAAGAAGCCTCGGGCAGAACACACCCAATCCGGCGAACGAGTCGACGCAAATAATTTACACGCTAATCGAACCCGGGCCTGTTTCGCTTGAATTATATAATCTATACGGCGAGTTAATTTCCGTTATCGAAAACACTATCAAATCACCGGGAACTTATTCCTTGAAATACAACACAGCATCGCTTCCAAGCGGGGCATATATGTACATATTGAAAACTCCCACGAAAACATTATCAAGGATTATGAAGGTGCTGCATTAGCCGGATTTATTTATGCGAATAAAATATATATATTTATTATTAGTCATTTGCTCGGCTAATTTACTGTCGCAGGGCATGAATCCCGCAGCCGCCGGAGGCCTTAGGGCAGGGCTTAATGCCGCCCTGAATATTAATTACCACACCTCGGATTTTAAGGCCCTGCCGGGGGTGCCGAATTGCTGCCCGGAATTTACTTCCGGATTTGGCTTCGGGTACAATATTGGCGGTATATTGGAATATAGAATCACCGAAACCTTTGCAGCCCAGTTGCGTGTTAATTCGGTATCGCATGACGTGCTGCTAAGCAATATTGAATCCGAATTGCTAAGTCTAAATGGTGAGCCAATCAGTGGCGAATTCGAGCATAGACTGGATATTTCATTATCCTCGTATGGCATAGATTTATTAGGCGATTACCGCATTGCACCAGCTTTGTCAATAATCGGCGGCGGCCGGTTCGGGATTATTTCAACTCATACTGCCGGCCAGGTGGAGGAAATCATCAAACCCGAAAATAAAGGGGTATTTGTCGATACCGGCGAAAGAACCAGGAATAAATATTCCGGCGAAATCCCGGATGCAAGCCCGATGATTATATCTCTGCTCGGCGGAATCCGCTACGAGATGCCGCTAAATAAATCCGCTTCCGCAGTTCTGGCGCCGGAACTGATATTTTCCTTTGGCCTTTCTCCGGTTATTAAAAATTATTCCTGGTCGGCTCATTCAATCAGGCTTGGAGCTGCCATATTATTTGACATTGGCGGCCACGCACCGGCAATCGACAAAGAACCAACACCGACAATCGAAATAGAGCCAGCTATGACAGAACTTGTTAATACCGACAAAACCGCGGATAGCGACATGCCATTCGAAATTGCCATTAGGGCAGTTGGGGTGGACAATGGCACAGAGCAGCCACAATTATTATTGACAATCGAGCAGTTCTTATCGGCCAAAATGCACCCCATGCTTAATTACGTATTCTTCGACGAGAATTCTTTTGCTATTCCGGACAGATACGAAATATTATCTAAGGAAAAAGCAGATGGTTTCCGGCTGGATTCACTCAATATTAGCACACTAAATAATTATTATAATTTATTGAACATAATCGGCCTGCGAATGAGAAACAATCCGGAAGCAAAGATAATTATTTCCGGCTTTAACTCGGATAACAACGGAGAGCAGGGCAACATTGCATTGTCCGAGGGCAGAGCCAAATCCGTTGCCGGCTATCTGAATGGAATATGGGGTATCCCATTGGACAGGATGGAGATACAAGCCGGCGGCCTGCCTCCGAATCCATCACCATCCGACGAGCAGGATGGCAATGAAGAGAACCGTCGCGTGGAAATCACCTCGCCGAATTATAACATAACCGCTCCGGTCGTAACCAACGATACTTTACGGATAGCTTCGCCTCAGGCCATCAGATTCTATTCGGATATTGCTTCTGATAATGAAATTAAATCATGGAAAATATCGGCCACTCAGAATGGCAAATTATTGAAAGCAATCGATGGGCAGGGCTCGCCGCCGGATATTATAGACTGGGAAATCGGCCGCGAGAAAAAGACAATCCCCGGAAGCTCTGAGGTTGTTGTGTATATATTCGAAATCACAGACAGCGAGGGCAATACCGGAATTAGCGAACCGGGATATTTCCCTGTCCGGCAAAAAACCATTCGGCACAAAAAAGAAGAAAATTTTAACGACAATAGAATTGACAGCTACAGCCTGATCTCCTTTGAATTCGACAAATACCGGCTCGGCAGGCAGAACAGCAAAATCGTATCATTTATTAAAGACAACATATCGGACAACTCGGAGGTGGTCGTCACAGGCTATACCGACCGCCTTGGCGAAGCGGATTACAACCTGCAGCTTTCCGAACGCCGCGCCGCCGAAGTTGCGCGACAGCTGGGCATTCCACGCAGCAAAGCGTTCGGCTCGGGAGAAAATACAGAAATATATGACAATACGCTGCCGGAGGGCAGGTTCTTCAGCAGGTCGGTGGAAGTGAAGGTCATAACTCCGCTCAAGTGGAAGTGAGTGGCGTTTGCCACTTTTTATGTTCTCATCCACTCAGGATTCTAATATCTCGGGATTCTAATATCTCAGGATTCTAATATCTCAGGATTCTAATATCTCAGGATTCTAATACAATAGCATCAAATACAATAGCATCAAATACAATAGCATCAAATACAATATCATCTAATACAATTCCACCTGCATCGTTAATACATCCGAATAATAAATTACTTGGAATAGCGGGCTGCCGCATTTTAACAAATCTACTATATGGACAAGCTACTCAAAACAGCATTCATCCTCAGCATCATTACTATCGTGTATAACGTGATCGAGGGCATCGTCTCAATTTATTTCGGGATTGGCGACGAGACGCTTGCTTTGCTCGGCTTCGGCATCGATTCCTTCGTCGAGGTAATATCGGGGCTTGGCATAGCCCACATGGTGTGGAGAATGAACCGAACGAGCGTGGCCGGGCGCGACGGCTTCGAACGCCTGGCACTTCGCATCACCGGCACTGCTTTTTACCTGCTCGTAGCCGGACTAATTATTGGTGCGGCAATTAACATCATCGAGGGCGGCGCTCCGCAAACAACGCAGGTGGGAATTATCATTTCCACTTTGTCGATTCTCACCATGTATTTTTTGATGAGTGCAAAGCTCCAGGTTGGCCGGCGGCTCAATTCCGATGCCATCATAGCCGATGCCAACTGCACCAAAACCTGCTTTTACCTGTCGATTATTTTATTGGCCTCCAGCGGGCTGTACTAGATATTCCACATAGGTTACATCGACATAGCCGGTTCGCTCGGCATAGCGTATTTTGCCTTCGCCGAGGGCCGCGAGGCTTTCGAAAAGTCCCGAAGCAATTCGCTTGCCTGCTGCTGCGACGGCGATTGTGATGCTCCTGTGGACAAAGTCAATATATCTATAAAATAGACACATAGGAAACTTCTTATTCCAGTGAAACGCAAAATAATGGAATAAGGAAAGCCATATTCCATTTGAGTGGAATAAGGGGATTACTTCTGCATATTAATGAAGAATTGTAAGCATACGATTTTAGTTTACGAGGTTTATTCTATAATTTCCATCAAATCAACAAAAACATAAGTTCGATTTCTTTTGGCTCTCGGTATTTCGAATAGTATTTTTTCTTTTTTAAATTTATCTAATAGATTATATATGGTTTGATTACTTCTTGCATTGAGTCTCGCTTTTATCGTGAGAAATGATACAATAGGATTCTCAAATATAATATCCAATAGATTAATCGCATATTGCGAATTAAAGCCTGATAATTTTTCCTTGGTAATTTTATATAAGTTAAGCATACTATTAACTTTATTTTGTGTTTCGACGGCTTGCTTATTAATTGAGACCAAAAAAAATTTAATCCATGCCACCCAATCATCTTCAGCATCTACTTTTCTCAAAAAAGCGTAATAGTTATCTCTGTTAATATCAAATTGCTCACTTAGATATAACAACGGATACGGTATTACTTTCATCTTATAAAGAAATATTGGAATCAATAATCTTCCTATTCTTCCATTTCCATCAAGAAAAGGGTGAATGGCTTCGAATTGATAATGAGCTATTGCAGCTTGAACTAAAATATCGGGTTCCTCTTCCGAATTTACGTATTTACTCCAATTTGAAACCAAACCAGGCAACTCGGAGCTATCAGGAGGAACATAAATGGCATTCTCAATAGTTGCTCCGGGCTTTCCGATAAATACCGGGATTCTTCTGAAATTACCCCTGTCTTTATTAGTTCCCCGCACAGAATTCAGTAATATTGAGTGAAGTTCCTTTATGAAATTTTCTCCAATAGGCCTCTTTTCTAATAAATTAACCGCAACCTGAATAGCCGTTCGATAATTAATAATCTCCTTAATATCCTGTTCTTTCGAATTGTCTTCGGTTACTTTTCCGGCAGCCTCGTATTTAAAAACGTCTTCAATTGTGGCTTGTGTTCCTTCAATTCTTGAACTTGCCACAGCTTCTTTTGTCAATAATGGAGCGGTCAATAAACCGGGATTAGGTATGTTTGCCAGCAATCCTGTTAAATTTCCTAATGTTCTGTTAGCTTCGGATATCTCTCTGATTAATAGAGTATAGTCAACCTCGGGAGGTAATAGCTTCAGTCTATGGTGATTCGTATTCATTTGTGTTATTGCATTTTGTTGGAATTCCAATATAGCTTATTCCAATCAAACAAACAATAATGGAATAAGAAAAGCCATATTCCATTTGAATGGAATAACCCGAATATTTCGGGGCTTTTACTCAAGAGCTTCATATCACTGATGAAATAATTTGGATAATTAATTAATGTTTTATATTTTGATGTATATCGAAATGAGAAATGGAGAATAACATGGATGACTTTATAAAAATATTCAAAGCACTGACCGACAAAAACAGAATCAGGATTCTGAAAATGTTGGAAAAAAAGGGTTTGTGCGTATGCGAGATAACCAGCGTTCTGAATATCTCCACCTCGACTGTATCATCTCATCTATCCGCGCTCAAAGAAGCCGGATTTATCAGTGATACTAAGGATGGCAAATGGGTTGATTATCATTTCAACCGCTCTTCGGCCAATCCGGTTCTGCACCAGGTTCTGGCCATGCTGCCGGGCTGGCTGAATGATGACGGGCAAATAATAGAGGACGGCGAAATAATCAAATCCGCCGACAGGGAAGTGATTTGCTCTAATTGATAATTGCTTTCATCTATTGATAATTGTTATCATCTGATATTATTATCATTTTAATTATAGTCATTATTTCGATATATGCCTAATTGTAGAAATATACTAAGGTTAACAAATGAAAATACTTATTCTCTGCACCGGCAATTCGTGCCGCAGCCAAATGGCTGAAGGCCTGCTGGAATCCTTCGATAGTGAATTGTTAGATAGTAAACTGGAAGTACATTCGGCCGGCACCAATCCGGCTGCAAACGTCAGCCCCGAAGCAGTAAAGGTAATGAAGGAATTGGGAATAGATATATCCGGGCATTGGCCCAAAAAAGCCGATGATTTTATTAACGACAGCTTCGATTATGTGATTACCGTATGCGGCCATGCACGCGAGACATGCCCTTCATTCTCGGGCAAAGTCGTTTCAAGATTGCACATGGGATTTGACGACCCCGCCGATGCAACAGGCACTCAAGAGGAAATCCTTAATGAGTTCAGACGGGTGAGGAATCAGATAAAGAAACAGTTTTATGAATTCTACCAAAATATTAATGAATAATATGCCAAAACTCACCCGGCAACTCGGCTTTTTGGACAGCTACCTCACGCTGTGGATTTTCCTTGCAATGCTCGTCGGTGTCATATCGGGCTATGCCTGGCCGTCGGTGGTGGGCTTCTGGAGCGGCCTCCAGTCCGGCACAACAAACTGGCCAATCGCAATCGGATTGATTGTTATGATGTACCCGCCGCTGGCCAAAGTTAAGTACGAGGAATTGGGCGATGTATTTCGGAACGTTAAGGTGCTAACTTTGTCGCTGATTCAGAACTGGCTGATAGGCCCGGTGCTTATGTTTTTGCTGGCCATAATATTCTTGCAGGATTACCCGCATTACATGGCCGGTCTAATCCTAATCGGCCTGGCCCGCTGCATCGCGATGGTGATAGTCTGGAACGACCTTGCCGGCGGCGACACCGAATATGCCGCAGGTCTGGTGGCTGTCAATTCAATCTTTCAGGTGCTGTTCTTCTCGGCCTACGCCTACGTGTTTCTGACGGTAATCCCCGACTGGCTGGGCATTGAGACCTTTGCCGTTGATATAACAATCGCACAGATAGCCGAGAGCGTATTTATTTATCTCGGCATACCCTTTATCGCCGGAATCCTCACCCGATTCTCGCTAATTAAAATCAAAGGCAAAGGCTGGTACGAGAAAGTATTCATTCCGAAGATAAGCCCGTTGACGTTGATTGCACTGCTGTTTACTATCCTGGTTATGTTCTCGCTGAAGGGTGAATACATTGTGGAGCTGCCGCTTGATGTGGTTAGGATAGCTATTCCGCTGCTGATTTACTTCGTCATAATGTTTCTGGTGTCTTTCTATATGGGCCGGAAATTCGGTGCGGGTTATTCCAAAACGGCTACATTGTCCTTCACCGCAGCGAGCAATAATTTCGAGCTGGCCATAGCCGTGGCCGTCGGGGTGTTCGGCATTAATTCGGGCGAGGCTTTCGCCGCCGTAATCGGCCCGCTGGTGGAGGTGCCGGTGCTGATTATGCTGGTTAACGTTGCCCTGTGGTTCAAGAGGAGGTTTTTCTAAGGGGGGGGGATCAGTTTAAAGTATATTCAAATCCGCTTCTTTCAACAATAAGACTTGAATTATATTTCTTCTTAAATATTTTTTTATATTTCTGAACAGTAGTTGTTGTTAACGGACAATGAAAATAAATAACAAAAGACCACTTATCTTTTTGTGTCGGACTTTTACTTAGCTTCTTTATTGATGCTTCAATTTGCTCGATTGCATGTTTAACATCACTGCCTTTTAGTTCAACGAAATGTTCGATATTCCGGTTGCAAATAACTAAATAATCGCATCTCAATCCAATTGTTATTGCACATCCTTCAACGGTAATTTTTTGTATTGTTCTTCTTTGAGAATTAATAAAATACATTTTACTCTTGTTCTCAGACAAAACAATTTTAGTATCTCTTGTCACAAGTGTCCGGTTAAAATGCAGACAATTAGTGATAGTCGCAGTAATAAGCTCCTTTTTGGCTTATATCGTGCTATTATGGATGCAATTTTGAAATCTGTGAAATATAATATTAAAGCATGTCATACCGGACCCCGATCC
>JAJRTW010000259.1 GCA_024278075.1 Bacteroidota bacterium | reverse complement strand
ATTCTTTAATTCTTTAATTCTTTAATTCTTTAATTCTTTAATTCTTTAATTCTTTAATTCTTTAATTCTTTAATTCTTTAATTCTTTAATTCTTTAATTCTTTAATTCTTTAATTGCATATCACTACTGTCCGGTTAAAAAACGAAAATCTTGCTGAATACAACCTACGTGAACTGCCACGTGTCATTGCCGCCCTTCGGCAGTCTATCCTGAGCCCTTTGGCTTCGCTCAGGATAAACTCCAGCGGGAATCTGGTTATAGACATCAGGATATGAAGCTATAATGCCATGGCAAAATACGGAAACCCTCTAAATCTCCCTTTGAGAAAGGGAGACTTTAAACCCATTAGCCAAGCGAGCTTGTTTCAAAGGGGGTGGCGTCGAAGGAACTATTGTTCCGAAGATGCCGGGGGTTTTGACTTGATTATGATGCCGGATTGGTCGGAATGACACGTTTAGATTTTTTTTTCGCTAATTCAAAAATTGCATCCATAATGGCACAATATAGGCCAAAACGGAGTTTAATGCTGCGATTATCACTAATTTGCTGTATTTTTATCGGACACTTATTACTTGGTATTATTAATTGCATATAATTAATTGTATAAGGAACGGATATTAATTAATTTTGTTATGGCAGCATAAGTTAAGGCTTTAATATATTATCAACATTACATAATATCTAAATAGCGGCTTGGCTTTATCAGTATAATAATCTGATGCTCATATCTTTTCATTTATTCACTGCTTGGGAATATTATCGCACCGATGGCTGGCAAGACGAAAATAGTATTTATGGGCACGCCGGAATTTGCCGTTCCGGCTCTTAGGGAAATCAACCGTCAATTTGGCATAGCCGCCTGCGTGACCGCCCCCGACAAACCCAAAGGCAGGGGCAGGAAATTGCAGCCTACGGCTGTTAAAACTGCGGCCCTGGATTTGGGCATCCCCACCTTGCAGCCGGAATCGTTGAAATCCGATGAATTCGAATCGCAGATAAAAGCAATCGGCCCGGATATTATAGTCGTTATCGCCTTCCGAATCCTGCCGGAGGCAATTTACTCAAAAGCCAATATAGCCGCCTTCAATATCCACGGCAGCCTGTTGCCAAAATACAGGGGCGCCGCACCTATCAATTGGGCAATTATCAACGGCGAATCTAAAACCGGGCTAACTTCGTTCATCCTCCAAAAGAAAGTCGATACCGGGAATATGCTGCTGATGAAAGAAATCAATATTGATGATTCTGCCACTGCCGGGGACTTGCACGATTCTTTGATGCCAATGGCGGCGGAACTGGCAATCGAAACAATAGATGTGCTAATCGAAGGCAATTACAAAGCATTGCCGCAAAGCGACGCCGAGGCCACGCCGGCCCCGAAGCTGTTCCGGGAGCAGTGCGAAATCGATTGGACAAATCACGCCGGAAAACTATTGAGGTTTATTCACGGAACCTCGCCCGTGCCGGGGGCATGGACTGTTTGGGATGGCAGTGTATTAAAGATTTTCAGGGTTAAGCCGGCCGAAGAAATAAACATCGAGCCGGGCCGGTATATTATTGAAAACCTACGGATGTATGTTGGGTGCGGCTCGGGAGCATTGGAATTATCGGAGATTCAATTGCAGGGCAAAAAAGCTATGCAAATCTCTGACTTCATAAGGGGCTATCGCGGGGATAAATCCGGCTTATTGCGGGGATAGGGGAATGAACTACCCCGCCGCAAGCAGCGGAGTAGCAATGTTTAACAGAATTTAATAATCGCCGCAAGCAGCGGGGAATTAAACCCACAATGTGGGATTAAATATTGCTTCTCCAATCACGATGTCTATCACTATCAAAAAGTCGTACACTCGTAAGATTTAGTTGCTGATTTAGCCCATTGCCAAACTCCGAACGGTTTTTTTTATTGATTATAACCCCTTTTTAATTTAATTTTGTTTCCAACTAAGGACTCATTATTTCTTTTGGCATGGCCATGAAAAAGATAGCAGTTTTCACAAGCGGCGGAGACGCACCGGGAATGAATGCCCACATCAGGGCAGTGGCACGCACTTGCCGGGCGCGTGGCGTTAAGTGCATCGGGATTGTAGGCGGTTATTCGGGGATGATTAACGGTAAATTCATTAAGCTTGGGAAGAAGAAAACGGCCAATATAATTTCGAGGGGTGGCACGATATTAAAAACAAGCCGGTCTAAGGAATTTATAAAACCCGGAGGGCGCGCCGCAGCTGCCGAAAGCATTCGTGAATCCGGCATAGACGGCATTATTGCCTGCGGCGGCGATGGTACTTTCCATGGGGCGCATGCACTATGGCAGGAGCATAAAATCCCAATTGTAGGCACTCCCGGCACAATTGACAATGATTTATTCGGAACCGAATACACGATTGGCTTCGATACTGCTATTAACACAGCCACCGAGGCGATAGACAGGATTCGGGATACGGCCGATTCGCATGGCAGGGTGTTTATTATTGAAGTGATGGGGCGCCACGCCGGGCATATTGCAATGAATGTTGGCATCTCATGCGGTGCCGAGTATATTGCCGTTCCGGAAACTGTTACAAATCTTGACACCCTGTTCCACAGAATACTGAAACAAGGAAGAAAAAGCCGCACGATAGTGATTGTGGGCGAAGGCGATGAAGTTGGCGGGGCAGCTGACATTGCTAAATTGATGAACGAAAAATTTGATCTTGCCGCAAAAGTAACGATACTCGGCCATGTTCAAAGAGGTGGCAGCCCGACGGTGCGGGACCGCGTGCTGGCAAGTCATTTGGGTGTTGCTGCCGTTGATGCTTTGCTCCAGGGCCAAACCGATGTAATGATTGGCAAGACGTATAATGATATTTGCTATACTCCTCTTGAAGAAACCTGGGCTAAGCAAAAACCATTGAGGCCTTTTTTAATAGAACTATCTGATTTGTTGGCCTGAAATCATCGAGGAAACACCACTTGGTTTCGATGAAGTTGTATAGCCGGAGATATATATGAAAAAGATTGCATTATTCGAAAGTACCGGAAAGCCCGAAGCACGCAAATGGGCGGAGTTTGCAGCGAGAACTCTGATTGGCCTTAACACCGAAGTCTATGCTTCCCGGGAATTGGTGGATTATTTCTCAATCGATATAAAAGAGAAAGTAAATGCTTGCAGCAAGGAGGAATTTGAAAGACTTGCCGACATTGTAATTTCTTTTGGCGGCGACGGCACTATGCTGTCGGCTGCCAGGATGTTCATTGAATCCGGGCTGCCGATTATGGGTGTGAACGTTGGCCGGCTTGGCTTTCTGGCCGAATATTCGGTCGAGATGATAGAGCAATCATTGCATGCCTTGATGGAAGGAAACTATCGCCTGGTTGACCGCTCGGTGCTCGAGACCAATCTTAATGGCGAAAGGATATACGCACTCAACGACTTTGTTATCGAAAAGAAAGATTCGTCGAAGCTGATTACACTAAAGGCTTATGCAAATGGCAATTATATTGGCGATTATCGTGCCGACGGCCTTATTGTCACCACGCCGACTGGTTCATCGGCTTACTCGCTCTCCTGCGGCGGGCCGATTATAGCACCTTATACCGAAGTGCTGTGCCTAACCCCAATTTCTCCGCATTCGCTCACATTAAGGCCATTGGTTATCCCGGACAGCAGCGAACTGGAATTAAAGGTTTTTTCCCAGACCGGATCGGCTTCCCTTGTTGCTGACGGCCAGCTGGAAAGAACTATCAGGCATAACGATACAGTAGTATTCAAGAAATCGCAGGCAAGTGTTAAACTAATTAAGCCAATTGGGTCATCATTTTTCGATTTATTACGGGAAAAGCTATTTTGGGCTGCCGATGCAACGGCGAATAATAAAACCGGCAACTAATGATATTAAACAAAAATAAATAATAATCAATAGAGACTTCTGAAAATCTCGATTCTTGCTGTCATTTCAACGCCCTATAATGTATGAAAATGTCATCGTATGTTGCAAGGGACAAATATATTGAAGTGTAGAGGCACGGCATGCCGTACCCATGCCAAACTCAACTTCAGAGGATTGCCGGTTGTAACAACCGTCAGAACTATGAACTGTCATTCAGAAGTAGCGGGGCAACTCGTGGCGGAGCGACTGAAGAATCCATAAACCGCATAAATACTGGGTTCTTCACGGAGTTTATCCTGAGCCATGCCGATCGTGTCTATAGTTCGACTCCGCTCACTATGACACTATAATAGTCACACTGAGCGGAGTCGAAGGGTTCAGAATAAACTGTCTTTTCGCTGTACTATTTGCAAATTGTTACTAAAATGATAACTGCCCTATTATTCAATAGTCTCAATAAATAATAAATAATATATGAACATAATATCAGCTATTAATTGGAATATTTCACCTGAGATTGTTGAATTTTGGGGAATTCATATAAGATGGTACGGATTGCTGTTTGCTTCAGGATTTGTAGTCGGCTACCAGATTATGCAGTGGATATTTAAGAAAGAGGGCAAATCGCTTATAGACCTCGAAGCATTAACATTAACGATGATATTGGGGACGGTGATAGGCGCCCGGCTGGGCCATTGCCTGTTCTACGAACCCGCCTACTACATGATGAATCCTTTGGAGATTATCAAAGTATGGCGGGGCGGGCTTGCCAGCCATGGAGCGGCAGTCGGGATTATGCTTGCCCTGTGGCTATACAGCAGAAAGAGAAAAGATATTTCGCTCCTCTGGATATTGGACAGGATTGTGATAGTGATAGCTCTTGCCGGTTTTTTCATCAGGTTGGGCAACTTTTTTAATTCTGAAATAATCGGAGTGCCGGCAAGCGTCCCGTGGGCAATAATATTCGAAAGAATTGACCTGGTGCCGCGCCACCCAGCCCAGCTTTACGAGGCCTTCTCATATTTGATAATATTTGTATTATTAATTCTCAGGTATAAGAAATTCGAATCCAGACTTCCACCGGGGCAGCTCTTCGGACTATTTCTGATATTAATATTCGGGGCAAGATTTATCATCGAATTTATAAAAGAGAAGCAATCGGCCTTTGAGGCAAATATGTTTTTGGATATGGGGCAGATTCTGAGCATTCCGCTGATCGTTGCAGGATTATATTTCATCTACAGATCGATTAAAAACAAATAAGACCTTTTGTATGGGATGAAATGGTTGTGAAATGAGAGGTGGTGTGTGATGTGATATTGCTGCAATTAGCCCCTCCCCTTCCCCCATCAACAAAACCTGCCAAGCACTTCGGCATCATCAAAATGGTGTTTAACCGTGCCGATAATCTGGTAATCTTCGTGGCCTTTGCCCGCCACGAGAATAATATCATCCTTGCTTGATAAACCTATGGCAAATTCGATAGCCTGCCGCCTGCCGCTTACAACCTTGAAATTATCCTTGCTCTGGTCTATGCCCTTCAGAATGTCATTAATAATTTCCATAGGATTTTCCGTGCGCGGGTTATCATCGGTGATAATCGTATAGTCGGCGGTGCTAGTTGAAATGCTCCCCATAGCAGGGCGTTTGGCTTTATCGCGGTCGCCACCGCAGCCGAATACGGATATTAGCTTATTCGTAGTATTGCCGGTGGCAGCCATTGCGTCGCGGCAGGCATTCAATGCTTTGGCCAGTGCATCGGGAGTGTGGGCGTAATCCACAATGGCGATTGCGCCGTTCTTCAGAGCTATTCGCTGCATACGCCCGGGAGCGCCGGCTGATGTGCTTAGTGCATTCGTAATTGCACGGCGGCCTATCCCAAAAGCAATTCCAACTGCGGCACTGATAGCTGCATTTTCAATGTTGAACCTGCCGGTGAGCGGTATGGTAATAGGCAGGGATTCCCCTGTTTTAATGTCTGCCAATTCAAAAGCGGAGGAATCGAGGGTTAGTTTTTCGTTTCGGATAATATGCGAGGAATCATTCTTTCTGCCCACTGTCATTATATTTTTTGCCTTAGTTCCAATCAGCATATATTTCGCATACTCGGAATCGCCGTTGACAATCGCAATGCCCGATTCATCGAGGGAGTCGAAAATAATCCGCTTGGCCGAGGCGTATTCATCAATAGTTTTGTGATAATCCAGATGCTCGTGCGTAAGGTTGGTGAATACCGCCCCGTTGAAGTTTATACCGCGGGTGCGGTGCTGCACAAGGGCGTGCGAGGATACTTCCATTATAACCGTATCAACACCTGCTTGCCTCATATCACTCAGTATACCGCATATTTCGAGTGATTCCGGTGTGGTGTGGGCAGCTGTGATTGATTTGCCGGCGTAATAAATGCCGGTTGTGCCTATGAGTCCGGTGTTCTTTCCGCCAGCATCGAATATGGCCCTTAGCAGGAAAGTAACGGTTGTCTTGCCGTTAGTGCCGGTTACTCCTATAATGGCCATATCCCGGGAAGGGAAACCCCACCAGGCGTGTGACAACTGAGCAAGTGCAATGCGTGAGTTTGCTACTTTTAAATATGTAATTCCGCGATTGAGTTCATCCGGCAATTCTTCGCACGCTATGCACGCAGCACCCAGTGCAATTGCCCTGTCAATGTAATTATGTCCATCGGCCAACTCCCCCCTGACGGCTACAAAAAGAGACCCCTGCCTGCATCGCCTCGAATCGTAGTGGATGCCGGATATATTGATGCCGGTTTTGCCGGAAATGTTCAGAACATCGGCAGACTTTATGAGATTATTAAGATTCATTAGGCGAAAATATTATTTTAGGAACAATATAATTGATTAATATTATTAATTTACTAACTCATGTTACGCAAAATGATATTTACTAGCTCCGGCCTTTAGGCCGGGGGATAATTTACACAAAAAACGCTTGGCTTTAGCCACAGATGTAAGTTCTTTGGGTTAAAACCCATTGTTTCATTGTAATAATTGTCCCCGACACAGTAGTGTCCATAAATGTAAGGGCTATTGAACAAAAAAATGCGTAACGTGAGTTACAATTATTACTAATTTACTATCATTACTAATTTACTATCATTACTAATTTACTATTACAACTAATTTACAAACATAGCATTTTTTAATATCATATCAACTGAGAGCGAATAAAATGCGAAGATTATTACTGATTATATTGAATCTGATATTATTACTAATAGTTATTAGTTGTAAATCACTTCATGTTCCAGTGTCGAATTTATGGCCAAAGATCGAACCGTATGAGACCGGAATTCTAAAAGTATCCGGCCTGCATGAACTATATTACGAGCTGTCGGGCAATCCGGAGGGCAAACCTGTTTTCGTGCTTCACGGCGGCCCGGGCGGGCGGTCTTCGCCATATATGCGCAGGTTCTTCAACCCGGATAAATTTCTTATTGTGCTGTTCGACCAGCGCGGTGCCGGCAAATCGAAACCGTTTGCAGTAATTAAAGAAAATACTACATGGGATTTGGTGGATGATATTGAAAAATTGCGAAATAAACTGAATCTTGGCAAGATAATTTTATTCGGTGGTTCGTGGGGATCGACCCTCGGACTGGCTTATGCCGAGACTTATCCCGAAAATGTGAGCGGATTAGTTTTGCGTGGGATATTTACTTCAACCAAAGAAGAGATAGACCACTTTTACAATGGCGGAGTAAGGAAGTTTTTCCCCCATGTCTATGATGATTTTATTTCTTCACTTCAAAAACCCGACAGCGTATCGATATCCGAATTCCTTGTGGATTTGATGCTGAATGGTACGATTAATAATAGGTATAGGCTGAGCAGGCTATGGGCGGAGTACGAGATAAAAATATCGAGCCTTAATCTGCCGGATTCCTCTGTGGACAGGATTCTTGAAGGTTTTAATCCGATTGCCTTCGGCCTAATCGAAAATTACTATATGGCTAATGGCTGCTTTTTGGAAGAAGGGCAGTTGCTGGACAATGCTTATAAAATCAAAGATATACCCCTTGTGATGGTCAACGGGCGCTATGACATGATTTGCCCGCCCATCAATGCTTATCGCCTCCATCAAAGGCTGCCGGACTCGAAGCTGATTATTGCCGAAGAATCGGGGCATTGGATGGGGGAAAAGAATATCGAGAATGCCCTGATCGACGCTATGAAGGAGTTTGAATAATCAATTACGGATTACAAATTACGGATTGCGAATTGAGGTCATCCTCTGAATTTCCTCCGGATATCTCGCTCGGTTTCCCTTTTCTTGGTTGCTTCCCGTTTATCGTATTTCTTCTTGGCGCTCACCAGGGCAAGCTCTAACTTAACCAAGTGGCCGGAGAAATAAATTGATAAAGGCACTAAAGTAAAGCCTTTTTCACGCAGAGCCGACCTCAGCTTCCGGGCTTCTCTTTCTTTGACAAGGAGTTTGCGTTCGCGCTTGGGTTCGTGATTTGCGATATTGCCATGCTCGTATTGGTTGATATGTAGGTTCAGTAGATAGAGTTCATTGCTTTGGCCTTTGAAGGCGGCATATGCTTCCTGCAAACTGCATTTGCCCGATCTCAAAGATTTGACTTCAGTCCCTTGCAGAACAATCCCCGCCTCGAGTTTGTCTTCTATCTTAAACTCGTAGTAAGCCTTACGGTTGGTGGCAATCGTTCTGTGCTTTCTTTCTCTGGTCGTATCGTTATTCATATTTAGATTGCCCTCAAAAAGTACTAACTGTTTATTGTTATAGTAATTACGAAAACTATTCAATTAGAAAGTGCAAGGAAATGGATTTATTATGCCCTTATGCCTTGCAGATTGTAGGACAACCCCCTGCTCGCTTTGCT